>NZ_JAGIQE010000028.1:0-89392 GCF_017815075.1 Burkholderia sp. AcTa6-5 | reverse complement strand
GACTTCTTCATTCTGTAGAACTCCCTCAACGAGAAAATTCTACTTCTGATCCCGCCGGTTCTGCGGGGGGATTACCGCATAGGCCCAGTTCGTTTAAGCCGAAGCTTCCCCGTATATAGAAACGGTATGTAGCACTCATCTTTCCCTAATGCGATGGTGTGCCCAACGTCGACATACTCAAGGCCATTGGGGATCACAAACGACAAATGACAATCATCCCTCAAGACCCTCTCCGGTTCCTTGCCACTCGCCGAACACACAAAGACCATAAAGCACAAAATACTCCCCCCCCCCGCAAAATGAATCGCCTCATGATTCCTCACATTATCGGCTTGTAGTCTGCATTCGGCACCACCTCCCAACCAACCACCTACCCACCCAAGCAAATTAATTTTTCTCACATTTTTGCATTTCAAATCCTGGAACATACGTCACATCAAACGAATGTGTCCTCTCTTTCTCGACATCCATCACCTCAACTCCAAATCGAATATTAATAACGATAAATTTTCGATCGTCACTAAATTCGGCATCATATACTCCGCCCCCCCATAAATCCCTCCCCTACAGCACGAACATCCCTCCCAATCAAATATATAGAAGGGTATGAAACTTGAGGAAATCGACGATCCATCGCAAACGGAAGCCCAAATATAATCAACACGGAATCGTCGAGACTAAATACTCCGCCATCGATAGAGTGATCGATTTTCATCGCCCCAACGTGCCTCCCACCCCTCAAAACAGCCATTTCTTGGGGCCGCTGATTTTCGCCACATAACTTTCATCGCAAGACGTTACTATTCCGGCCTTCGCACCACCATGGAAAATAACCAAAACCAAGTGAAGTGCAATTTTTCTCACAAGCCGCCTCGAAATTTGCATCCATGGTTATTTATCGATTTTTATGGATTTAATTATCTCATTAATCACCCTCACCTTACCCATTGCCTTTTCACTAAGCCTCCCACCCGGAGCGGGTGGCGTCTCAATGATGGCAGAGACGAAAATTGCCGGAGGTGTATTGTATTTTTTAGATGAAATCAATGCTGCTTCGTAACAAATCGCGGGACGCTTTTCTGCAGTGTCAGAAATATCGCAGAGCGTGTTGTCAGCCTCATAAACGATAAAATCTCCAATTTCTTCCTTTCTTGTTTCATAGAAACCACCGTAGCTCCCTTCTACATATACAAGAGCATCATCAGGCAATGAGGAAATTCGATTTTTACCTTCCGAAGGAAGTTCTCCGTATTTAATGAATCCATTGTCTTGGAAAATTTCGTCGGACGTTTTGTCGTATAGACATATGATAGCTATCGTTTCCAGCCGATTAACATCTACGCATACGGAACCGGAACCATCCGGATTGGCTCGCTTGTTTTCGTATGCAGGCAAATGAATTTTTGTTTTGTTATCAAATGTAAAATTTTTCGCATATAAAGGCGACGCGAATCCAAGCAAGCCAGTTGCGATGAGAGACATGACGAAATTTCTCATACCAGATCCATTAATATTATTGAAAGGCGTTGAGTGTGATTGATACGATCTTCCAGCCCGTTTGGCTTGCTCGTCTTTTTGTTTATCCCGTTGATAGCGCGAGACACGACGAAAATCGATTGAGCAGAGACATCCATCTCCCGGATCGATGAATTAATCGTAATGAACTTATTGCTTGCGGCACCTGCCGTCCAATACCACCCGCCTGCATCAATACAGTTAAATGGATCGATGCTAATTTGTTGGGGAGCGGCAATAATTGGCCGGATACGTGTTTTGTCTACCAACCATTTTACGTCGAAGGACGATGAATCTAGCCAGCCGCGGTACACCCAGTAGCTGGCATAGTTCACTCGCCCGGTAAGTTGCTTCATACCCCGTCCACGGAATTTGATCCCATCACCAGCGTCGATATTTCCAAGATCAGCTCGCCCTTCAAGATAGTCGAAATAGCGATCATCTTTATTTTTGTAAAAATCACTTGCTTCAGGTTGCAGACTCGCCGAAAAATTGGTGCTGGACGCCTCCATCATGCGAGCCAGCATGAACGACTCCACTGCCCCTTGACCAAGAAAATGCGTCATCCTCGTTGGCGTATTTACCAAATACTTTCGCATTCCCTGATTGAGCGGTACCCGATACTTTTCTCTCTTAGCGTATGGGTCCGGTGTTTCTCGACGGTTGTAGAGCTTATCTGGGTAGATACATGACAGTTCGTATGACGATAGCCAATTACACCGCCTAAAATGCCGAATAAACGCAAGCGGATGAAAAAACCACAGCCTCTGCCCTGCCGGAAGCCCCGTTTTGTTCCAAAACTGAACTTCCTTCAGATACTTCATGAAATCGTTGTAGCCCTTGTCGTTACCATGGTAGTAGCCGCCTTCGTCGAGCAATCTCGCATAGCGTTCTTCGTTGTTTGTACCATCCCATTCACTCGGCGCGTTGCAGACAAGGCCACGCAACTGCTGCCGTACCCATGCGTTACCTTTTACATAGGCCGAGAGCGCTCTAGTTTTATGAGCTTCCGGCGTTTCCCCTTCCACCATTGGTACTTCGTGCGGGGCAGCATCGTTCAGTACTTTCTTCAGCGCGTCCACATCGCACAGTCCGTCGCTGTCGAACGGCGTATTGCCCTCACTGATTTTCAGCCAGCCCATATAGGACAGGAAATTCGCGTCGGAGAACTTATGGATATTCGAGTTATTGATATCAATGTAGCCCGCCTTGTCTGTCGTCCAGTTGACCGGCATCCACGTCACGCATGCATCGGCAGCCAACGTTTTGTCCGTGGACAGGATGCGGCCAAAGCGAAGCAGCTCGTAACCGTCGCTCGGGCATGACGAATAAAGCGCCGCAGCACGCTTGTACAGATCGTATTCGTAGTCCTTTTCCTCGACAGGCTGCGGCGTAAGCAGCGTGCGGGTGCCGTCTTGCGCAACACTCCACACATTGGTGTATTTCGAGCCGAGGCTAAAGTAGGTCTCGACAAGCAACGGCAAGGTATTCGAGCCGTCGTGACCCGGCTTGAACTCGATGCCGTGTAATTTGTTGCGGGCATCGACCTTCGCTGGCAGACGGCGAAACTCGCTGCCTGCCGGAATGACGAAATACGCATGCCCCCACCAGTCCGTCTCGGCAGGAGCGGGAGGAGTAGGCGTGCTGTTACCCAGTTGCGTGCGCCCAAAATAGGCGTCGAAGTCCTCAGGCAACATGAAAATCTCAAAGTGCAGATGGGGCATCCCCTCATACTTCCCGCGCCATCCCAGTATGTCCTTGCGTTTGACGCTCAGACTAACTTTCGGATCTTCTTTCCCGGATTTCGCCGGCGTCACCTGCCCCTTGCTCACCGGCCCAGTCGGCATGCGCAGAAACTCGGGCATCTTTTTGGCGTTCGCGCTGTGCTGCCCGTATTCCGCCAGCGGCATCAGATGCATGTAGAGCGAATAGAAAGTCAGCGTGCGGCCTTCACCGGTTTCGGTCGTATGCTTGAGCAGCACGAAGCCCGTATGGCTCTTACCGTCGTCAACCGCATGCTGACAGACCCGGTAGGCAACAACTTCGCCGTCTGCAATCGCGTACACCTCGCCCTTGGTATCGGGTTGAAGATGCACACCGCAATGCCAGCGCCGATCAAAGGCGATCGGATAAATGCCATGAGCACATTCGAACTTGTCTACCGCGTCCATCATCGGATCGGGGTTCGTCCCGGTTGGGGCCGCGAGACCTGCGTCGGGCAAAAACGGCGGGCTGATAATCATGATCGTTACCGTGTGTGGCTGTATTTGGCGCTGGGCTGGTAGTCGCTCACCGGCAGTTGCGGCAGATTGACGGACGTATTGCCGGGCCCCTCGAACGTGAATGAAGCCGCTCTGATGCGGAATTCGCCAGGGCAGTTGAAAACAACGCTGCCGTTTTCGATGGTCATTGACGCGCCGCCGCTGGCCACCATCGCCCTTGTCTTGGCACTCACGAGCACGTTCGCGCCGGCGCTCGACACATGCAATTGCCGGTCGGAAAAGAGATCCATGGGCGCGCCTTGTGCCTGCAACTCGATTTTCCCTTTCGAGAAAATCTTGATGCCGAGCTTGTGCGCGCACAGCGAGATCAGGTCGCCCGCCACCATGCGCAGTCGCTTGACGATGCTCACGTCCATATCCCGGCCTGCGGTGACGATCACGTTCTCGCCTGCCGAGTGCTGCGTCGATTTCGCTGTCACGAACGCCATGCCGCCGGGAGCACTCGCAAGCAGCCCCGCGTCGCGAAGCTGATTCAGGCCGTCGAGCAGCGCCGCCTGCGCCGCACGGTCAGCAGGGTCGGCCTTGGCCTGCGTCGTCGCTGCCGCAAGGTCCGTTACGCGCTGCAATGCTGCCTTCAGCTGCGCAATCGCGGCAGGCATATCGAGATGCGGCGTCTCGGAGCCGGCTGCCGCGTCCGCCGACAAAAACAACCCCTTCGGCGCGCGCACCGCGCCCCAGTGCTGCGTGGTCAGTTCGAAGCCCTCGCCGCGCTTGTGCTTCTCCCTGTCGACCAGATAGCCCATGTTGAGCGACGACTTCCCGAACACCGTCGCCAACCGAACGCCCTCGTGATTTTTCAGGTCTTCGAAGCGCAGCTTGTTGCCAAGCAACGGTGAACGGAACACCGCACGGCTATACCAGCCCTCCTTGCCATGCACCAGATCCCGCCGGGCGTAGTCATGAACCGCCCCGGCAATCAGCAATCGATCGCAATTGCCTTGCGTCGGGACAATGCGCACCTCCGTTCTTGGCAATAAGGGGATGTGCAAGCCACCCTGATACGACGCGGACGCGCGCAGCAGCCGCAACGGCATGCTGTTCGTGCCGCGCTTGCCGCTGTGCCGGGTGAACAGGAGCCTGACGCGATAGCGGCCATATTCGTCCATCCATGCGTACGGTTCGTCATCGACGGACTCGACCACACCGATCAGCATCCCGGTGATCCATCGCCAGTGCCTTTCAGGAACGTATTCGGGCCGATAGGTCTGATGCGCCGGGATTGCTTCGAAGGTATTGATCGCCGACTGGCTGCGGCTACCGGTCGTAACGAGCTTCGTGATCACGATCCCGTGCGGCGCCTCGGCCACTACGTCATTGGTTATCCGCACCACCATGCCGGGCGTCATACCGATCACGTTACTCGTGCCCGCGAGCCGCATCTGCCGCGTGCGCAGTTCGTCACGCCGCGCATCGGCCAGCGCCTGCCCCTCTTCGATCGAATGGAAATGCTCGATGCCGCGGTTCACGCTCCCATAGACCGATCGATCGTCGTCGGCCACGACCGATTCGACCTGCAGCGGATCGTCGGGGATGCGATAGTTGTGGTCCCATTCGCGTACCGTCTGCGGCACCAGCGCGCGCGTGGCTTCCAACGTGAGAATCGCCTCGTGCCAACTCGTCAGGCCGGAGTGCGGCAGCAACGGCACTTCGAGCGCCCGCACATAGCCTCGCGCCGTATTGCCGAACACCAGCGTGTCGCGTTGGGGGCCGTCCTCTTTCTTCGCCTGTTTGAAGTAGTAGTAGACGCCCGCGCGGCGGCAATGCCGATCGATAAAGTTCGCGACCGTCTCTTCGTACATCACGGTTTGTTCGAACTTCCCGTCAAGCCCTTCCAGCTCGAACTCGACATCGAAGGACTGGAACAGACTGCGATCGACGATCACGTCGGTGAGCAACTCGCGCAAGGATCGGTCGAGAAACACGGCCGAGTCGTGCACCGATTCGAGCAGCGCGAACCGCGGCTTCAAATGAAGCTGATAGGTTGCCTCGTCACGCGTGGTCTTGATTCGCGTCCACTGCGTGACGACGCAGTGCACTGTGCGAGCGGTGTGACGCACGGGGTCGATCAATCCCGGCAGGGACGGCACCGATGCATGCTCGTCGATCGTGAAGATCGCCGGCCGCCCGACGGCGGCCGCGCCGTCGATATGCTTGTCTGGAGACGTGACCGTGATGTCGGCCAGAAACGGCGTGTTCATCGCCTCGGTGAGCGTGAATTCGGACACGGAGAGCGCGGAAGCAAGCGTCGCGATCTCGAGATGAAGAGACTGGGTAACGATCGCGCTCGGGTGTTGGAGCACGTCCTGAATGGTTCGCATGGCCACCGTTGCATGACGGGTTACATACATCGGCACGCCCCATTTGCTAGAACCTCAGGGATACGATGCCGTCGAATTTTCCCGAGTTAAGCAAATTTTCATAATGAAATCCATGAGACAAATACGAAATTTGAAAATCAAATCAACTACAATAAAATTAGGTTTGCGAATCGTTAAAATCTCGCAATTTTCCGCCAATAATGCAATATCAGAATCTTCCGAGAGAAATCCATGGGATGATTTTTAGTTCAATGGAATTACTGGAAAATTAACGAGCCCCAAAAGTTGGGAGCTGGTACCTGCTGCAAAGCAACACGTCCAACATCACGCAGCACCGGTTCGTACAATCCGTCACCCCTAATCGCTCTGCCGGTATGTCGTCGAGCGGCTGCTCGAAGGATCTGACCGGCTGCGCGCGCAAGATATCGGCCGGCGGGCGTTCAACTCGGGCGTGATCGCGTTCCGGCGCACCGAACGTAACGATGCGATCGCCGCGCGGCAGGACAGGTCGAGCGTCTATGCCAGCGATGGCAACCCGCTGCATTCATGCGCGCGATGGAGCGCGACGGGCGGTTGCACGGCGAAGGCGCGCCCGATCTCGTCAGCCTCGACACGCCCAGGCTGTTTCGCCGTGCGGATCGCTACATCGGGCATGATCAAGGGATGTGGCCCACCCCGCGCGCAGACGATGGCGCACGACGGCGAACCGCCGCACTGAAGCCGCCGATTCGGAATCGGAACCGCAAACTCCCGCACCGGGTGGATTCAACCAGCCGGCGCGCGTCGGTTACCGTCAGATCGCCGTGACCGTCGGCGCGACGGCTGCAGGATCGGTGATGCTCGGCTTGCCGGTCTCGACGTGCCCCGCGATGCGACGCATCCAGTCTGCATTGCCGGCCACCGCAAACTGCAGGTCGTACCACCGGCCGCTGCACGACAGGTCCCAGTGCGCCTCGATACGCTGCCCGGCCGGGACGGTCAGCGTGCGGGCCGCGCCGCCGTATGCGACGTCGGTTGCGGTGACCGTGAGCGGACCGGTGCCCGCATTCGCGATCGTCACGTAGAGATCGCCGTTCGCCACGTCGTAGCACGGCGTGATTTCCGGCTTGGCCGCGGCGTCCGCGACAGCGGACCCCGCGAAGCGCCGGAAATAGCCGTTCGGCCCCCACACGCTCGCCAGGTAGTTGCCGTTCGCATCGAGCGCCCACGTATCGGTCAATTGCTTGCCCGCTTCAACCGTATAGCGGCGCGGCATCGCGGTGGGATCGCCCGTATAGACCCAGAAGTGCGCGCCTTGCGTGCCGGTATTCGCGAACGTCAGCGCATAGCCCTGCGCCTGGAGCTGGCCGGTCACGTGCAATTCGTACGGCAGCGCGCGCGCCGGCCGCGTGCCGGGTTCCTGCGCGGTCACGACCTGCTGCGCGGTGCTGGCCGGCGCGGTCTGCGACGACGCGCGCGAGCATTGCAGGTCTGCCTGCGCGACATACGCCTGCGTGCTCGGCAGGGTCGGCAGCGTCGCATCCGACTTCGAGAAGTCGAGCGCCGACGTCAGGTCGCCGCAGATCGCGCGACGCCACGGCGAGATGTTGGTCTCCATCACGCCGAAGCGCTTCTCGATGAATTGCAGCACCGACGTGTGATCGAACACCTGCGAGCACACGAAGCCGCCCTTCGACCACGGCGACACGACGAACATCGGCACGCGCGGGCCGAGGCCGTACGGCAGGTTGTCGGCCGTATAGGTGCCGGCTTGCGTCGCAGTCACGACGTTGTGCCGCTCGAGCGATACGTCCACGGTGCTCATGCCCGAGCCCGGCAGCGTCGGCGCCGACGGCGGCACGACATGGTCGAAGAAGCCGTCGTTCTCGTCGTACATGATCAGCAGGACGGTCTTGCTCCACACGTCCGGATTGGACGTCAGCGCATCGAGGATCGTCGACAGGTAGTACGCGCCGTACAGCGGCGTGAACTTCGGATGCTCCGAATACGCGGCGGGCGGCAGCAGCCACGACACCTGCGGCAACGCATTCGCCTGCACGTCGGCTTTGAGCTGCGTGATCGGACGCGTGCTCATCCCGCGCGTCTGCAGCGACGAACCGGCCGGCGCGTTCACGAAGTTGTCGAAGCACGCCAGCATGTTCGTGCCGTAGTTGCCGGTGAAATTGTCGAACCCGGTGCCCTGCTGATAGATCTGCCACGAGATGCCGGCTTTTTCGAGCCGCTCAGGGTAGGTCGTCCAGTTGAAGGGCGGTAGCTGGACCTTGTCGAACGGGTTGTCGATGTAGTCGGTGTTGTCGAGCAGCGGGCCGCCGCCCGTGCCGAGCGGATCGACCATGCCCGTCATCAGGTACATGCGGTTCGGGTGCGTGTTGCCCGGGATCGAGCAGAAGTAGTTGTCGCACACCGTGAACGCATCCGCGAGCGCGTAGTGGAACGGGATGTCGTCGCGAACGTGATAGCCCATCGTCATGTTCGACTTCTGCACGGCCCACTGGTCCGCGCGACCGTTGTCGATCGCGCCGTGCGTCGTCGCCCACGTATGCGGCAGGCCGCCGATACATTGCGCGTTGACGCCCGGATTGGTCGTGTCGTAGCGAAACGGTGCGATCACGCTCGACTTGTCTTCCTGGCGCGGCTGGAACCACACCGGCTTGCCGTTCGGCAGCGTGACCGGGAAGCGGTCGTTGTAGCCGCGCACGCCGCTCAGATGTCCGAGGTAGTGGTCGAACGAGCGGTTCTCCTGCATGAACACGACGATGTGCTGCACATCCTGGATCGTGCCCGTCACGGTGTTCGGCTCGATCGCCAGCGCCTTGCGGATCGATTCCGGCAGCAGTGCGGTGGCGGCGGTCGCGCCGGCGAGGCCGGCAGAGAACTTCAGAAAATCGCGTCGCGAATGAATGGCCATGCTGATTGCTCTCGATGGGATTTCGGGTGGAAACGGCCGATATCAGGAAGCAGGCGACGAAGCAGGCGCGGTGAAACCCGGCGGGCAGCGCATCTGCGCGGTGGCGACCACGGCGCCGCCACACGCGGCCTTCTGCTGCGCAACGGGCGCGGCGGGTGCGGTCAGGTCGTCGTTGCAGGCACCGAGGACGGCGGCCAGCGCGACCAGGCCGGCGACCGCGAAAGGCCGTAGGGCCGACGTTCGCATAACGGTTCTCCGTGAGGATGATGACGTGACGCGGACGCGAAGCCGCGCCGGTCATATCGACGCCGAGATGCTATGTTCGACTTGTGACACGACGGTGTCGCGCGACAGGGGCCGACGCGCATGCAGATCACCGCGTTGATGCGGAAATGACAGGTGCGCCATCGGCTGGCCCTTTTTCGAACCGTTACATCGTCCACCGTCCGGTTTCAATCGCCGCCTCCATCATTTTGATGGTGAGCGGACGCTCCAGTATTTTGTCCCTGGCGTCGGCGCTAAATGGCGACCTGAATACCGCCATCAAGAATCGACTCATTCCCAGTTTCCGCGCAGGATAATAATAATCAATGTCGAAACCGGAAATATCGACACCAAACGTTTCCGAAAACCTCCGCATCAATCTCAACATGGCCTTGTCGGAAATTTCAAGATCGATGCAGAGATCCGTGTCCTCGGTAATCTCGAGTTCGCCCCATAGTGGCGAATCGGCCTCATCCCGCACCATCTCCATCAGACGACCGTCCATTAAAAGCGATCCTCCTGCTTGACCAAGCCATTGTACGTGACTGTCGAGCGATACATGATGACTGATATATCGATAGCGGTAATGATCCAGCCGACCACCGGCACGGCCCGACCGACAAAGGCGCCGAGCTCCCGGGTAAATTTGATCTTGAGCAGCAGGAGGCTCCTGAATGACGTTACCGTCGGCAGAATTTTGTACTTGATTTCATAGGGCAACACTTTTCTCGATACCCCGGATGCGATCGAAGTCCCCTTAACCGCTCCGCCGAATTTCCCTCGGGTCGGCAGGAACCTCTGACCTAACAAAATCATTGCGATCCCGACGGCATCATCGATACCCAATTCATCACAGGCCACTGTCGATGACAATCAGGCAGAAAAGTTCTGGCGGGGTAAGGTCGATATGAATTCCGTATTTATATTTGTTCGCCATCTCAGTCTTTCTCTCGGCTACATTGCGCAGGACACTGGGCCGCACATCCCGGCGATTACGCTAACGCAACCATGTCGCGCACGGACGGAAACGCGCAGCCGTTTCTCCAATCGAGCCGGACTTTCCGGGCACTCCGGAAAGCAGTCGCGATCGCGTGCGGCCTTTCTCCACAAGAGGAAGCAGGCAGTGCGTTTTGGCGAAGAAGTTGGACAGGGCCCGGTTTCGATCTTTGAACAACTGTTGCAATGGGCGAGCAAACCGGCCGGGGCAAAGTAGCGCGGGTCGAGCGCGCCGGTCACCGGCGAGAATCCGGGATTATTCAAAAATCTTGAAGATGCGACACGCAAATTATTTGTTTTTGTCTATGCGCGACGAGAGCGACGATCACTGCACAAGAATGCGATGTCGTCCTGATGAAAGGCACATCAGGTATTCGCAGCCGGATCGCGTCGGGGACGCCCGGATAATGCGGGGCACGACGGCCCGTGCGTGAGAGCCGGCAACGGCCCTCACGTGTATGCAACGCTCAGCCTTCCGCCATCATCAGCAACTGCGCACCGTCCGCGACCTGATCGCCGACGCCGTACAGCACTTCCGCGACGACGCCCGCGCTCGGCGCGCCGATCGTATGCTCCATCTTCATCGCTTCCATCACGATCAGCGGCGTACCGGCTTCGACCTTCTGGCCCGGCTCGACCAGCACCGCGATCACCTTGCCGGGCATCGGCGCGGTCAGGCGGCCGCCGCCCTGCTCCGCGTCGCCCGCATGCGCAAGCAGGTTGCGCCATTCGAACGTCTCGGCCGCGCCCTGCGTGAACACGTGGAACGTGTCGCCGTCCGCATACACGCGGCCGCTGCTGCGCACACCGCCCAGCGTCACGTCGAAATCGAGCGGCGTGGCGCCGCGCGTCCATGCGAACGGTTGCGCCGCCGCGTCGCCGATCGCGATGCGCGTGCCGGCGCCGTCGTGCTCGTACGTGACCGTCACGTCCGCTTCGCGCTCGGTCGCATGCCATTCGAGCGTGCGGCGATAGCCGCCGTTCAGCCGCCAGTCCGGCAGCGAACACCACGGCCACGCACCTTCCTGCGCGGCGGCGCCACGCTCGCGTGCGAGCAGCGCGGCACATGCGAGTGCGAGCGTCGCACGCGGCGGCTGTTGCGGCGCGAACAGCGCCTCGTGGTTGCGCTCGATCAGACCCGTGTCGAGATCGGGGATCGCGAACGGCTCGCACGCAACGATCCGCTGCAGGAACGCGGCGTTGGTGTGCAGGCCGACCACTTCGCACGCGCGCAGCGCACGCTGCATCAGGCTCAGCGCTTCCGCGCGATCCGCGCCGTGCACGATCAGCTTCGCGATCATCGGATCGTAGAACGGTGTGATCGCATCGCCTTCGCGCACGCCGCTGTCGACGCGCACCGCCGCCCCGATGTCGAATTCGACGCCTGCCGGCAGCCGCAGATGCTTCAGCGTACCCGTCGACGGCAGGAAGCCGCGCGCGGGGTTCTCCGCGTACAGGCGCGCCTCGAGCGCATGACCGTGCACGCGCAGTTCCTCCTGCTTCAGCGGTAGCGGCTCGCCCGACGCGACGCGCAATTGCCATTCGACGAGATCGAGCCCCGTGACCATCTCGGTCACCGGATGCTCGACTTGCAGGCGCGTGTTCATCTCCATGAAGTAGAACGCTTCGCCCGTCATGATGAACTCGACGGTGCCCGCACCGACGTAGCCCACCGCGCGCGCGGCCGCGACGGCCGCCTCGCCCATCGCCTGGCGCACGTCCGCATGCAAACCCGGTGCCGGCGCTTCCTCGAGCACCTTCTGGTGACGACGCTGCACCGAGCAGTCGCGATCGAACAGGTAGACGGTATTGCCGTGCGTGTCGCCAAACACCTGCACTTCGACGTGGCGCGGGCGCATCAGGTATTTCTCGATCAGCACGCGGTCGTTGCCGAAGCTGCTCGCGGCTTCGCGCTGGCACGACGCGAGCGCCGCCGGGAAATCGTCGGAGCGTTCGACCACGCGCATCCCCTTGCCGCCGCCGCCTGCGCTCGCCTTCAGCAGCACCGGGTAGCCGATCCGATCGGCTTCGCCATGCAGGTTGGCCGCGTCCTGGTCGTCGCCGTGATAGCCGGGCACGAGCGGCACGGCGGCCGCGTGCATCAGCGCCTTCGCGGCAGCCTTCGAGCCCATCGCCGCGATCGCGTCGACCGGCGGCCCGATGAACACGATGCCGGCCTCTTCGCACGCGTGCGCGAAATCTTCGTTCTCCGACAGAAAGCCGTAGCCGGGGTGAATCGCCTGCGCACCGGTCGCGCGCGCGGCGTCGATGATGCGCTCGATGCGCAGGTAGCTGTCTGCCGCGGCCGAGCCGCCGATATGCACGGCCTCGTCGCACGCGGCCACGTGTTTCGCGTTCGCATCCGCGTCGGAATAGACGGCGACGCTCGCGATCCCGAGACGTTTGCACGTCGCAGCGACGCGGCACGCGATTTCGCCGCGGTTGGCGATCAGAATCTTGTCGAACATGGCTTCGATGTCGTCCGGAAGGTTGAGGTCACGCAATCATTCACGCCACGACGGCGTGCGCTTTTCGAGGAAGGACGCGATCCCTTCGCGCGCTTCCGCGCCGGCGCGGGTCTTCGCGATCCAGTCGGCGGTCTGCTCGATCAGCGTCGCGTCGAGCGCGCGCCCGGCCACGTCGGCGACGAGCCGCTTGCACGCCTTCACGGCGTCGGGGCCGTTCGCGACGAGCGTCGCGGCCAGCTTCGCGACCGTTTCGTCGAGCGCGTCGGCCGGCACCGCGTCGTGAATGAAGCCGAGCGATGCGGCGCGCGCGCTGTCGAACACTTCGGCCGTCGTGAAGTAGCGGCGCGCCGCGCGCTCGCCCATCGCACGGATGACGTACGGCGCGATCGTCGCGGGAATCAGCCCGAGCCGCGCTTCCGACAGGCAGAACTTCGCGCCGTCCGCGGCGATCGCGATGTCGGCCGCCGCGACGAGGCCCACGCCGCCCGCATACGCGTCGCCATGCACGCGCGCGATCACCGGCTTGCCGCAGCGATAAATCGCTTCGAGCATCCGCGCGAGCTTGCGCGCATCGGCGCGGTTCTCGTCGTCCGAGTAACCGGCCATCTTCTTCATCCAGTTCAGGTCCGCGCCCGCGCAGAACGCGGCGCCTTCCGCGGCGAGCACGATCGCGCGCACGCCTTCGTGCGCATCGAGCCATTCGAACGCGGTGGTCAGCTCGGCGATCGTCGTCTCGTTGAACGCATTGCGCACGTCGGGACGCGCGAGCGTGACGGTCGCCACGCGGCCGGCTTCGCTGACCTTGATCGTTTCGTATCGCATCGGTCGGTCCTCCCGGGCGTTACATGCGGAACACGCCGAAGCGCGTGTCGTCGATCGGCGCGTTCATCGACGCGGCGAGGCCGAGCCCGAGCACGTCGCGCGTCTGCGCGGGGTCGATCACGCCGTCGTCCCACAGCCGGGCGCTCGCGTAATACGGATGGCCCTGGCGCTCGTACTGGTCGCGAATCGGCTGCTTGAACGCATCTTCTTCCTTGGGCGACCACGAACCGCCCTTCGCTTCGATGCCGTCGCGGCGCACGGTCGCGAGCACCGACGCGGCCTGTTCGCCGCCCATCACCGAGATCCGGGCATTCGGCCACATCCACAGGAAACGCGGGCCGAACGCACGGCCGCACATTCCGTAGTTGCCGGCGCCGAACGAGCCGCCGATGATCACCGTGAACTTCGGCACCTTCGCGTTCGACACGGCCGTCACCATCTTCGCGCCATGCCGCGCAATGCCTTCGTTCTCGTACTTGCGGCCGACCATGAAGCCCGTGATGTTCTGCAGGAACACGAGCGGGATCTTGCGCTGGCAGCACAGCTCGATGAAATGCGCGCCCTTCACGGCCGATTCGGAAAACAGGATGCCGTTGTTCGCGACGATCCCCACCGGATGGCCCCAGATGTGCGCGAAGCCGGTGACGAGCGTCGTGCCGAAGCGCGCCTTGAATTCGTCGAATTCGGAATCGTCGACGATGCGCGCGATCACCTCGCGCACGTCGAACGGCTTGCGCGTATCGACCGGAATCACGCCGTACAGGCTCTTCGCGTCGTAGCGCGGCGGCTTCGGCTCGCGCAGCGCGACCGGCGGCGCGATCTTCGGCGCGAGGTGGCCGACGATGTTGCGCGCGATCGACAGCGCGTGCGCGTCGTTCTGCGCGAGATGGTCGGCCACGCCCGACAGGCGCGTATGCACGTCGCCGCCGCCGAGATCCTCGGCGCTCACTTCCTCGCCGGTCGCGGCCTTCACGAGCGGCGGCCCGCCGAGGAAAATCGTGCCCTGGTCCTTCACGATGATCGACTCGTCGCTCATCGCCGGCACGTACGCGCCGCCGGCCGTGCACGAGCCCATCACGACGGCGATCTGCGCGATCCCCGCCGCCGACATCGTCGCCTGGTTGAAGAAGATGCGGCCGAAGTGATCGCGATCGGGAAACACGTCGTCCTGGTTCGGCAGGTTCGCGCCGCCCGAATCGACGAGGTACACGCACGGCAGCCGGTTTTCCGCGGCGATTTCCTGCGCACGCACGTGCTTCTTCACGGTGATCGGGTAGTAGGTGCCGCCCTTGACCGTCGCGTCGTTGCACACGATCACGCATTCGCGGCCGGCAATGCGGCCGATGCCGGTGATGACGCCCGCGCCCGGTGCGTCGTCGTTGTACATGCCGTTCGCGGCGAGTTGCGAGAACTCGAGGAACGGCGCGCCCGGATCGAGCAGTTGCGCGATGCGATCGCGCGGCAGCAGCTTGCCGCGCGACAGGTGCTTGTCGCGCGCGGCCTGGCCGCCGCCTTGCGCGAGCTGTTCGATCTTCGCGCGCAGGTCGGCGACGACCGCCTCGAGCGCGGCTGCATTCGCGCGGAAGTCTTCCGAACGCGGGTTCAGTTTCGATTCGATGATCGGCATCGACGGGGCTCCGTTCGCGTGACGTAGGGCGTTACATCGTTTCCGCGAACAGCTCGCGGCCGATCAGCATCCGGCGGATCTCGCTCGTGCCGGCGCCGATCTCGTACAGCTTCGCATCGCGCCACAGGCGGCCGACCGGGTATTCGTTGATGTAGCCGTTGCCGCCGAGGATCTGGATCGCCTCGCCGGCCATCCACGTCGCCTTCTCGGCCGTGTAGAGGATCACGCCCGCGCAGTCCTTGCGGACCTGGCGAATGTGGTCGCTGCCCGCCGAGTCGAGATGGCGGCCGACTGCGTACAGGTACGCGCGGCACGCCTGGAACGTGGTGTACATGTCGGCGACCTTGCCCTGGATCAGCTGGAATTCGCCGATCGACTGGCCGAACTGCTTGCGATCGTGGATATACGGCACCACCGCGTCGAGACACGCGGCCATGATGCCCGTCGGGCCGCCCGACAGCACCGCGCGCTCGTAGTCGAGGCCGCTCATCAGCACCTTCACGCCGCCGTTCAACTGGCCGAGGATGTTCTCTTCCGGCACCTCGACGTCCTGGAACACGAGCTCGCCCGTGTGCGAACCGCGCATGCCGAGCTTGTCGAGCTTCTGCGCGACCGAGAAGCCCTTCATCCCCTTCTCGACGATGAATGCGGTGATGCCGCGCGAATTCGCTTCGACGTCCGTCTTCGCGTAGACGACGAGCGTATCGCAGTCGGGGCCGTTGGTGATCCACATCTTCGTGCCGTTGAGCACGTAGCGATCGCCGCGCTTGTCCGCGCGCAGCTTCATGCTGACGACGTCGGAGCCGGCGTTCGGCTCGCTCATCGCGAGCGCGCCGATGTGTTCGCCGGACACGAGCTTCGGCAGGTATTTCTGCTTTTGCGCTTCGGTGCCGTTGCGGTGGATCTGGTTCACGCACAGGTTCGAGTGCGCGCCGTACGACAGGCCGATCGACGCCGATGCGCGCGAGATCTCCTCCATCGCGACCATGTGCGCGGTGTAGCCCAGGTTCGCGCCGCCGTATTCCTCGGAGACGGTCATGCCGAGCACGCCGAGATCGCCGAACTTCTTCCACAGATCCATCGGGAACTGGTCGGTGCGGTCGACCTCCGCCGCGCGCGGCGTGATTTCCTTCGCCGCAAACGTCGCGACGGCGTCGCGCAGCATCTCGATGTCTTCACCGAGCATGAATTGCACGCCGGGCAGGTTGATCATGTCTCCTCCGTCTTCCAGAAAGTGTGTCGCACTCACCGATTTCTGAGTTTCGCTCAAATCGAATGAATACGGGTATTCATTGACCAATACAGCGGAAATTTTGTACAGTTTCGCGCCTCGCCGGGTTCGGCGTCAATAGTTTTCTGAGTGATACTCAGATATGATGCGAGCATGACAGCCGCTCCCGCCGACACCATGACCGCCACCGCCAAAGCCGACCGCGCCGACACGCCGCGCGCACCCGCCGGGCGCAAGTCCCAGCAGCGCGTGCAGGACATTCTGCGCGCCGGCCGTGAAGTGTTCGCCGAAAAGGGTTACGAGCATGCGACGGCCGCCGAGATCGCGCAGCGCGTGGGCGTATCGGAGGCGACGGTGTTCAGCTATTTCCGCGGCAAGCGCGAGCTGTGCGCGCGAGTGATCGCCGACTGGTACGACGAAATCATCGCCGCGTTCGAACACGGGATGCCGCGGGACGCATCGGTGCAGCAGCAGTTCGCGTTCATCGTGCGCACGCACCTGCGGCTGATGCTCGTGAACGGGACGGGGCTATGCGCGCTGGTGCTGTCGGAAGGCCGCGCGAAGCAGCATGCGCTGAGCGACGAACTCACCGCGCTGCAGCGCCGCTACACGGCGCCGCTGATGGACGTGCTCGCGCGCGGCCAGGCGGCCGGGCAGGTTCGCGCGGATCTGCCGCTGAGCCTGCTGCGCTCGATGGTGTTCGGGCCGATGGAGCACGTGCTGTGGGATGCCATCCTCGGGCACCGCAAGCTCGATACGGAAACGACGGCCACGCAATTGATCGACATGCTGTGGGCCGCGATGCAGCCGCCGGCGCCGGAGCAGGCGGCGTTGGTGCGCTTCAGGAATGAAGTGGCGGAAGCGGTGCGGCGGCTGGAAGGGGAAGCGTCACGCGCGTGACGCGGATGAGCAGCGCGGCGACCGCCTCGCCGCAGCCTCTGCGCCGTCGCTCACGGCGCGGCGCCACTACGAATCCTCGCTGACGCGCAGCGGCGCGCGACTCTGCTCGTTGTTCAAATGCACGAACTTGCGCAACAGCCGCATCAATTCCTGCGAATCATCTTCGCCCATCCCGTCGAACAGCCCGGCACGCAGTTCCTGCACCGACGGAATCAGGTGGGTGAGCAGCTCGACGCCCGCCGGCGTCAACAACAGACGCCGCTGACGCCGCGGCAGCACTTCGCGGACGATCAATCCTTTCGCTTCGAGCCGGACCGCGAGATCCGCGGTGGTCGACGTGTCGAGCGCCACCCGCTGCGCGAGCGTCACCTGGTCGAGCCCCGGATTCTCGTAGAGCATCCGCAGCACCGCGTACTGCACGGGCGTCACGTCCCGGCCCAGCTTCTCGTAGAACATCGCGACCGCGATCTGGTGCGCGCGCCGGATCAGGTGCCCCGGTTCGTCGTACAGGTCGATCGGGAAAGCCGGCAGGTCGGCGGGATTCGTTTTTTCCATGAATGAGTCGATGACATAGGCGGCACACGCCGGTTGCGCGCGCCGTCGGCATGGCGCTGCGTCGCGCCATTTCCCGGGAAAACCAGTATACCGCTCGCCTTGTTTCCGCCAATCTCAATGCGTACACTGAATCTCATTCAGTACACGGAATGAAGATCGGGCCGCATCCCCGGCGGCACCGTCCCCGAAGGAGACAAAGAACATGTTTCTCAAGAACGCTTGGTACGTGGCGTGCACGCCCGATGAAATCGACGGCAAGCCGCTGGGCCGCAAGATCTGCAACGAATCGATGGTGCTGTACCGCGCGGCGGACGGCCGGGTCGCCGCGCTCGAGGATTTCTGCCCGCATCGCGGCGCGCCGCTGTCACTGGGATTCGTGCGCGACGGCGTGCTCGTGTGCGGCTATCACGGGCTCGAAATGGGGTGCAACGGCAAGACGGCCGGCATGCCGGGCCAGCGCGTCGGCGGTTTCCCGCCGATTCGCAGCTTCCCGGCGGTCGAGCGGTACGGCTTCGTGTGGGTCTGGCCGGGCGACGCGTCCGAAGCCGATCCCGCCAAACTGCCCGCGCTGGCGTGGGCCGAGGATCCGGCCTGGGCGCACGGCGGCGGCCTGTATCACATCCGCTGCGACTACCGGCTGATGATCGACAACCTGATGGATCTCACGCACGAGACCTACGTGCATGCGTCGAGCATCGGCCAGAAGGAAATCGACGAAGCGCCGCCGAAGACGGTGAGCCATGGCGACGAGGTCGTCACGAGCCGCTTCATGGAGAACGTGATGCCGCCGCCGTTCTGGCGGATGGCGCTGCGCGGCAACGGGCTCGCCGACGACGTGCCGGTCGACCGCTGGCAGATCTGCCGCTTCACGCCGCCGAGCCACGTGATGATCGAAGTGGGCGTCGCGCATGCGGGCCACGGCGGCTACGACGCGCCGGCGCACAAGAAGGCGTCGTCGATCGTGGTCGACTTCATCACACCGGAGACCGACACGTCGATCTGGTACTTCTGGGGGATGGCGCGCAACTTCCGGCCAGACGATCGCGCGCTGACCGCCGAGATCCGCGAAGGCCAGGGCAAGATCTTCTCGGAAGATCTCGAGATGCTCGAGCGACAGCAGCGCAATCTCGAGCAGTGGCCCGAGCGCACGCTGCTCAAGCTCAACATCGACGCCGGCGGCGTGCTGTCGCGCAAGGTGATCGACCGGCTGCTCGCCGCCGAAAACGCGGCGAGCCCGCAGCGGCCCGCGATTCCGGTCGCGCAGGTCAGGGAAGCGTCATGAGCGGCGCGACATTGACGGTCCGCGTAGCCCGCAAGTGGCAGGAAGCGCGCGACATCTGCGGCTTCGAATTCGTCAGCGACGACGGCTCGCCGTTGCCGCACTTCGACGCTGGCGCGCATATCGACGTGCATCTGCCGGGCGGGCTCGTGCGCCAGTACTCGCTGTGCAACCACCCGGCGCAACGCGATCGCTATCAGATCGCGGTGCTGCGCGAGGCCGACGGCCGCGGCGGGTCGCGCGCGATTCACGACGAAGTCCGGCAAGGCGATACCGTGCGGATCGGCCTGCCGCGCAATCAATTCCCGCTCGCGCCCGACGCGCCGCACCATCTGTTGCTCGCCGGCGGGATCGGCGTCACGCCGATCCTGAGCATGGCGGAACGGCTGTGCTCGGCCGGCATCCCGTTCGACATGCATTACTGCGCGCGTTCGGCCGATCGCATGGCCTTCGTCGAGCGGATCAATGCGGCCGGGTTTCGCGATCGCGTCCGCTTCCACGTCGACGACGGCGCTCCCGCGCAACGCTTCGATCTGGCTGCCGTGCTGGCCGGCGCGCCCGACGGCACGCATCTGTACGTATGCGGCCCGCGCGGCTTCATGGATGCGGTGCTGAACGCCGCGCGCGAGCGCGACTGGCCCGACGCACGGCTGCACTATGAGTTCTTCGGCGGCGCGGTCGCATCGTCCGGCGCGGATCGTGCATTCCAGGTCAGGATCGCGAGCAGCGGCAAGGTGATCGACGTGCCGGCCGAATGCACGGTGATCGCGGCGCTGGCGGCGAACGGTGTCGACGTGCTGACGTCGTGCGAGCAAGGCGTGTGCGGCACCTGCCTGACCCGCGTGCTCGAAGGCGAGCCCGATCATCGCGATGCGTATCTGACCGACGACGAAAAAGCGGCCGGCGACCAGTTCATGCCGTGCTGCTCGCGATCGCGCACCAACCTGCTGGTGCTCGATCTGTAGATCGGTAGTCGGACCGCCCGACACGCGGCGGCCGACCCCACGATAACGAAGACGATCGATGGTGCTGCAACCCGAACCCGCCCAACCATCGCACGCCGCCCCGCGCCCATCGCTCAGTCAGCTCAATCGGCGAGCCGGCAATGCGACAGCTTCAACCCCGGCAGCACCGGCGCATCGACATAGCCTTCGTTCACGCAACTGAACCGGAACGCCGCCGACGTGACGAACGGCTTGATCTCGCCGCCGGGGAATTTCGGCTTCAGCGCGTCCTGGTCGGCCACGTCGAAATGCGTGTCGAACTGCTCGCCGTCGGCCGTCAGCGCGCCGAAGTACGTGCCGCCCGGGTCGCTGCCCATCCGGATCACGGCGCCGACGAACGTGACGCGCTTGCCGTCGTATTTCGCCTTCGCGGCGGCCATGTCCTGCGTATACGCCTCGATCATCGCGCCGTAGTGCGCGTCGATCGCAGGTTCGGCGTTCGAAGCCGCACACGCGGCCTGGTGAACGCCCGTCAGCAGCGCGCAGGCCGCAAGCGCGGCCGCCGCGAACGGCGCGGAAATCTTCTTCAAGGGTGGTCTCCCGTCTAGCGTGGTGGTTGAAATGATCGAAGCCCGGCGCAACGCCGGCTGAATGCGCTTGCGTCGCTTTAATCGTTCGAATGGCGGTACACGGCTGCGATCACTTCGTCGCCCGCGCGGTCGTGCGCGGTGCGTGGCGTCGCGCCGAGCGCGACGTGACAGGAAGATGACATGGTGCGGCCCCCGGCTCTCTCGTTGAATTTCACTGCGTCTGATTTTGGCCGCTACGGTAGCAGACGGCCGACAGGCCGGCAACCCAGGGCCAAGCGTTGCCCGGTCGCCCCATTACAATTGCAAATGGTTCTCATTACATATATCATGCGCGTCCTGTACGCAACGCAACGCCGCGGCCCGCGCCACGATCCTCAGCACTCCTCTTCCCGCCTCGATTCATGCCATCCCGTCGAACGCCCTGCCGTGTCCGGACCCCGCGTCCGTGGCACACGCGCCTGCCTGCCCTGCTCACCCTGTGCGCCGCGACCGGCGCGCATGCGGCCGGCGCCGAACCCGTTGCCCCCGCACCGGCTCCGGCGACCGCCGCCGAACACGAACTCCCGGCGATCAGCGTCAATGCATCGGCCACCGTCGATCCGACGATCGGCTATCAGCCGCGCACGACGAGCATCGCGGGCGGCGACGACCGTCCACTGAAGGAGATTCCGCAATCGGTCGCGGTGGTCAGCAGCAGCGTGATGCAGGACCAGCAGGCGCGCTCGCTCGACGACGTGCTCGGCAACATCAGCGGCGTCACGCAGACGAACACGCTCGGCGGCACGCGCGACGCGTTCATCAAGCGCGGCTTCGGGTCCAACAACGACGGCTCGGTGCTGGTCGACGGCGTGCGCACGCCGGTGCTGCACAGCTATCTCGCGACGATCGATCGCGTCGAAGTGCTGAAGGGCCCCGCTTCGCTGCTGTACGGGATGCAGGACCCGGGCGGCGTGATCAATCTCGTCACGCGCAAGCCGGAAGACACGTTCGGCGGTTCGATCTCCGCGTCGCGCACGAACCACGGCGGCAGCACCGCCCAGTTCGATCTCACGGGGCCGCTCGGCAAACCCGGCCAGATCGCGGGCGGCACGCTCGCATTCCGGCTGACCGGCGAATACGACACCAGCCGCTACTGGCGCAGCTTCGGCCGCGAACGCAATGCGCTGATCGCGCCCGCGCTGTCGTGGCACGACGCGAACACGTCGATCGACGTCAGCTACCAGTACGTCGACTACACGATGCCGTTCGACCGCGGCACCGTGCTCGTCAACGGCCAGCTCGACGATGCGCTGCGCTATCGCCGCTACGAGGAAGCGTGGTCGCAAAGCAGCGGCATCCAGGAAACGCTGCGTACGCGCATCGAGCACCGCTTCTCCGATGCATGGCGCGTACGCGCGACCTACGGCTGGGGCCGCGACCGTTACGACCAATACATCACCCGCGCCACCGCGTTCAACAGCAGGACCGGCGCGCTCACGCGCTCGTCCGATGCGAACCTCGGGCGCAACGATTCGGACCAGATCGCGACGCTCGGCCTGCTCGGCAACGTGACGCTCGCGGGCATGCAACACGCGATCTACGTCGGCGGCGAATACGAGCGGCAGCGCAGCTTCCGCGGCGACACGATCCGCGGCAAGGCGACGACGGGCTTCAATCTCTACGATCCCGCGTACGACCTGCTCGCGCCGGGCGGCGTGCCGAATCCGAAGCAGAGCGATTCGCGCTCGGTCGTGCATGCGTATTCGACGATCGTGCAGGACTCGGTGAAGATCACCGATCGCCTCACTGCGGTCGGCGGGCTGCGCTGGGAAAACTGGCAGCAGGAATCGGGGATGGGCCGGCCGTTCGTGTTCGCCGACCGCTCGCGCGGCAGCGTCTGGCTGCCGCAGTTCGGGCTCGCGTATGCGTTGACGCCGGCGCTGACCGCCTACGCGAACGTGAGCCGGTCGTTCAAGCCGAACGTCGCGTCGAACGTCGCGGCGCCGCTCGCGCCGGAATACGGCCGCGTGCTCGAGGCCGGGCTGAAGTTCAGCCTGAAGCCCGCGATCACGGGCACGCTCGCCGTCTACCAGATCGACAAGCGCAACGTCGCGGTCACGGTTGGCGACATCACGTCGACGATCGGCACCGCGCGCTCGCGCGGGATCGAGCTGGACGTCGCCGGGCAGATCACGCGCCACCTGAGCGTGATCGGCAGCTATGCGTATACGAACGCGAACGATCGCGACAGCAACACGCCGCTCGTCAACGTCGCGCGCCACACGGGCAGCTTGTTCGCGGTGTACGACACGGCCATCGCGAACCTGCCCGGGCGCTGGCGCTTCGGCGGCGGCGCGCGGCTCGTCGGCGCGCGGCCCGGCGACACCGCGAACAGCTTCTCGCTGCCCGGCTACGTGACCGTCGACGCGTTCGCGGCGTACGAAACGACGATCGGCAAGTTCCCGACCCGCTTCCAGCTCAACGTGAAGAACCTGCTCGACAAGACCTACTATCCGTCGAGCAGCAGCAACCTCATCGTCGCGGTCGGCGAGCCGCGGCTCGTCACGCTGACGACGACGGTATCGTTCTGACGGCCTGACGCGCTCACGGACGCCAGCGATACACGACGATGCTCGAGCCGTTGTAGTTGTCCTTCGTGATCACGTATTCGCCGGTCGAGCGCAGGTACGCCTGCACGCCGTACATCGAGTCGACGTCGTTGCCGACGTCCATCGCCGACGCGTTCGAGTTCGTCAGCGTCGTGACGAGCGCGCCGGTGTTCAGGTCGAATACGTCGATGTTCGGCACGGTGTGCACATAGCCGACGAACAGGTAGTGGCCGGCCGCCGCGATCGATTTCGGGTTCGCGCTCGTCAGGTTGATCACCGGGTTCGGGGTGCTCGTGTTGCCGTTCTTCCAGCCGCGATAGACCTCGATGTGCCCGTTCATCGCGGTCCAGTCCCAGTTGCCCGCGAGGCCCTGCGCGAGGATCATCGTGTCGCTGTCGGCCTGGTAGAGGATGCGCGTCACGGGCGCCACGCTGCTCGGCACGGCCGTCGTCACCGGCTTGCCCCATGACGGCTTGCCGGTCGCGTCGAAGCCCGTCATCGGGTAGCGCGTGATCACGTTGGAGCCGTTCAGTCCGGCCCACACGTCGCCGTTGCCGTCGATGTCGAAGCCAGCCGTCACCTGCAGCGTCGTGTTGAACGGCTTGCCGGGCAGCGAGCCGGCCGGAATCGCGATATAGCCGCTCGCGGTGTTGAAGTAATAGAAGTTGAAGTTGCCCGGATTCTGGCCCGACGCGACGAGGATCCGGTTGCCGCCGACCGTCACGAGCTGGCCGAAGTGCTGGCCGCGCTGATAGTCGTTCATGTCGAGGCGCGGGTCCTTCGGATAGGTGAACGGGTCGATCGTGTTCGCGACGAACGTGCCGCCCGCGGTGCCTGTGTACACGTTGTTGCCGCTGAAGAACAACGCGCCGTCGGTCGCGGGATCGGGCGCGGCGATGCCCTCGAAGTTCAGCGCCTGCAGCTTCCATTGCAGCGTGCCGACCGGGCTGTACGAATGCAGATCGGTGCTGCCGTTGCGGCCGAGATCCCAGCCGCCGCCCCACGCGTTGTTCAGCACGTACAGGTTGCCGGCCGCATCCTTGCCGAGCGCCGCGACGCGCGTGAAGCGCTTGTCGCCGACCTGCCCCTTGATGCCCGTCGTCGTGTCGAGATAGCCGCCCTGCACGCCGAACGTACCGACCTGCACCGGCATCCCGGGCAGCCCGCCGTACACCTTGATGTTCATGTCGGGCCCTTCGTCGCCCACCATCAACCGGCCCATCGGCGCATCGAAGTACAGCGACGCCGGCCGCGCGCCGGCCGCCATCTGGAGCGTGTTCATCGCCGCACCGGTCGCGCTGAACTGCGCGACGACGCCCGCGCTCTTGCGCGCGACCCACAGGTTGCCGGCCGCGTCGAGCGCCAGCGCGCCGGGGCCCGTGACGCCGATGTCGCGCTGCCACACGCCGTCGGTCGTATAGACGCGCACGCGGTTGCCGTAGAAGTCGCTCACGTACAGCAGGTTGCCGCCCGTCGCGAGGCCCGTGATCACGTCCGCATACTGGATGCCCGTCCACGTGCTGACCGGGATGCGCAGGTCGCGCTGGTTCGTGCTGCGGTTGTAGCGACCCACCGAGCCGCTGCCGAACGTGCGGTTGTAGCCGAGCGCGACGAACAGCGACGTCGAATTGCCGGTGATCGCGCCGCCGTGGAATTCGTCGTGGATGCCGATCGTGCCGAGCGGCTGGCCGTTCTGGTAGATCGCGACGCCGCCCGCGTTCTCGTCCCAGCGCGACGCCGTGTAGATCACGCCTTCGGGCGCGACCCACATCGAGCGCGCGCCGTTGCCGACGTGCGAGGCCAGCGTGCCGTACGTGTTCGCGAGCCAGTCGGTCGAGTACTGCGCCTGCGCGTGGCTTGCCGGCGCCAGCAGCGCGATGCACATTCCGAGCAACGCCGCTCGGATTTGTTTCATTGACATGAATAATGCTCCCAGACGAACAATGGTCGACACTGTAAATCGCGGCGCATGAAATATTGGTGATTCCGGCAAATGCGCATTCGCCGTCCCCCGAATTATTCACTCCACGCCTTTTGGCGTCCGGCGCTTTTTCGTCAACGATCGAAAAATCTTCGAAACCGCGCCGTGACGGCCTGCCAGCCGCGCGGTTTCGGCGCATCCCCCGGCATTTTCTTCCGGGTCATCCAATGCAAATACGTCATTTTTTCTGACATGACCGCATTGCCTTTTTCATCCGGAATTCTTTTTGATTATTACAAATAGAAATTAAAATGAAAGGGAAAAATATTGTCCGGCGCGATCGGCTTTTCGCGATTTCGGGCACGGAAGGGAAGCGGAGGAAAAGGAGGCGTGCGGCGGGAAAAACCGCGCGTCGGCCGGACCGGCGCACGACGGCGATCGTTCAGCTCGCCGGATCGAGCGTCGGGCCGTCCCGGCCGTCGACGTATTTCGGCAGCGCATCGACGACGTCGATCACGCGTTGCCGGTAGAACACGTGCATCGTCGGCGGCAGGCAAGCATGCCGACAACGACGCCCGCAGCAGCCGCGGGCCCCGTTGCACGCGCAACGATCGCCGCGTCAGAACTTCTGGCGCAGCCCGAGGCTCACGATCGCCTGCGATCGCGAGTCGGACGAATGGCCATTCGCCTTGTCCGACACCGACGCGGTCGCGGCCACCGGCCGGCCGAGCGCGTCGAGCGTCGTGCCGGACGCATGCTGGTACGCGCCGAGCAGATACACGCTGGTGCGCTTCGACAGGTCGTAGACCGCGCCGAGCGTGACGTTGTGATACTGCGCGCGGTTGTCGATGCCGTCGACGTCGCTGCCGCGCGTGTAGCTGTAGCCGGCGAACAGTTGCGTCTGCGGCTGCACGTTCCAGCGCGTGAACACGCCCGCGACGTTGAACGTCGCATGCCCGGAGAACAGCGACTGCGCGCCGCTGCGGTACTGCACGTTGCTGTAGTTCACCCCGACGACGGCCGGGCCGAAGTCGTACGTCGCACCGGTCGCGATCACCTGCTGCGACTGCGCGCTCGCATAGCCTTCGTTGATCGACGAATTGAACAACCCGTCGTCGGTGCTCTGCCACTTGCCCGCCGTCGGATCGGTCGCGCCCGTCTTGCTGTTGTCCGAGCGCTCGTAGCCGACGCCCACGCGCAGCGGCCCGGCCGCGTACGCGGCGCCGACGCTCCACGTGTTGCGCTGCTTCATGCTGCCCGGCTGGCCGCCGAAGCCGTACAGTGCGCCGAACGTGAAGCCCGCGTAGTTCGCGCTCGTGTACTTGATCGAACTGTCGACGCGCGCGGTCTGGTCGAGATCGTCGATGTCGCCCGGGTGCGCGCCGAAGCCGCCGATGAACGACGACGGGCCGACCGGACTCACGAAGTCGTCGAGCGACGTGTATTGGCGGCCGAGCGTGATCGTGCCGTAGCGGTCGCTGCCGACGCCGACGAACGCCTGCCGGCCGAACTGGCGGCCGCCCTGGCCCGACGTGCCGTTGGTGATGTCGAAGCCGTTCTCGAGGACGAACAGCGCGCGCATCCCGCCGCCGAGACCCTCGGAACCCTTGATGCCCCAGCGGCTGCCGGACAGGTTGCCGGTCGTGAGCCCGACGCTCGAATGCCCGGTGTACGCGCCGGCCGAGCCGACCCGTTCGTTGCTGCGATAGGTCACGCCCGCGTCGACGATGCCGTACAGCGTGACGGAGCTTTGCGCGGCGGCGACACCGGCGAGCGAGAGCAGCAGCGGCGCTGCGATCAGTTGCTTGTTCATGGTTGGTTGTCTCCGGGCGGTGAACCCGTTGTTCTGGCTGGCTGTGGCGAGTAGCGCGCACGGACGCCGACATCCGCCGGCGGTGCGAGACCGGCGACGTCCGCGCGCGACGACGGGCGGGCATGCCCGCTGCGGCCGGTATGGTAGTTGGAACCGGTTCCTTTCCAAAGCGGAATAATGACAACAGTTTCTTGTCAAAATTGAGATAGTCTGAGACCGGCCGGGAGCGCGGTCGCCGCGCCTGTACAGCGCGGGGCGACGCGGACGATAATCGGCTGCGCGCCTTCAACCGGGAACTCCTTCATGCGTGAAACGACCCTGCTGATCTTCGCCGCCGTCGCGTTCGTCGGCATCGCGACGCCCGGCCCGACCGTGCTGCTCGCGCTGACCAACGGCTCGCGCTACGGCGTGCGCCGCGCGGCCTACGGTTTCGCGGGCGCGATGCTGTCCGACTTCGTGCTGATCGTCGCGGTCGCGCTCGGCCTCGGCGCGCTGCTGATGGCGTCGGCGTTCTGGTTCTCGGTCGTGAAGTGGCTCGGCGCCGCCTATCTCGCGTATGTCGGCATCCGGCTGCTGATGTCGAAGGGATCGCTCGATGTCGCGGCGGCGCAGCGCGGCGCGGGTACGGCGTCCGAACGCAACGCGTCGATCTTCGCGAAAAGCTTCCTGACCGCGGTGACGAACCCGAAGGGTTATCTGTTCTTCTCCGCGTTCCTGCCGCAGTTCCTCGATCCATCCGCGCCGCTCGCGCCGCAGTACGTCGCGCTCGCCCTCACGTTCGCGCTGCTCGACGGCGTCGTGATGTTCGGCTACGCGCTGCTCGGCGCACGCGCGGTGCGGCTGCTGAAGCGCTCGGGCGCGCTGTGGCTCGAACGCACGTGCGGCGCGATGCTGCTCGCGCTCGCCGGTTCGCTCGCGCTGTACCGGCGCCATGCCGCGTAGGCGCCCGGTTCGATGAGAGTCGCCGCGCCGCCGGGCGCCGGATTCCCCGGCCTGTCGCTCCGGCAACTCGAACGCGCGGACCTCGACGCGTGGTACGCGTACCTGTCGAACCCCGACGTTTTCCGTCACACGAGCTGGAACCTGCGCTCGCCCGACGATCTGCTGCCGCTGCTCGACAACATCGAATCGACCGATCCCGATTCGATCCGGCGCCTCGCGATCGTCGACACCGCATCGGGCGCACTTGCCGGGACGGTCGGATTGCATACGGTGTCCACCGTGAACCGTTCGGCGGAGATCGCGTACGACCTCGCGCCGTCGCACTGGGGGCGCGGCATCGCGAGCGCGGTGTGCGACGCCGTCACCGCGTGGGCATTCGACGAAGGCGGCTTCAACCGCATGCAGGCCGTCGTGCTGACCCGCAACGCGGGCTCCGCGCGCGTGCTGCAGAAGTGCGGCTACCGCTACGAAGGGCTGCTGCGCGCCTACAAGATGGTGCGCGGTACGCCGGGCGATTTCGCGATGTACGCGCGGCTCGCGACCGACTGACGCGCCACCGCGCCGCGCGTCACGCGCCGATGCCGCGACGCAATTGGACGCCCCGCGCCGAATTGGCGACAATCGCCGTTCCCCACATCGCCTTGCCGCCATGAAAATCGCCGCGCTGTCCGACATCCACGGCAATCTCGCCGCGCTCGACGCGGTGCTCGACGACGTCCGCCGCCGCGGCGCCGACGTGATCGTCAACCTCGGCGACATCCTGTCGGGCGCGCTCCATCCGGCCGAGACGGCCGATCGCCTGATCGCGCTCGACCTGCCGACCATCAAGGGCAATCACGAACGGCAACTGCTGACGCACGAGCGCGACGCGATGGGACTGTCGGATCGCTGGGCGCATGACACGCTGCGCGCCGACCACCGCACGTGGATCGCCGCGCTGCCCGAACGCCTGACGCTCGACGGCGACGTGCTGATGGTGCACGGCACGCCGGCCAGCGACCTCGTCTATTTCCTCGAAACCGTCACGCCCGACGGCTGCCGCGCGGCCACGCCCGACGAAATCGCGCAACGCGCCGGCGACACGGCGGCCTCGCTGATCCTGTGCGGCCACACGCACGTGCCGCGCACCGCGAAGCTCGACGACGGCCGGCTGATCGTCAATCCGGGCAGCGTCGGGCTGCAGGCGTACGCGGACGGCCTGCCGCATCCGCACCGCATCGAGACGGGCTCGCCGCATGCGCGCTACGCGACGGTGTCGCGCACGGCGGCCGGCTGGAACGTCGAATTCCATGCGGTCGAATACGACTGGCACACGGCCGCCGCGATCGCGGCGTCGCGCGGACGCGACGACTGGGCGGTCGCGCTGCGCACCGGCCGCTGCTGACGCGCGCGGACCACGCCCTTACTAGCTGAGCTTCGCCTCGATTACAGGAGCACGAAACGTCATGCCCGTCCCGTCGCAACTGCTCTTCCTGCCCGGCGCATCGGGCAGCACCGCGTTCTGGCAGCCGCTGGCCGGCATGCTGACGCATCCGGCCGAGCGGCGGATCGTCGCGTATCCGGGCTTCGGCGACACGCCGCACGATCCGGCCGTCGACGATTTCGACAGCCTCGTGCGTCATGTGCTGGCCACCATCGACCGGCCGACCGCCGTGATCGCGCAATCGATGGGCGGCGTGATCGCGCTGCGCTCGGCGCTCGACAAGCCGG
This sequence comes from Burkholderia sp. AcTa6-5, assembly GCF_017815075.1. Lineage (NCBI taxonomy): Bacteria > Pseudomonadati > Pseudomonadota > Betaproteobacteria > Burkholderiales > Burkholderiaceae > Burkholderia > Burkholderia sp. AcTa6-5. The sequence goes on along the minus strand of NZ_JAGIQE010000028.1, from coordinate 59,719 downwards.
ATCTCGTCACGCATCTCGTGCTGACGGTCACGTCCGGCGGCCTCGACATGGCCGGGCTCGGCGCGCAGGACTGGCGCGCCGGTTTCGCCGAAGCGAACCCGCAGTTGCCCGACTGGTTCATCACGTTTCGCGCGGACCTGTCGCGGGACATCGGCCGTATCGCGCAGCCGACGCTGCTGCTGTGGGGCGACGACGATCCGATCAGCCCGGTCGCGGCCGGCAGGCGCCTGCTCGAACGGCTGCCCGACGCGCAGCTGCATGTCGTGCCGGGCGGCCGGCACGATCTCGCGGCCGCGCACGCAGCAGCGCTCGCGCCGCTCGTCGACGCGCATCTGCAACGCGTGTGACGTCGCACTCATCGCAGTCATCGCACGCTTCGGTACGCGCCTGAAGCGGCGACGCTCGCGCGCCGCGTCACATCACCCCGCGTTCCTCAGCGTCAGCCGCGCTTCGAGCCCGCCGCCGTCCGTCCGGTTGTTCAGCGTGAGCGTGCCGCCCATCGCAAGCGCGAGTTGCCGCGCGATCGCGAGGCCGAGCCCCGTGCCGCCCGTATCGCGATTGCGCGACGTCTCCACGCGCCTGAACGGCTCGAACACCGCGTCGAGCTGATCGTCCGGAATGCCGGGCCCGCGGTCGAGCACCGCGATCACCGCGCCGCCGTCCGGCGCCGCCCGCACGTCGATCTCGGCCGTGCCCGCGAACTTCAGTGCGTTGTCGACGAGGTTGCCGACGATGCGGCGCAGCGCCTTCGGCCGCGTGACGAGCGCGAGCGGCGCATGGCTGTGCAGCGCGACGTCCTGCCCCGCATCCGTGTAGTCGTACACGATGCTGTCGAGCAGCGCATCGAGATCGATGCGGCGCGCGGCTTCCTCGGTGCCGTGCAGCGTGCGCGCATACGCGACGCCCTCCTTCACCAGATGCTCCATCTCCAGCAGGTCCTGGCGCAGCTTCGCGCCCTGCGTGTCGTCGTCCATCACGTCGACGCGCAGCCGCATCCGCGTGATCGGCGTCTGCAGATCGTGCGAGATCGACGCGAGGATCTGCATGCGTTCGGCCATGTACTGCGCGATGCGGTCCTGCATCGCGTTGAATGCCCGCGCGGCGCGCGCGACTTCCGACGGCCCGTCTTCGTTCAGCCGCTCGCCCTTCAGGTCCGGCCCGAGCGCGTCGGCGGCCTGCGCGAGCTGCTTGAGCGGCCGCGTCGCGAGCCGCACCGCGAGCCAGCAGCACGCGGCCAGCACCGCGAGCTGCACCACGAGCACGGCCGGCAGCCAGCCCGACAGCGGCACCGTCGACATCGGATGGATGTCGATCGTCAGCGGCGAGCCGTCGGTCAGCCGCAGATGCACCTGCAGATGTTCGCTGTCGCCGGGGATCGAATTCGCGGTCAGCGGATAGTCGCCGCCGATGCCGTCCGAGATCGAGCGCTCGACGCGCGCCGACAGCCGCGCTTCCGGCGGCGTGCCGGTTTGCCCGGGCCCGAGGATGAACGCATAGCTGCGCCGCGCAAGGCGCGGCAGCCACGCAGCGCGCTCGGCGGGCGGCAGATGGTCGAGCAGTGCGACCGAGCTGGCGACCTCGCGCTCGATGTAGCCCATCATCAGGTTCGTGGTCGCCTGGTCGCGCTCGGTCACGGTGAGCCAGAACGACAGCGTCTGCGCGAGCGCGAGGCCCACGCACAGGATCAGCGCGAGCCGCGCGAACAGCGAACGCGGCCAATGCCACGGCGTGCGCGCGCTCATGGCGTACCGTCGACGGCGGTGACGGTCGACGAGAACACGTAGCCCTCGTTGCGCAGCGTCTTGATGTAGCGCGGTTCGCGCGCGCCGTCGCGCAGACGCTGGCGCAACCGGCTCACGAGCAGGTCGATCGAGCGGTCGAACGGGTCGGACTGCCGCCCTTGCGTGAGATTCAGCAACTGGTCGCGCGTCAGCACGCGTTGCGGGTTGTCGAGAAACACGCGCAGCAGCCGGTATTCGGCGCCGCTGAGCGCGACCAGCGTCCCTTCGGCGTCGAGCAGGTGGCGCCCGGTCGTGTCGAGTTGCCATTCGCCGAACGCGAGCAGCGCGGCCGTTTCCGTCACCTGCATGCCGGGCGGCAGCATGCGCGCGCGGCGCAGCACCGAGCGGATCCGCGCGAGCAGCTCGCGCACCGCGAACGGCTTGGCCAGGTAGTCGTCGGCGCCCATCTCGAGGCCGATGATGCGGTCGGTTTCCTCGCCGCGTGCGGTCAGCATCAGCACCGGCACCGTGCGGAACTTGCCGGCGCGCAGGTCGCGGCACAGCGTCAGGCCGTCCTCGCCGGGCAGCATCAGGTCGAGCACGATCAGGTCGGGCGCGCCGTCGTCCAGCACGTTGCGCATCTCTCGGCCGTTCGCGGCGAGCGACACGCGCATGCCGTTTTTCTCGAGGTAGTCCGCGATCAGTTCGCGGATCGCGCGATCGTCGTCGACGATCAGCACGTGGTCGATCTTGTCCATGAGTCGGGGGCGGTATCGGGGTTCGGGCGGGCGATGTCCGCTTTTATACCGCACGGCGGGCACGCGTTTGTATCCCAATGTATCGCGCAACCGCGACGACACACAACATTGCACACGCGCGACGGGCCGGACACATCGCAGATACGTCGGCGCCGCCTAATGGGGCCTGTCGAAACACGTCGGGCCGCCGCCCTCGCGCCGCGGCCCCAAAGATCAGGAGAACGCCATGCTGCCCCGACTCAAGACCGCCGCCCTCGTCCTCGCCCTCGCCGCCACGGCCGGGCTCGCCGCGTTCGCCGGCACCCGCGACGACGCAGGCATCCAGGCGTCGCCGGCCGGCATGGCGGCGCCCGCTTTCACCGGCATCGACCGCTGGCACAACAGCCCGCCGCTGACGCTCGACCAGTTGCGCGGCAAGGTCGTGCTCGTCGATTTCTGGACGTACTCGTGCATCAACTGCATTCATACGATCCCGTACGTGAACGACTGGTATCGGAAATATCGCGACCAGGGGCTCGTCGTGGTCGGCGTGCATACGCCGGAATACCCGTTCGAACGCGACGCGAAGAACGTCGCCGATGCGATCAAGCGCTTCGACATCCGCTATCCGGTCGCGCAGGACAACCACTACGACACGTGGCGCGCGTACGGCAACCAGTACTGGCCCGCGCTGTACCTGATCGATGCGAACGGCAAGATCGTCTATACGCGGTATGGCGAGGGCGGATACGACAAGACGGAGGCAGCGATTCGGAGCGCCCTCGCGCAGGCGGGCGAAGAGGCGAAGGGTTCGACGCGCACGCAGTGACCGGTGCGGCGTGCGGGCGCGATGCTCGCCCGCACGCCGTGGCTCTCATACGCTCAAGTGCGCTTCGCGTCGGCTTCGGCCAGCATCGCTTCCCCGATCGCGCGCTTCCCGTCCGCGACCAGCGCTTCGCCGGCGCCGCGGATATCGGCCTCGGCCTTGTTCTGCCCGAGCTTGCGCTTGCCGACGAACCGCGTGATCTCGATCTGCAGCCCGACGATCGATTGCAGCATCGTGTCGATATAGTCCTTCGGCGCGTCGCCCATCTTCCACGGCACCGGCTGCGACGCCTCGTGCGTGCGCGTCAGCCGTGCGACCACGCCGCGCACGAACTTCTCGTCGTCGCGCACCGTGATGCGGCCGTACGCATGCACGACGCGGTAGTTCCACGTCGGCACCTGCCGGTGCGCGACGTGCTTGCTCGGATACCCGTTCGGCGAAATGTACGCGTCGCCGGCGCGGAAGATCACGAGCACCTCGTCGCCGTCCGCGACGTCCTGCCAGACCGGATTCGCGCGCGCGACGTGCGCATGCAGTTCGCCGAGCCCGCCGTCGTCGGGCATCAGCTCGAACGGAAGGTGGTTCGCGTCGAGCCCGCTCCTGCCGTGCGTGATCAGGCTGCCGAACGGGTGCTGCACGATCAGTTCGCGCAGCACGTCGGGATTGGGTTCGTTGAAATCGGCGGGGACGTACATGTCGGCTCCACAGTCGTGCGGGGTGGGAATGGGTGCGGGCGTTGGCCCGTCATGCGTCGATTGTGAGCCGAAACTGGTTTATTCTGTAGAGCCGGTTTGACACAATTTTAGAAGACCAGAATCATGGCAAGAACGGCCCGGATCGTCGAAATCCCGTCGCTCGGCGCGCTCGACCGCGCGGCCGGCGACCTGAGCCGCCAGCTCGCGCAGGCGCTGCGCGACGCGGTGCGCCGCGGCGACGTCCGGCCCGGCGACGCGCTGCCGTCCACGCGGTTGCTGGCGGCATCGCTGCAGGTCGCCCGCGGTACCGTCGTCGACGCGTATGCGCAACTCATCGCCGAAGGCTTTCTCGAATCGCGCGGCGGCGCGGGCACGCGGGTCGCGAACGCACTCGCGGAACCGCCGCCCGTCGACGAACCCGCTCCCGCTGACAGCCGCCAGCACCCGGCGCGCAACGGCCTGCCCGAGCCGGCCGCCACCTTCGCGCGGATCGCCCGCGAATTCAGTCCGCTGCCGGCCATGCCGTTCGCGATCTCGGTGCCGGTCGGCCTCACCGCGCCCGACGACATCTGGCGCCGGCTCGGCAATCGCCTGCGCGCCCGCGGCGCCGGCGCGCCGTCCGGCTATGCCGACCCGCAAGGCGCGCTGCCGCTGCGCGAAGCGATCGCCGATTACGTGCGCCGGTCGCGCTCGGTGCGCTGCGATGCGAGCCAGGTCGTGATCACGAGCGGCACGCAGCAAGGGCTGCATCTCGCGAGCCAGGTGCTGCTCGGCGCACACGACCGCGCGTGGGTCGAGAATCCGGCCTATCGCGGCATCACCGCGCTGCTCGACAGCACCGGGCGGCGCGATGCGATGGTGCGCGTGCCGGTCGACGCGGACGGCCTCGACGTCGACGCCGGCATCCGCGTCGCCCCCGATGCGCGCGCCGCATTCGTCACGCCGTCGCACCAGTACCCGCTCGGCATGCCGTTGAGCATGGCGCGGCGCAATGCGCTGCTGGCATGGGCGCGCGCGCATCGCGCCTGGGTCGTCGAAGACGACTACGACAGCGAATTGCGCTACGAAGGCTATCCGTTCCCGTCGCTGCAAGGTCTCGCGCCCGACCGCGTGATCTATCTCGGCACCTTCAGCAAGATCCTGTTTCCGTCGCTGCGGCTCGGCTACGTGATCGCCCCCGACGATCTCGTACCCGCGTTCTGCGGCGCGCGCGTGCTGATGGACCGCCATGCGCCCACCGCCGACCAGCACGTGCTCGCCGCGTTCATCGCCGAAGGTCATCTCGATCGCCACATCCGTCGCGTGCGCGGCGTCTATGCGGAACAGCGCGCGCTGCTGATCGACACGCTCGGCGCGCGCCTGCCGCGCGAACGCGCGTGGGTACAGCCGGGCGACCAGGGGATGCACGTCGTCCTGTGGCTCGCGCAAGGGATCGACGATCTCGACGTGGTCGCGCGCGCCGCCCGGGCCGGTGTCGCGGTGCGTGCGGTGTCGCCGATGTTCGCGCCCGGCACGGCGCGCGCCGGGCTCGTGCTCGGCTTCGGCGGGTTCGACCGTGCGCAGATGGAAGCGGCCGCGCAGCGGCTCGCGGACGTCGTTTCGTCGGCGGAATAGCGGCCCCGCGCGCGGTAAAAGGTTCGCGGCGGGCAACAAACGTAATCGTCTGTAAATCCTGCAAGCAAACGGCCGTTTCGGGCACCGGCGCCCGGGTTCCGTTTGCTAGGATCGCGCGTCTTCCCTCCGCGCTCCTGCCGCCTTGAATCGCTTCGTGCCGTTTCTCCGAGATGCGTGGCTTCGTTGCCGCGCCCGTGTCGCGCCGCTCGCCGCCGCGTGCCGCACGCGCGTCCGCGCGCTGGGCGCGGGCGCGCTGCATCGCCTGCGCCATCCGACCCGGCGCGGCGTCGCGCTGACGCTCGCCGCGATCCCGGTGCTCGGCCTGCTGGTGCTGCTCGCGTTCGTTCCGTTCACGCCGAGCATCGGCGACATCCGCAAGGCGCGCATCGACCGCCCCGCGCGCGTGCTGTCGGCCGACGGCCAGCTGATCGCCGAATTCCGGCCCGTGAACCGTGAATGGGTGCCGCTCAAGCAGATCTCGCCGCATATGGTCGATGCGCTGATCGCGACCGAGGATCACCGCTTCTACGCGCATCACGGCATCGACTGGCGCCGCACGCTCGCGGCCGGGCTGCATACGTTCTCGGGCGACCGCCAGGGCGGCTCGACGATCACGCAGCAGCTCGCGCGCAATCTGTATCCCGACGAAGTCGGCCGCGCGCCGACGCTCACGCGCAAGCTGAAGGAGCTGATCACCGCGTTCAAGATCGAAGCGGTGTACAGCAAGGACGAGATCCTCGAAACCTACCTGAACACCGTGCCGTTCCTGTACAACGCGTACGGCGTCGAAATGGCCGCGCGCACCTACTTCGGCAAATCGGCCGATCAGCTCGACATTACGGAAAGCGCGACGCTCGTCGGGATGCTGAAGGGCAACAGCTACTACAACCCGGTGCTGAATCCGGACCGCGCGGTCCAGCGGCGCAACATCGTGCTCGGCCGGATGGCGCAGATGGGCATGCTGTCGCCGCAGCAGCTCGCGAAACTGCAGCGCCGGCCGCTGCGCGTCGACTTCGAGCCTCAGACGGCGCAGCCGGGCCTCGCGCCGCATTTCGCGGTGCAACTGCGCAAGTGGCTGATCGCATGGGCCGACCGCAACAACTACGATCTGTACGCGGACGGCCTCGTCGTGCGCACGACGCTCGATGCGCGGCTGCAGGACATGGCCACGCAGGCGCTGACGCGGCAGACCGAACGACTGCAGGCGATCGCCGACGGCGCATGGCGCGGGCCGTCCGGTTGCGGGCTGCGCAACGACCTGTTCGTCGGCTTCATGCGGCAGACGCCCGAGTATCGCCAGGCGCGCGACACGGGGCTCACCGATGTGCTCGCGCTGAAGCAGCTCGGCGCGAATCGCGAATTCATGCGCGCGCTGTGCGAGCGCAAGACGCAGGTGCAGGCCGGCTTCGTCGCGATCGATCCGCGCAACGGTGCGATCCGCGCGTGGGTCGGCAGCCCGGATTTCGGCAGCGAGCCATTCGATCACGTGGTACAGGCGCGGCGCCAGCCGGGTTCGACGTTCAAGCCGTTCGTCTATGGCGCCGCGTTCGCGGACGGGATGCGGCCGGGCGATACCTTCGTCGACCGCCCCGTCGCGATCCCGATCGACGGCCGCGCCGTGTGGCATCCGACCGATGCGGAACCGCCGACCGGCGAGCCGATGACGCTGCGCGACGGGCTCGCGCTGTCGCGCAACCGCATCACGGCGCAGGTCATGCAGCACGAAGGCGCCGCGAAGGTCGCGCAGCTCGCCCGCGCGATGGGCGTACGCGACAGCCCGCTCGATGCGGTGCCGTCGCTCGCGCTCGGCACGAGCCCCGTCACGCTGAAAGAGATGGTGTCCGCGTACGGCACGATCGCGAACCGCGGCGTGTACGTCGCGCCGCAGATGATCACGCGCATCGAGGATCGCAACGGCCGGGTGCTCGCCGCGTTCGGCAGCGCGCCGCCGGAACGCGCGTTGCCCGCGCCTGCCGCGCAGACGCTGGTCGACGCAATGCGCGGCGTCGTCGATTACGGGACCGGCGCGGACATCCGCTCGCGCTACGGGATCCGGATCGACGTCGCGGGCAAGACCGGCACGACGCAGGACAACACGGACGGCTGGTTCATCCTGATGCATCCGCAACTGGTGGCCGGCGCATGGGTCGGCTTCGATGACGGCAGCGTGACGCTGCGCAGCGACTACTGGGGTGCGGGCGCACACAGCGCATTGCCGATCGTCGGTTCGTTCTACGATGCAGCGCTGCGGGCGCGGGCGATCGACCCGCATGAGCAGTTCTCGCCGGACTTCCGGCCGCGCAGCGCACCGGCGCCGAAGCGGCGCGCGCCGCAGCATTCGGGCCTGTTCGACTGGTTGAGGTTCTTTCGCTGATCGGGATAGCTGCGCGCCGGGCTACCGAGGCGTCGTCGTCGCGTGCCCGTCTGCGTACAGCCACACGGGCACGCCGTCGTCGCGCAATGCGGCGACCGGTTCGTCCATGCTCCAGCGCCGCGCGATCTCGACACGGCGAACGAACCACGGCATCAGCGTCACATGCCGTGCATTGTCGTCGCGATCGTCGTCGAACAGCGCATCGTCGCCGATCCGCGTGTAACGCGCCGGATGCAGCACGGTGCCGTCCGCGCGCAGCACCGTCGCCCGCACGTCGTTGCCGCCCTCGTCCTGCACGCAGGCCAGCCAGCCATGATCGGCGCCCCAGAACAGGCCGGCCACATCGTCGTAGCGCCCCTGCGCGATCGTCGCGCCCGTCTCGAGATCGCAGATCGCCAGTTGCACCGGCTCGCCCGGCAGGACGCCGATCGCGTAACGCGTGAACAGCTCGCCCGGCACCGCTTCGTCGTCGGGCAGCCACGACAGCGCGCCCATGTTGACGAAGTCGAACGGCGTGAGCACGCGGCCCTGCCCGTCGACGATCGCGCAACGGCCGTCGTCGCGCCGCACGATATGGCGGATCGTGCCGAGCTCATCGAACATTTCCGCGTGTTCGCCGCCGGTCAGCGGTGCGACTTCCGCGTAATGCGGTTCGACGATCACCCGGCCTTTCGCATCGACGAGACCGACGTGACCGTTACGCCGCGCGACGAACGCGCCGCACTCGGACGACCATTCGAGCGACGCCCACTCGGGCTGTGCGCGCCATTGCCCGTCGCGCCCGATCAGCCCCCATCGCTCGCCTTCGGCTGCCGCCGCGACGGCGCCGTTCACGAATTCGTGCGCGTCGTCGAAACGCGGCGGAATCGTCCACGCGCCATGCGTATCGACGAAGCCCCAGCGGCCATTCAGGCTCGCCGACGCGACACCGCCGGTGAACTCGCCGAAATCGTCGAGCGTCGGTTCGAGTACCCACGCCCCGTCCGTGCGCACGAGCCCGAACCGCTCGCCCACGCGCACGCAGGCGACGTCGCCGCTGAAATCCCACACCGCGTCGAACGCCGGTTCGCGCACGATCCTGACACCGCCGCCCGCGACGCCCCATCGGCAAGCAGCAGGCCGACCTTGCCGTCGCGCGCGGCCCACAACAACCGGTCGTCACGCGCGCCACTGGCCCACAGGTTCGTCCACTCGGGCGGCACGATCACGTCCCACGCGTCGTCGGTTTCACGCCGCACGCCCCACAGGCCGTTGCTTCCGCGAAAGCTGAACGTGTCGTGATCGAGCCAGTTGCCGTGCAGCTCACCGGCGTCGAACATCTCGGCGAACGTCACGCGGCGCGGCGGATTCTGGCGCCGGAAATAATGATGCGACACGCCGCCGAATCCGAAGCCCCACGCCCAGTCGCCCCAGTCAGCGGGCGTATCGATCTCGAGTGCATCGCGCACGCCGCGCACGTCGCGGAAGTCCATGCAGTTCGCGACCTGCCACCACAGGCGCGTGCACGCATCGCGTTCCTCGTCGATGTAGTCGTTCGGATCGCCGTCGTCGAGCCATGACAGTTCGTCGAGGTTCGCGGATAGCCGGGCCGCGCCGTGCGCGTCGCCGAGCGCATCGATCGACTCGCCGAGATGACGCACGACCGCATCGAACTGGCGCGCGAGCGCCGGATCGTCGCCCGGCAGTGGATACGCGGTGACGAACGCCGCGAGCCGGCTGAGGCGCGCAAGCGCGGCGCGTGCATCGCTCATGAGATTCGGCGTGCCGGCATCGCCGAACACGCGTTGATCGGTAATCGCGTCGCCCGCGCCGCCGTCGGCCAACAGCACGCGCCACAGCAGCGGAAAGTGATTATTGGATTCCGCGAACTCGATCGTTCGCGCGTCGTCGCCGTTACCTGGCTGGAGATAAAGCCATGCTCGATTGCCCATCGGAAGGGTCGCCCTCGTTATTATTGTTGCCGTAATCGTGTCGGCGCCCATTATAGAAGCACGCGATGACGCCGGCGGTGGCCGCCTGCGCCGCGCACCATCACCGTCATCGTTCGACCATGACGGCGCGCAGTACGCTATCCGATTTCGACCGCGACTATCTTCCCGATTCGAATGAATCGCCGGCCCGGCGACGTACCGGCCGGCGAGGCACTCGACTGCGTTCAGCCGGCCGCGAGCGTGGCGGCCAGCGCGTCGTATTCAGGCACCCACGCCGCACGCCACGCCGCCTTCGTCGCGTCATCGACCCACGCGCCGCCGATCCCGTTCAGCATGAACTGCTTCAACTCGGCCACGGTGAAGCCGAAATGGCTGAACATCAGCTCCCACGCTTCCGAAGGGTTCACCTTGTGCAACGTCGGATCGTCAGTGTTCGGATGGATCTTCAACCCGAGCCCCGGCATCTTGCGCATCGGATGCAGTTCGGCCCATTGCGCCGGCGGCAGCGTGCGCAGGTAATACGAATTCGTCGGCACGACGGTAAACACGATGCCGCGCTCCGCATAGCGGGCGCACAGCTCGGGGTTGTCGACGATCGTATAGCCATGATCGATGCGGTCCACCTGCAGCAGATCGACGGCCGTCTCGACGTTGCGCCACGGCATCCCGAACTCACCCGCATGCGCAGTCGTGCGGAAGCCGGCCGCACGCGCGCTGCGGTACGCCTTCCAGAACAACTCGGGCGGCCGGTCGTTCTCGCGATAATCGATACCGAGTCCCGCGACTTCGTCCGCGCGATGCGCGCTCATCCACTCGACGATCGCAACCGCTTCGTCGGGGTCCTGCTCGCGGTCGATGCTCGGAATCACGCGCGCGCCGATTCCGAAATCGCGCGCGGCATCGCGAATCCCCGTCACGATCGCAGCCTGCGCATCCGCATACGCGATGCCCGACACGCGCACCGTTCCCGTCGGATTCCAGAAGAATTCCGCGTGCCGCACGTTGTGGGCGGCTGCGTCTTCCAGATACTCATAGGTAATACGCCGCAGGTCGTCGGGTTGCGTCAGCAGATATTTATCGAGCGCGCGCAGCACGTGCAGCACGCCGACCGGTTTCTCGCCGCGTGCGTAGAACGCCTCGATCTCCGCGCGTTCGATCGGTGCGCCGCTGCGTTCGGCCAGCGCGACGAACGTGTCGTGCCGCACCGCGCCGAGCAGGTGGCAATGCAGCTCGACTTTCGGCAGCGCGCGGAAGAAGGCCCGATGGGCCGTCGTGATCTCGATGCCCGTGCGCGCGGCCGGAACGTTGCCTGGTGTTCCCTTCATGTCAGTCTCTTTTTTCGGTAGTGCCATTGCGTCGCGAAGCCGTCTCTCAGTGCGGCTTCACGACGGTCCAGAAGTAATAGCCGAGCGGCAGCGCGAGCACGACGAGCCCCCACGACACGTCGCGCCAGCGCCCAGCCAGCAGCTTGACGAGCACGTAGCACAGCAGCCCGCCCGCGATGCCGGTGCCGAAGCTGTTCGACATCAGCGTGAGCAGCACCATCGACATCACGGGCAGCGCATCGGTAAAGTCGTCGAAATGCGTATGGCGGATCGTCGCGAACATCGACAGCCCGATCAGGATCAGCGCCGGCGCCGTCGCCTCCTTCGGGATCGCGAGCGCGACCGGCACGAACAGCAGCATCGCGGCGAACAGCACGGCCGCCGCCACCGACGACAGCCCGCTGCGGCCGCCCGACTCGACGCCCGCGGCCGATTCGATCAGCGCGGTCAGCGCGGGAATGCCGAACACCGGCCCGAGCGTCGCGGCGAGCGAGTCGACGAGAAACGGCCGGTTGATGTTCGGCAGGTTGCCGTGCTCGTCGAGCAGGTTCGCCTTCGCGCCGACCGCAAGCGCGGTGCCGAGCGTCGAGAAGAATTCCGCCGCGAAGAATGCGAACAGGTACGGCGCGGCGGCCAGGCTCAACGCGCTGCCGATATCGAGCTTGAACGCGATCGGCGCAATGCCGTGCGGCAGCGACATGAACGACGCGGGCAGGTGCGTGACGCCGAGCGGCACACCGGCCGCGGCGGCGACGAGGATCGCGATCAGGATCGCGCCGGGCACCTTGCGCGCCTGCAGCACGATCGCGACCGCGAGGCCGATCAGCGCAACCAACGCGCCCGGCCGCGAGAAGTCGCCGAGCGCGAACGCGTTGGTCTTCGCGTTCGCGACGACCATCCCCGCATTGCGCAGCCCGAGCATCGTGACGAACAGCCCGATCGACGCACCGAGCCCGAGTTTGATCTGCACCGGAATCAGCCGCACCACGACGCCGCGCGCGCCGAGTATCGTCAGCAGGAAGAACAGCACGCCCGACACGCATGCGATGCCCAGGCCCGTCTGCCAGCCGACGTGCTCGGTCGTCGCGAGCGTCACGCCGATGATCACCGAGCCGCCGATACCGGGGCCGACGAGGAACGGCAGGTTCGCGTAGAACCCCATCAGCGTGGTGAACAGCACGAACACGATGATCGTCGCGGTCGTCGCCGCGCCGCGGTCCATGCCGCCCGTCGCGAGCAGCGACGGGATCACGACGAGCAGGTACGCGGCCGCGAGAAACGACGTGACGCCCGCGATCGTCTCGGTGCGCACGCTCGTGCCGCGCGCGGCGAGCGCGAAGCGGCGTTCGAGCCAGTTGGCCGGCACGCGCGCCGGCATCGTGTCAGTCGCTGACATGGTGGTTCTCCTGTGATTCCGAATATTGTCCTGTGTCGGGTCGTGCAGCGCGGTCTTATACTGCCGCGTACCGCATCCCGACCGTCATTGCCCGATGTCCGACCGCTCGTCGCTGCTTCCCGCGCTCACGCTGCGGCAGGTCCAGCACTTCGTCGTCCTTGCACACGCACGCAGCTTCACGCAAGCCGCGCAGGCGCTGTCGCTCACGCAGCCCGCGCTCACCGCGTCGATCCGCCAGATCGAGTTCCTGCTCGGCGGCCGCCTGTTCGCACGCACCGCGCACCGGCTCACGCTGACCGCCGCGGGCGAAGCCGTGCTGCCGCTCGCCGAGCGCCTGCTCAATCAGGCGCGCGGCACCTTCGACGACATGACGCGGCTCATCGGCGAACGCATCCAGACCGTGCGCATCGCGTTCATCCCGTCGGTCGCGGGCCGCCTGCTGCCCGCGCTCAACGCGCTGCGCGCCACGCACCCGACGTTGCGCTTCACGCTCACCGATTTGCCGAACAGCGCGCTCGTCGAAGCGGTGCGCGACGGCGTCGCGGATCTCGGCATCGGCGTGCGCGAACCCGACAGCGACGACGGCACGCTGCGCTATCAGCAGCTGTTCGAGGACGAGATCGTGATCGTCGTGCGGCACGACGATCCGCTCGCCCGCGCGAAGAGCGTCACGTGGGCGAAGCTGGTCGATCGCGATCTCGCGGTGTTCGTGCGCGGCAGCGTCAGCGAATCGCTGCATCGCACCGGCGGCGCCGGAAAGCTGCGCCTGAACGTCACGTACCGGATGGAATACACGGAGCCGCTCTACGCGCTCGCGCGCAACGGCCTCGCGACCGCCGTGCTGCCGAGCCTCTACACGATGCATCTGCACGATCCCGAACTCGTCGCGCTGCGCGTCGACAAGCCGCGCGTCACGCGCGCGATCTCGCTGATCTCGCTCGCCGCCGACGATCGCGGCCCGCACGTGCGCGCGTGCCGCGAGTGGATCGAGCAGCGCATCTGATTCCGTTCGCCGCGCACGGCCGCCCGCACTCAGGGCAATTTCGCGATGCGCTCGACGAGCGTCGCGTAGAAGCGGTCCGCGTCGACCTCGTTGATCCATGTCGCATTCGCTGCACGGCCGCTGCGCCCGTTCCAGTCGACGATCGTCTCGCCGAGCGTCCACTGCCCGGTCGTCTCGACCACCACGTTCACCTTGCGGCCGCCGAACAGCGTCGGATCGACGAGATAGCCGACGGCCGTCGGGTCGTACATTGGCGCGTCTTCAACGCCGCGCCGCTTCTTGTTGTAGGCGAGCTCGGCCTCCATGATGTCGGCGACGATCGCGCCGCAGCGGTTGCCGAGCGCACGGAACGGCGCGACGCGCGCCGGCGTGATCGACGCCTTCACCGCGACGTCGCGCGGCAGCACGACGATCGGCACACCGCTGCCGAACACCACGTCGGCCGCGTGCGGATCGACGTAGATGTTGAACTCGGCGGCCGGCGTGATGTTGCCGCGCTCGAAAAACGCGCCGCCCATCAGCACGATGTCGCGCAACGCGGCGCGAATCTGCGGTGCTTCGACCAGCGCGGTCGCAAGGTTCGTCAACGGGCCGAGCGCACACAGCGTCACGCTGTTCGGCGCCGCGCGGCTCAGCGTATCGACGAGGTACGACACCGCGTGACCGGCGGCGAGCGGCGCGCGCGGCGCATGCAGTTCGACGCCTTCGAGCCCGGTCTTGCCGTGCACGTTCGCGGCCGTCACGAGATCGCGCACAAGTGGCCGCGGGCAGCCCGCATACACCGGCAGCGCGTTCGTGCGGCCGGCCCAGTCGCGGATGATCCGCGCATTGCGTTCGGTCAGCTCGAGCGGCACGTTGCCGGCCACGGCCGTCAGCGCGCGCACGTCGAGCCGGTCCTGCGCGCCGAGCGCGAACAGGATCGCGATGGCGTCGTCCTGCCCCGGATCGGTGTCGATGATCACCGTGCGGCGCGCGGCGTCGCCGCCGGCCGCGAATGCGCCCGTTTCGGGCAGCAACGCGGTGCCGGCCAGCGCGGCGGACAGTTTCAGGAAGGTGCGGCGGGAGGCGATCGGATGGGTCATGGTCGGTCGGGTGCTCAGAACACGTGCCGGACGCCGAGCGTCGCCATCATCTGGCGCGTGCCGGTCGAACGCGCATACGCGAAGATCTGCGCATGGTCCGCGTCGCCGGCCGCCTGCTGCGCGATCACCGTCAGCGCGACGTCGGTGCGTTTGGACAGGAAGTAATCGGCCTGCAGGTTCACCTGATGCCATTTCGGACGCTTGTCGATCACGTCGTACTTGCCGTTCGTGAACGCATACGCGGCGCCGAGAAAGAGTTGCGGCGTCATCGTGTAGACGACGTTCACGCCCAGGTTCTGCAGGTGCAGGTGCGAATTGTCGAGGTAATCGTAGCGCACGTCGGTGAACATCGCCGCGAACTGCGCACGGCCGATCGTGTAGAAGCCGCCCGTGCCCGCGATCCGCTGCCGGCTTGCGTATGCGGCCGGCGACATCGCGCTCTTGCTGAAGATCAGCAGCGGCGACGCATAGTCGTTCGCGATCGCGCCGTCCTGGTTCGTCGCGCTGTACGGATGGTTGTACTGCGCATAGACCACGCTCCAGCGCAGCGGGCCGCGCTCATACCCGAGCCCGAAGCTGTACGCGCTATTGTTCGCGAAACCGGTCGTATTGCTGAAGCCGTACAGCGCGGTGAACTTCAGCCCGTAGTAGACGGGGCTCACGTACTTCACCGAGTTCTGCACGCGGATGTCGTTGTAGCCGTTATCGTTGTCGCCGATGTTCACGCCGTTGCTCGCGATGATCACGGGCCCGATGTAGTCGTGGATCGCATCGTACTGGCGACCGAACGTCAGCGAACCGTAGGTGCGGTCGGCGAGCCCCACGTACGCCATGCGCCCGAACTCGCGACCGTTCTGCGCAGCCGTGCCCGTCATCACGTTGAAGCCGTTCTCGAGCTGGAAGACGGCGGACAGCCCCTGCCCGAGATCCTCCTTGCCCTTCAGCCCCCAGCGCGGGTTCTGGTTCGTGCCGGACAACGCCTGCCACGCGTTCTTGCCGCCCTGGTTCGTCGCGAACCCGACACCGGCCGAGATGAGACCGTACAGCGTGATGCTGCTTTGCGCACCGGCATGGGTCGCGAAGGCGCCGAGCATCGCGAGCGGAGCGAGCTTGTAGAGAGTTTTCATGCGGGTCGTGTGGTCGGTGGTAGTCCAAGCGCGGCAGGGTTCCGCGAAACTGGACTCGACTATACGAACCCGGATCGGATAATAAAAGTTTGCTTTCCTTATATGTCAATAAAACGGATTTATTCTCATCCTCGCGCATTCCGCTGTCGGTGAACCGGCGCTCAGTCCGCCGTGTCGCCGCCCTTCGGCAGCTTCGACCACGCGCCGCGCCCCGGCATCGGTGACCAGGCCGGGCGAGTCTTGCGGGCGCTATCGATCACGACCAGGTAGCGGCCCGCGATCGGCGTGACGTCGCGATCGCGACGCAGCACCCACAACGACTTGCCGGCCTCGACGCGTGCCTGATAGTCGTCGTCGAGCAGGCCGTGCTGGTCGAGGAACGTGTTCAGCGAAGCGGGAATCCGCACGCAGCCTTTCGAATGCCGGATGCCGAGCAGCGCTTCGAGCCGATCGGGGTCGGTCGCATGCATCTGGAAGCGCATCGGCGACACGCCACCCTTGCCCCAGCCGCGCTCGCCATCCACCCAGCCGAAGTCGTAGATGCGCATGTCGCGGTGGCCGTAGCCGCGAATACCGTTCTCGTTCGTCGTGCCTTCCGCGCGGAAATCCATCGTGTCGGGCGAGTGATGAAACACGCCGAGCGGTGTCAGGAAATGGTCGTACTGGCCCGGCAGCCCGGTGCCGACCGGCGATGCGCCAATCATCAACCACGCATTGGCCGGCGTCGCGCGGAAATAGATGAACAGCGCCTGCACGTTCGGCGCGCGATCGACCATTACGACGTATTCGCCGGCGAGATCGCCGAGATCCGCATCGGCGAGCGCTTTCTGAAGGCGGTCCCCGTACGCGCGCTGTTCGTTCGCTGGCACGTTCAGACGTCGCGTGACTTCCTGCGTGAAGCGCTTGCGCATGTCGAGCGCACGGGTCGTCGCGTTTTGCGCCTCCTCGACCGACAGCGGCGGATGCCGGCGCGGCGGAGTGGGTGGAGGCGGCTCGGCCTCGCTGGCGGGCGTGCCGGATGCGGCCGATGCGGGCGCGGCGGCCGACGCGGCGGAAGCCGCGGATGCCCCCGATGTTGCGCTCGCGGATTCCGCGTGATTCGCGTGTGACGCGGCGGATGTTGGCGCGGCAGCCGATGCGCCCGACACTGCATGCGCAGATGAAGCCGGCGGCGTGCGGGACGCCGCTGAAGCCGGCAACGCAGTGGACGAAGACGGCGCAGCGTCGGACGCGGCAAAGGCAGGCTGCTCGGCGAGAACGGAAATCGACATCGCGACAGCGAGCGACACGTATGCGGCGGCTGCACGTTCGAGGCAACGCGGCTTCGCAAAGCGCCGCGCCAGAGGGGCAAGAATCATACGTTCGAAGCCATCGGCCGATCCGGCCGCCGCATGCTGCTGGTGCGAGCGGCGCATCTTCCGCGCAAGCCATCGACACGTCCGGCGCATCGTGCGCGCCCGGCGCCGACGCCTCTTCGCGGCGGAGCCGTCGCTGTGCAACGCGGGCGCTCCGATGGCGGATAATGAGTCGTCAGGCCCTTCATTCTACTCGTCGATACGCGAATCGGCAGCGACCGGAAGCGCGCTTTTACGTGTAATTGCGCTTCGTCACGCTTTGTTTCAACTCGCTGCCGCTTGAGCTTTCGTTGCGTGGCAGGCTGGCGTGTTGGATGTTTTCGGCGCGCTTGCGTGTTTCATTCGGTTCCGATATCGCCTCGCATTTGATTTGCATACCAAATCATTTCGACGATGGCGAACACCGGAACGCAACCGCACCGCACGCATGCCGCACGAACCGTGCGACACGCATGCGCAGATGCCGACTACTTCGAGATGGTTTCGAGTGCGATGCCCTTCGTGCGCGGCCCCATCCCCCCGATCGCGGCCATCACGATCACCATCGCGCCCGCGATGAACGCGAACACGCCGAACGTGCCGAAACCGCGCAGTACGGCGGCGATCATGAACGACGAGAAGATCGCCGAGAAGCGGCTCCACGAATAGACGAAGCCGACGGCCCGCGCGCGAATCGACGTCGGGAACAACTCGGCTTGGTACGCGTGGAAGCTGTACGACATGATGTTGCTCGCGAGCGTGAGGCCGATGCCGAGCACGATCAGGAACGCGCCCACCGTCGTTTGGCTGAACAGCAGCCCGCAGACGACGATCGCCGCCGCCATCGCGACGATCACCGACTTGCGCTCGAAGCGGTCGGCGATCACGAGGCCGATCAGCGGGCCGATCGGCGCCGCGAGCGCGATCACGCTCGAATACATCAGGCTCGACGTGATCGTGATGCCCTGCTTGATCAGCAGCGTCGGCACCCAGTTCGCGAAGCCGTAGAAGCCGACCGTCTGGAACACGTTGAAGATCGTCATCATGATCGTGCGGCTGCGATACGGCGGCACCCACATGTCGCGGAAGCTGCCGCGCGGCGGCACGGGTTCGGCCGGCGCGGGCGGCGGCAGCGGCCGCCCGTATTCGGCCTCGACCTTCGCCTCGAGCGCGCGCATGATGCGGTCGGCTTCGTCGACCCGGCCCTGCTGCGCGAGCCAGCGCGGGCTTTCGGGCAGTTCACGGCGTATCCACCACACGAACAGCGCGCCATGCGCGCCGATCAGCACGACCCAACGCCAGCCGTCGAGGCCGAACGGCGCGTGCGGCACGAGCAGATAAGCGAGGAACGCGACCACCGGCACCGCGACGAACCCCACTGCCTGCTCGCACGCGAACGCACGGCCGCGGATCTGCTTCGGCACGAGTTCGGAGATGTACGTGCCGATCGTGACCATCTCGACGCCGAGGCCGAGACCGACGACGAAGCGCCAGAAGTTCAGACCTGTGGCCGTGTCCTGGAACGCCATCACGACGTTGGCGGCCGTGTACCACAGCAGCGACCACGTGAAGATCGCGCGACGGCCGAAGCGGTCGGCGAGGAAGCCGCACGCGATCGTGCCGATGAAGAGTCCCGAGAACAGCGCGGCGATGAAGCTCGCTACGCCCGTGGTGCCGAACAGGCCGTGCGTCGTCGCGGACAGGATGCCGCTTTTCACGAGGCCGGGCGCGACGTAGCCGCTGTACAGCAGGTCGTAGAGCTCGAAGAAGAAGCCGAGGCTCAGCAGCACGACGAGCTTCCAGACGCTGCGCGTCGGCGGCAGGCGGTCGAGACGGGCCGAGATGGAGCCGGGGTCGATCGCGGCGGGGCGCGCGGCGCCTGCTGCCGTGAGCGGGTCGGGCTGGGTGGATGCCATGGTGGCGAGTCTCCGGATTCTTGATTGTCGTTAGCGCCAGCAGAGGGGAACTGGCGAGCGGCTTCGCGCATTTTAGCGAAGCGCGTGTGCGAGCACATCAATCGGGTGATGGGCGGGGCGGGCCGAATGTCTTCGGAGCGGTTCAACGGGCGGTTTCGCGATGAATGTCTAAACGAGCACTGGTTCATCTCGGCCCTGCCCTCACGGCACACCACTTACATCCCGGTCAAATATTTCGAAACTCCCGGATACTCAGACAAGAACTCTTCCGATTTGATAAACGAAATAACCGTACATCTTACGCTCTCGGGGGCCTTATTCACATACCTCAGCAGCAACCCGAAATCCCCATAATCAAATTCTATTCCAAGCAAAGTGACAGCCCATTGATTTTCAGGAGATCGATCAATCACCCCGCCCAACTCTTGCACGAGGGCCGGATAAAATATGTGACGATCAGCGGCCTCAAGTATATTGCGCGTGCACTCTTGAATACCGAAATCGTCCGCATCAGAAAAGGACCTGAGAAGCTCCACCGCGACCTCGTAGGTCATATTTTTCTCGGCCTCGATCAATAGATTCAAGAATTCATCGGACTTGCTCTCGTCGACGAAGTCTTCACATGCGTACAAGCGTTCACGCCAGCGATCGAAATTGAAACCATCCGGCATTCTCACACCTCACTTTTTCAACAAGCCGCGACATTTCGCAAGTGCAACCATCTCCTGCATTGCTGTATTATATCGACTCGGATCATCGGCAGTACGTGAAACGTGTGATCGCTCCGCTAGGTGTCGCACCCAAGTCGCAGTGGATAGAACCATTTGATGGAATTAGGTGAATATCGATAAAAGTACGCGACACCCAGGTTTCCATATGTGATTCCCTCCACACGAACCCAGTCGTACTTCAACGCAATCGACGCACCCCGATACGTTATATAAAACTCATCAAGTCCATAATTCCGAACAACGCCTAGATTCAGGAGCTCCTGATCGACCGCCTTCCAACTATTCCTACTTGCATCTTCACAAACCGCATCCAGATATTGCTCAAGCCGCGATCAAATCACGAACTATGACCACCCTTTCAGCACCCCTCTTTTATAACTCCTTAATCAAAAAATCTTTCAGCTCCGCCTCCGATAATTCAAACTCAGGCCCCGCATCCATTCCTTTCAGAAAATTCACCACATGTTCTAGACGAGGATCATCAAAAGAATGGTCCAGATAAAACTCGTACGCGTAGCGCGCGACCTTATCTGGAGAATAACCCTCCAGCTTGATGAGGGAATTCAGATCATTGAGAAACCGTTCTTTCATTTCAGACATGATTGCGTTTCCTTATGGGCATCTCGACGTTGCTCGACCAGAGGCCGTAGCCTTACCTTGATCAATATCCGCTTTTGTCGGCGGATAGTGAGGCAAGTCTAGTACCTCGCCACTGTTCATCTTGGGATGAACTCGGTTGACCTCGCCAGCCTGATGTATGTCTCCTCCCACGACCGAACTTGGCCGGTTCCCGGATTCCATTCGGTTACGTGCGAACGTCCGCGCGTAGGCCCCGGCTTTAGAGCAGGGGCTTCGGCATCGTAATACCTGATTCTCCCGTCAGGGAGTTGTCGTGTGCTGACCGCGCTTCCCTGTACCTTTTGGAGCGCGCGCAGCTTACGTGCGAGCTTCTCTGCCGGGCCGTCGCACCTAAGTCCCAACGGATCGATCCACTCGATAGGATTGGGCGCATATTGATACGCATTTAACCCACCCGCCAGACCAATCGGATCCCTACTGACAAAGCACCCAAGAACAGGATCATAGTACCGATACCGGTTATACCTCAGCCCCGTCTCCGCATCCTTCCTGCTGCCCCTGGAACGAGAGGGGCGCCTTTCCGTGCTGCATCAGGTTGTGGCTCAGGTGGAACCGTCCGGGCACTGCCGGTCAGTTCGGCATCAACTGACCGGTGGGATACCAGTAGTGAATCTCACTCCTTTCTTCGTGGCACGCAAAACAGCATCGGCCAATTGATCGCCGACGACAATGTATGTCGGGGAGTCGTATTGCCGGCCAATGCCATTGGCTGGGAAATCGGGGCGCAAGACCATCTTTTTGAAACCGACCTTAGCGTCAGGAAATCCCGAGACTTTCACCATTATCGGCTCTGAAGCATCGTGATCAACCACGTCAACTTTCCTAGTCGGGTTGAGAAGAAAGTACGGGCCATCAATCGCCTCTCCGTTCGATCTAACGACAGCTGGGATGAACTGAACATCATCGTCATTCGCCAGTTCTTCAATCGCAACACGCACCGCTTCACTTACGAGCGGAATCAAGATGTCTGACCAGATGACGCCGTAGTCTCGAATCTTTGACAGCCCTTTCTTGGGAAGCTCGAATAATAAGGGATCGAGTCTTGCGAGGCGCTTTGCCTCCTGCAACTCGAAGCGATCCACCCCATTTTTTGCCTCGTCGTAGAGTGCCATCCGACTTTCCGGATAGTCCGCCTCCGTGGTCCAGATTTTCGTCATACTTCCCCGCTCAGGTCGGACACGCCCATGGTCGATGGTTCTGCCTTCAGTAGCCTTATCGGATCATGACTGATCAACGACTTCAAGCAGGCGGCCTAGAGTTCATCTTTCGCCAAGCGTCAAGCCTTTGAGATTCACCAACAAATCGGTCAGTGAGTCTGCTGATCTCTCCAGAAATTTCGGGTTCATCACCCCCATTCCTACTTCAAATACCTCTCCGCTGGAATTGATCAAAATTGCTTGACCACCACTATCATCCCCAATCATGAAATATCCCGGGAGGTATTTCTGGACTTCATAATCGACATTCCGTTCTGGCAAAATTTCTATCTCGTGCAGAGCCAAGCAGCCCATCGAATTTAGCCCGTTGGTGATTTGAAGAAGGTCAACGTATTCTTTAGGAAAAGACAACCCAATCTTCGTCTCCGCATCATGAATCTGACTAGAGGTCGCTGGAGTTCTCAGTTCGAAATGTTGGCTAAGATACGCTTTATTTAGCATTGAAAGCTCCCAAACAATCGAAATACTTGTAATTTTGCCGTATCGCTCGTCTCACGACACTTTCTGGAACACCGGCCGCCCTCATCTGCCGAGCGGCCTCGTTAAACTCAGTCTGTACATCCGTATTGAAGCCGTTTTGATTTCGGAATGCCCGCTGCATACCGGAGATTTGGGCATGGACGGAGCCCGAAGTGCTCGGCAGCAAAACCGCCGGCGCAGCTCGTGAACTATAGGTCCCGTTAGGAAACACCTGTTGCTTCGCCCATTCCTGCTGAATCGGATGATGCGACTGCACCAGCCCGTCGGCAACCGTATTCGTGTTACCTGGCGCACGATTCGCGTTGGGGCTAAGGTTGCCGTGTTGATCTGCGTCATTCACGCGATAGCCGCCCGGCCGGCGGCACGCCAAACCAAGTGGGTCAATCCAGGCGATCGGGTTTGTCGCGTATTGGTAAGAATTCACTCCACCCAGCAGCCCGATCGGATCTTTGGATACGAACCGCCCGCTACTCGGATCATAGTACCGATACCGGTTATACCTCAGCCCCGTCTCCGCATCCTCCTGCTGCCCCTGGAACCGAATCGGGTTCCTCGGCTCCACGCCCGCCGCCTTCGACACCCGCGCGATCACTTCCCGCGCTTCGCCCCAGGCCCGATACGACGCCTCCCACACCACCTCCCCCACCTCGTCCGTCATCAGCAACGGCGTCCCAATCTGGTCGCAGTGGTAATAGAACAAATGCGCGTCCGACTGTCTTTCCGGCACACGTTGCAGCGGGTCCTTCTCCGGCACGTACGGCTCGCCCTCCTGCCACACCGGCGTCTGGATCCCCGCGACCGGTTGCGCCGTCACATATTGCGCAAGCGGAACGAACGTTTCCGGCTCGTAAACGTACTGCGTCGCACCGGTCTCGTTGCTTTCGTACGCCAATTGATCGCCATCCCACCCGAACACCGTCCGCACGCCATCCACGTCCTTGCCGATCCGGCGCCCGAAGGAATCGTAGAAATACCGCGCCTCATGCTGCCGCCCGGCCTCCTCGACACGCGCCACATGCAACCGGTTGAATCCGTCCCACTCGTATTCCTGCCGCCCCACCGGTGATCGCTTGCCGATCAGGTTCCCGCGCGCATCGTATTCGAAGTGCGTACCCGCATATTCCTTCAACAGATTCCCGAGCACGCGCGGCACTTCCGCCGGCAATGTGCTGTCCACGCTGTCCGGCACAACCGGACTCGCTTTCACGGCCCCCGGCGTACGAGCGTGCCGGGGACTACCGGGGTCAATGATGTTGCTTGCCGGGTCGAAGGCGAAAGTCTCGGTACCGAGCGGCCCGATCGCCGCGATGAGGCGGCCAACCGGGTCATAACGATAGTTGATCAACCCCTTGCGGCTGTCCTCGATATGCTCGAGCTGCCCCACGGCATCGTACCGATACCGGCGCTCGGCCAATGCGGCAGGCGCATTCGCTCGCCGAATGGCCTGCCGGGTGATTCGTCCGGCCGGATCGTACTGCGTCTGCTGCCCGACCTTGCTCGACAGCATCCGCCCGGTTTCTCGATGCAAATCGTCGCGCTCGAACTGGATTCGCTCCTCACCATCGAGCACGAGCCCGTGCACGTGACCCGACCCGTAGATCAACCAGTCCAGCACATGACCATCGGGGCGGACGGTCTTGATCCGCGTGCCGATTTCGTCGTATTCGTGATGCCACACATAGCTGCGCGATTCACCGAACAGCCGATAAGCATGATGTTCGCGCACCAGATTGCCGACCGAATCGAAAAACATCTGCGTCCGGCTGTGGCTGTTAAGCGCCTCGATGAGTCGCCCGCTGGCGTCGTATGCGAATCGCTCCTTGCTCGCACCCGAGGTCCGGCATACGATGCGGCCGGCCTGATCGAATTCGAGTTCGGTCACCTGCCCGCCCTCGTCGATCTTCACCGGCTGCAGCGTGCCCTCGCTGTATCCGTATGTGGTCCGCTTGCCGTCGAACCCGATCTCTTCCAGCAATCGCCCCGCTGGATCATAGTGAAATTGGTAGGTCGCGCGATTCGCATCGGTCAACACCGTCAAGCGACCGAGGCGATCGTAACGATAGGCGAGCGTGTAGCCGAGCGCATCGACGCGGCTGGCCACACGCCCCGCGACGTCGTATGAAAAACGCGTCATGCGCTCGAGCGGATCGGTATGGGACAGCAGACGGCCTTCGGCATCGTGCGTATATCGATAGGTGCCTGCCGGAGACGAGATCTCGCTGACCGCGCCATTCGGGCCGTACCGGTAAACCGTGGCATTGCCAGCCGCATCGATCGACTGCGCCAGTCGCCCGTCGGCATCGTAGCGCCACTTCGTCACCTTGCCCGAGCAGTCGGTGTACTGAAGCAATTGTCCCGCTTCATCGTAGACAAGTACCTTCGTACCGCCCTTCGCATCGACCATCTTGACCGGCATCCCGGCGGCGTTGTACGCATACTTCGTCTCGTGCCCGAGCGGGTCCTTCTGCACGATCAGGTTCCCCGCGTCATCGTACGAGCGCTCCCACACATAGCCTTCGGGATCCTTGAGACGAACGAGTTGATCGCGGTCGTCGTAACCCATCTCGACCACAGCCCCGTCGACGCGGTAATGCTTCGTCATGTTCCCGCGTGCGTCGTAGTCCATCTCCTCGATGCCGCCGTCGCGATGAACATGCATGACCAGGTTGTTGTCCTGGTCGCGCCGCATCCACTCCTCGGTGCCATCCGGATACGCGATCCGGTACATGTATCCGCGGATGTTGTAGTAGTACCGCGTGACGTTGCCCAGTGCATCGGTGACATAGGTCAGGCGGATGTTGGGGTGCCACATGAGACGAATGTCGTGGCTGCCGTCGTCGGCATATTCGCGCACGCACCGAGCATTCGTGTTGTCGTCGCGCTCCGCCCCTTCCCACTCGAGGTTCATGCCGCGGCCGGTGCGATCGGTATAGCGCGTGATCAGATGACGGTCGTAAGCATACTGGCGCACGTTGCCGTAACGATCCGCCGCACGCACGAGATCGCCGTTCTTGTCGTACTGGTATTGGGCAAGCGTGGTGCGCGTGTTCGCGTCGACGATCTGCTCGATCGTTGCGATACGTCCGCGGCTGTCGTGGCGAAACGCGAGCGTATGGCCGGCCGAACTGACGAGCCGCGCCAGACGATTCGCGTCATCGTAATCGAGCGCGATCGTATTTCCCGCGCGATCCTTCTGCAACGCGAGACGGAACGAATCGCCGCGCTTCTCGTACACGTGCAGCAAATCGTGACCGTACGCGACCGTCGTCCACGTGTCGTCGAGCCGGCTCAGTGTCACACCTTCCACGCGGTCGTCGTGAACCGCACCTGCCGCGAGCGCCGGATATTCGATGTTGCGGCCGGTCGAATCGCTGTAGATCCATTTGCCGTCCCCAACATCGATGCGCGTCATGTACGGCGAGAGCCAGCGCGCGCCCAGTTCGCCGGCATCGTATCCGGCCAGCCGGGACCGATAGACGCGTATCCAGACGACGGGCATCGCACCCGGCAATTCGAAATCGGCATGAGAAAACGTCTCGTCGCCGAACGCGTAGCTGATCGAACCGCCCGACGCGCCGACCCCGCACTCTTCGCAGTGGTCGACACCGGAGCCCTTCGCTCTCGCCTCCTTCTTCGTCGCGGCAACGGGCACCTGCGGCCGCCGGGCCGTCGCTTCCGTCGTGCCCTGCGATTTGATCGATGCGGCCCGCATCGCGTCGCGCTTGTGCCGCAACGCATTGACCAGCTTCAGCAGCAGCCACATCAGCTTGCCTTCGTCGCTGCCCTTCAGCTCGTTGATCTTGCCGACCACCACTGGAGCGAGCGTGCGCAAGGACACGGCAATCTGGCGAATCGGTGCGACGTATTCCTCCGAAATAAGCCCGGTCGCCGTGCTGGTCGCGGCGTTGGCGCCGCGCTTGACGAGCGCCGTCCTGGACTCGGCCAGATACCCCCACGCCCCCGTTACCAGATCCTTGCTGAACCATCCGCTCTTCTTCATCTGCTGACGATACTCGGCGGCCCGCCGCTCGTTCTCCGCAGGATCGAACAGTTGCCCCGCCAACACTGCATCGATGCCGTCCGCGAGACTTGTCAGGATCTCCCGTGCTTTCGCCGCGCAGTGATCGATCACATCGTTGAGCACGGCCTGCAGCTTCGTCAGGAAATCCTCGATCTCGGTCGCGCATGACGCCTGGACATGCGTGACGACGATCGATATGAGCGCGGCGCCGATGTCGCGCTTGTGAATCAGGATTTCATTGCGAATCAGCGCCAGAAGCGGCCGCGCCGTGAGGCGCATGGGCGCCAGTACCGGCGGAAATGGAATCACGCCGATCAGGTTGATCGCGAGTCCGAGATAGTCGAGCAGTTCGCCGCCGCGCTTGCGGATGATCGAGACGATGTCGGTGAGCGCATCGGCCAGCGCCATCAGGTTGTTGAGCACCGGAATCATGCTCGCGACCGTTTTCAGTCGATCGACGTCCACGTAGCCATGCGTCACGCTGATCAGCCACGCGTTGAAGCCTTCGCCGGATGCGACGACGTCGTCCGGATGAACATCGGTCAACCACGGGGTGGCCTGCTCATACTCCGCGCCCGGAGGGAGTTTTTGATCTGCCATGCTCTCAGGATTCTTCTGGTTGTTCGGTTTTCGACGTGCGGCGACGGCCTCGCCTTCTCGTGTCCCGGATGATCGGCCAACGGCTCGCGGCATTGTACCGACGATTGGGCGACGGGAAAATGAAAGGTCCGGTTTCCCCGTAGCCGCCCGGTTCTTCGCACCCCATTTATCGCGGCTCGCGGTCGCACCGACTTTATGTAAATTTCGTAACCGTCTGTCGCGGTGACAACGGCCGCCCGACGCTGAAAACGGCGCCCTTCCGGGGCGTGGCTCGATCGACACGGCCCCGATGCGACGGGATAAACAGGACTTCCGCCGGTCCGTCGCCCATGCCCGCGTCGCAGACATCGCGGAAGCAGATTCGAAAGTCGTTCATCTCCGCGCCCCGGTAACATGCTACCGGGCCAACTACCGGCTTCCGGCTGCCTTTCGGCAACCGGCATTGTCGGCAAATCGTAAGCATTCCATGTCCATACAACGACTATCCACGTACGCCCGCCGGATCGCGCTGATCGCGCTGCTGCAGTTCGCGGCGATCGCGACGGCGTCGGCGTTTCCGGCGGCCGCTTCCGCTCCCGTCGCGAGCGGCGTCGGCGCAACCGTGCCGGCCATCTCGCTGCCCGACGCCGTCGCGCAGCTCAAGCAGATGCAGGCCGAGCTGGACCGCATCAAGCAGCAGACGTCGACCGCGTCCAACAGCAAGGAGCTGGACGGGCTCGACGACTCGGCGCAGGAGCTGAGCGCCGATGTCGCGAAACTGCAGAGCGATCTCACGCCGCAACGCGCGCAGGTTCAGGCGCAACTCGATGTGCTGGGCCCGCCGCCGGCCGAGGGGGCCGCGCCGGAAACGCCCGCCGTCGCAAAGCAGCGGGCCGCGCTGGACGCACGCAAGACGCAGATCGATGCGGCGCTGAAGCAGGCCGCCGACCAGAAGACGAGCCTCACGAACCTGACCGAGCAGTTCGCGAAGCTGCACCGCAGCCTGCTGAAGAACCAGCTCGCGTTCCGTTCGGGCAGCATCTTCAGCGCGCAGTTCTGGCTGCCGCTGTTCCACCTGTCGCCGGACGACCGTCAGCGGCTCGACGATTTCAACGGCGAACTGTTCGACATGCTGCGCTCGTCGTGGGTGCCCGGACAACGGGCGATCACCACGCTGCTGCTGATCGCCGCGTTCGCCGCATGGCTCGGCGGCCGCCGGCTCATCGAGCGCGGGCTCGCGTGGATCGCGCTGAACCGCCTGCCGCCCACCCGCTTGCGCCGCAGTGCGCTGGCGCTGTCGACCGCGCTGTCGACCTTCCTGGCGACGGCCATCGCGATTCAGATCCTCTACCTCGCCGTCGCGCGCCACTACGAACTCACGCCGTCGCTGACCGATCTGTGGGACCAGTTCGCGAAACTCGCCGCGACCTGCGCATTGATCGCCGGGCTCGGCCGCGCACTGCTCTGCACGAAGCATCCGTCGTGGCGCCTGCCCGCGCTCGCCGATCCCGTCGCGCTCGCGATGAAGCCGTTCCCCGCCGTCCTGGCCGGGCTGCTGCTGGTGTCGGGCACGCTCGAATCGATCAACCGGATCGTCGACACCAGCCTGTCGGTCACGCTGTTCGGCCGCGGCATCGTGTCGCTCGTCGTCGCGCTGACGGTCGGCGCGTCGCTGTTGCGCGCGAACCGTGCGCGCAGCGCCCTCGCGGCGGCAGGCGAGGCGCCCGAGCAGCGCTCGACGCTTGCCGGGCTAATCCATGCCGGCGTCACGCTCGCGATCGTCGCGTCATTGATCGCACTCCTGATCGGTTACATCACGGTCGCGCGCTTCATCACATACGAGCTCGTGTGGTTCGAGATCGTGCTGTGTGCGACCTACATCCTGATCCAGTTGACGCGCGACGCGAGCGAAAGCCTGTTCTCGTCGAGCCTGTCGACGGGCCAGCAGATCAAGCATCTGTTCGCGCTCGAAGATCGCCACCTCGACCAGGCGCGCACGGTCCTGTCCGGCTTCGGCACGAGCCTGCTGATGCTGATCGCGGCGATCGCGCTGCTGACGGGCGGCTTCGGCACGACGCCGGGCGACCTGCTCGACAGTGCGGTCGCGATGATCGGCAGCCAGCGGCTGCAGAGCCTGAACATCATGCCCGACCGGATCTTCAACGCCGTGATCGGCTTCGCGATCGGCTTCTACCTGCTGCGCTCGCTGCGCCGCTGGCTCGACGGCGAGTTCATGCCCGCGCTCGGCATGGATACGGGCATGCGCGTGTCGCTGATCACGCTGTTCACCAACGTCGGTTACGTGCTGCTCGTGCTGATGACGCTCGGGCTGCTCGGCGTCCGGTGGAGCAATCTCGCGTGGATCGTCAGCGCGTTGTCGGTGGGTATCGGTTTCGGCCTGCAGGAAATCGTGAAGAACTTCGTGTCGGGGCTGATCCTGCTGACCGAGCGCCCGGTGAAGGTGGGCGACATGGTCAGCATCGCGGGCGTCGAAGGCGACATCCGCCGCATCAACGTGCGCGCGACCGAGATTCAGCTCAGCGACCGCTCGACCGTGATCGTGCCGAACTCGCAACTGATCTCGCAGAACGTGCGCAACGTGACGATGGGCAACAGCACGCAGGGCGTCGCGACGCTGGTGCTGACGTTCCCGCTGAACACCGATCCCGAGCAGGTGCGCGACCTGCTGCTCGATGCGTATCGCGAGCATCCGGCGATTCTCGACAAACCGGCGCCGTCGGTGACGTTCAGCCAGCTCGCGCCGGACGGGATCACGCTGAGCGTGACGGGTTACGTGTCGAGCCCGCGGATCGCGAGTTCGACGAAGAGCGACCTGCTGTTCGAGATCCTCAAGCAGTTGCGCGCGGCGGCGATCACGCTGTCGAGCCCGCAGATGCTGGTCGTGCAGAACATGCCGACGAACGATGGTCCGACGCCGCACGAATCGTAAGCAAGCCATCGAGCGGGTACGCTCGCGATCGATCGGCGTGCCGCACGCCTCGCAATAAACGACAAGGGCCGGTTACCGCTTTCGCGACAACCGGCCCTGTTCATTCGACCGTCGATGCGCCCTGGCCGGGCGCCCGCCCTCACACGTCGAACTTCACCCCCTGCGCCAGCGGCAGTTGCCGGCTGTAATTGATCGTATTCGTCGCCCGGCGCATATACGCCTTCCACGCGTCCGAACCCGACTCACGCCCGCCGCCCGTTTCCTTCTCGCCGCCGAACGCGCCGCCGATTTCCGCGCCGCTCGTGCCGATGTTCACGTTGACGATCCCGCAATCGCTACCGGCCGCCGACATGAACTGCTCGGCCTCGCGCATGTCGTTCGTGAAGATCGCCGACGACAGGCCTTGCGGCACCGCGTTGTGCACGTCGATCGCATCTTCGAAGTCGTCATAGACCATCACGTACAGAATCGGTGCGAACGTCTCGCGCTCGACCACCGCGGATTGCTTCGGCATCCGCACGATCGCCGGACGCACGTAGTACGCATCCGCGTGACCGACGTCGATGCGCTCGCCGCCCTTCACTTCGCCGCCCTGCTCGCGTGCATCGGCCAGCGCTTTCTGCATCGCGTCGAACGACGCACGATCGACTAGCGGGCCGACCAGCGTACCTTCCTCGAGCGGGTTGCCGACCTTCACCGACGCGTAGGCCTTCTCGATGCGCGGCAGCAGTTGCTCGACGAGGCTGCGATGCACGATCAGGCGGCGCAGCGTCGTGCAGCGCTGGCCGGCCGTGCCGACCGCCGCGAACGTGACCGCGCGCACGACGAGGTCGAGATCCGCGCTCGGCGCGACGATCATCCCGTTGTTGCCGCCGAGTTCGAGGATGCCGCGCGCCAGGCGCTGGCTCAGCACCTTCGCGACTTCCTGGCCCATCCGCACGCTGCCCGTCGCGCTGACGACCGGCACCTTCTTCGACGCCGTCAGCACCTCGCCGACATCGCGCATGCCGAGCACCAGCTGGCTCAGCTCAGCCGGCGCGACGCCCGGATGCGTCTTCTCGAACTCACGGAGCGCCTTCTGGAGCAGCACGTGACATGCGATCGCGGTAAGCGGCGTCTTCTCGGACGGCTTCCACACGACCGAATCGCCGCACACGAACGCGAGCGCCGCATTCCAGGCCCACACCGCGACCGGGAAATTGAACGCCGAAATCACGCCGCACACGCCGATCGGGTGCCACGTTTCCATCATCCGGTGGCCCGGGCGCTCGGACGCGATCGTGAGGCCGTAAAGCTGGCGCGACAGACCGACCGCGAAATCGCAGATGTCGATCATTTCCTGCACTTCGCCGAGCCCTTCCGACGTGATCTTGCCTGCTTCGAGCGTGACGAGGCGGCCCAGCTCGGCCTTGTGCTCGCGCAGCACGTTGCCGAACACGCGCACGAGTTCGCCGCGCACCGGCGCCGGCACCGTGCGCCACTTGAGGAACGCGTCGTGCGCGGCGTCGATCTTGCGCTCGGCGTCGGCGGGCGTGTCGACGGCCAGCGTCGCGAGCGTCGCGCCGTCGAGCGGCGAGCGCGCGGTCAGCGCATTGCCTTTCCACTGGGCGAGATCGATGTCGAGCGCGGCAAGAATGTCGTTGAATTGCATCACTTCCTCTTCAGGGACAGATTGATCGGTGCGGCGGCAGCGCCGCCCGCGTGATTCGATTGGAGCGCGTTCGAGCGCCTCGTGCAAGCGGATGCGCCGCGCGGCGGGCCCGGTGCGCCATCCGGCGCATCGCGCGGCGCCGCCGCCGGCAAGCCCGGCCGGACGGCGCGCCCCAGCCTCGCGAGGCACGATCCATGAAACACATTGTCGATGGCCACAAGTCGGGCCGCTATTGATATTAACTCACGACTTCATTCCCAAAACGCAAGAAGTCAGCCGCGCAGCCGCGCCTTCGCCTACGCTGATATCAGACGGTTCCAAAGCCCGCGGACGGGCACGCGGACGCGTCCCGGCCCGACGCAAGTTGATGACGATCCCGCATCACCCTGTGCGGAAATATCGTTTGCCGCCCGTGCATCGGACCCCACACAATCGGTGCGACGTCGAGGTGCAACGCACCCGGCGCGCCGCCGGCCGCCACGACCGCCGCCGGACGACCGACGAACGCGACACGCACCACGGCCCGGGTCAGCGGGCCCGCTTCGCACCGCATCACCGCTGCCCGGCCCACGGCCGGCAACGCGTCGCGCTTCGTCACCGAAAAACAATCCCGGAGACAGCGCCCAGCGCCCGCCATGCATTCAGACGCCCGCCCCGATTCGTCCCGCCCGTCCGGCTCGCCGCCCGCGAAGCCGTCCCTCCACCGTGCGCTGCAGGCGCGCCATCTGCGAATGATCGCGATCGGCGGCTCGATCGGCACGGGCCTGTTCGTCGCGTCCGGCGCGTCGATCTCGCAGGCCGGGCCCGGCGGTGCGATGCTCGCGTACATGATGATCGGCCTGATGGTCTATTTCCTGATGACGAGCCTCGGCGAAATGGCCGCGTTCATGCCGGTATCGGGCTCGTTCGCGACCTACGGCGCGAAGTTCGTCGACGAAGGCTTCGGCTTCGCGCTCGGGTGGAACTACTGGTACAGCTGGGCCGTGACGCTGGCGGTGGAGCTCGTCGCCGCGCAGCTCGTGATGCACTACTGGTTCCCGAACGTGCCGGGCGTCTGGTGGAGCGCGCTGTTCCTCACGCTGATCTTCGCGCTCAACGCGCTGTCGGTGCGTGGCTTCGGCGAGGCCGAATACTGGTTCGCGCTGATCAAGGTGCTGACGGTGCTCGCATTCGTCGGCGTCGGCCTGCTGATGATCTTCGGAATCATGCAGGGCGGCCCGAGCGCCGGCTGGGGCAACTTCACGATCGGCGACGCGCCGTTCGTCGGCGGCTGGGCGACGATGCTCGGCGTCGCGATGATCGCGGGCTTCTCGTTCCAGGGCACCGAGATGATCGGCGTCGCGGCCGGCGAATCGGAGAATCCGCGCACGACGATTCCGCGCGCGGTGAGCCAGATCTTCTGGCGCATCCTGCTGTTCTACGTGTTCGCGATCTTCGTGATCGGCGTGCTGGTTCCGTACACCGATCCGAGCCTGCTGAAGAGCGACGTGACCGATATCGGCGTGAGCCCGTTCACGCTCGTGTTCCGCCACGCTGGGCTGGCCTTCGCCGCAGGCGTGATGAACGCGGTGATCCTGACGGCCGTGCTGTCGGCCGGCAACTCGGGCATGTACGCGTCGACGCGCATGCTCTACAACCTCGCGGTCGAAGGCCGCGCGCCGAAGCTGTTCGCGAAGCTGTCGCCGGGCGGCGTGCCGCGCAACGCGCTGTATGCGACCACCGCGATCGGCGCACTGTGCTTCCTCACGTCGCTGTACGGCGACAAGACCGTCTACCTGTGGCTGCTGAACACGTCGGGCATGGCCGGCTTCATCACGTGGCTCGGCATCGCGGTCAGTCACTACCGGTTCCGCAAAGGCTTCCTGAAACAAGGCTACCGGCTCGACCAGTTGCCGTACCGGTCGAAGTGGTTCCCGTTCGGCCCGCTGTTCGCGTTCGCGCTGTGCGCGGCCGTCGCGCTCGGCCAGGACTATCAGGCGTTCCTCGCCGACAAGATCGACTGGACCGGCGTCGCCGCGACCTACGTCGGCCTGCCGTTCTTCCTCGCGATCTGGCTCGGCTACGCGCTCGTGCGCAAATGCCGGCTGGTGCGCTACGAGGACATGGACATCGCGCCGTGGATCGAACGCAACGCGACGCATGAAGCGACCGAAAAGGCCGACGCCGGCTATCCGGCCTATGTCGCCCGTCCGGCCAACCCGACGCCGGGCGCCTGACGCCCGGTCACGCGCCGGCAGCCGCCCCTTCGCGGCGGCCGCTGCGCTGAAATCCCCATTCGACGCGGCGCGCGCGTTCAGGCAAGATCGACGCGCGCCGTCCGCCTTTCCGCCGTCACGAGTCACCGAACACGCATGCAGAACTTCTACGAAGCCACCGTTAGCCGCCAGCCCTACCCGCAACTGACCGACACGATCGATACGCAGGTCTGCATCGTCGGCGGCGGCCTCGCCGGGCTGTGCACGGCGCTCGGCCTCGTCGAGCGCGGCGTGCACGACGTCGTCGTGCTCGACGGCGAACGGGTCGGCTTCGGCGCGTCGGGCCGCAACGGCGGCTTCGTGTTCGGCGGCTACAGCCTCGACAACGCCGACCTGCTGCGCACGCTCGGCCGCGACGAAGGGCGCCGGCTGTACCGGCTCACCGTCGACGCGGTCGACCTGATCCGCGCGCGCATCGCCCGCTACGGGATCGACTGCGACATCGTCGACGAAGGCGTGATGCTCGCGAACTGGTTCGACGATCCGTCGCGGCTCGACGGCGTGCGCACGCTGATGAAGCAGGAATTCAACGTCGACTGGGAACCGGTCGCGACCGACGCGCTGCGTGCGCGGCTGAAGACGCAGCGCTATTACGGCGGCCTGTTCGAGCCGAACGCATTCCACTTTCATCCGCTGAAGTACGTGCTCGGCGTCGCGGCGGCCGCGTCGCGCGGCGGCGCACGCGTGTACGAACGCTCGGCCGCGCTCGGCATCGCGCGCGACGGCGCCGGCTACGTCGTGCGCACGGCGCAGGGCGCGGTGCGTGCGAAGGACGTCGTATTCGCCGGCGGCGGCTACGCGCGCGGCGTGTCGCCGCGCATCGAGCGCGCGGTGCTGCCGATCGCGACCTACGTGATCGCGACCGAACCGCTCGGCACGCGCCTGCCCGACGCGATCGACGCGCCGTACGCGATCTACGACACGCGTTTCGCGTTCGACTACTACCGTCCGCTGAAGGACACGCGGATTCTGTGGGGCGGCCGGATCTCCGTGCTCGATCGCGGCCCCGACGCGATCGCGCGCCTGCTGCGGCGCGACCTGCTGCGCGTGTATCCGCAACTGGACGGCGTGAAGGTCGACTACGCGTGGGGTGGGCTGATGAGCTATGCGCGGCACAAGATGCCGCAGATCGGCCGCGACACGGACGGCGTGTGGCACGCGATCGCATTCGGCGGTCACGGGATGGCGCCGACCACCGTCGCCGGCGAGGTACTCGCCGCCGCGCTGGCGGGAGAGCGTCCGGTGCCGAACGGCTTCGCCGCGTTCGGGCTCACGCGCACGTTCGGGCTGGCCGGCCTCGCCGCCGCGCAGCTCACGTATACGGCGTACCAGGCCCGCGACGCGCTCGCGTCCTGCCGCCGCTGAGCGCCCGCCGCGGCCTTGCCGATTAGAGCGGAAGGTCGGCCGGGCGGGCATTTCCCACATGCTAGAATGCCTTTTCCAAGCCGCCGCGAACCAGAACAAAGTCACATGAAAGCAGGAAGCAAGGCCGCCACGTCCGACCCCCGCGCGCTTGCGTCCGACGCGCGGCGCAAATACGATCCCGAGCAAACCAAGCGCAACATCCTCGACGTCGCCACGCAGGAATTCTCCGCGATGGGCCTCGCCGGTGCGCGCGTCGACGCGATCGCCGAGCGCACGAACACGACGAAGCGGATGCTCTATTACTACTTCGAAAGCAAGGAAGGCCTGTACGAGGCCGTGCTGGAGAAGGTATACGGCGACATCCGCGCGCTCGAGCAGGAACTGCACGTCGGCGACATGGAGCCGCGCGAAGGCATGCGCCGTCTCGTCGAATTCACGTTCGACTATCACGACAAGCATCGCGATTTCGTCCGCCTCGTGTCGATCGAGAACATCCACGGCGCGAAGTATGTCGAACAGCTGAAGTCGTTCAAGAACCGCAACGTCAGCATCATCAAGACGCTCGAGGAACTGGTCGAGCGCGGCGCGGCCAGCGGCGTGTTCCGCAAGGACATCGACGCATTCGATCTGCACCTGCTGATCAGCTCGTTCTGCTTCCACCGCGTGGCGAACCGCTACACGTTCGGCGCTGCATTCGGCCGCGACCCGTCGGCACCGCGCCTGCGCGCGCGACATCGCGACACGATCGCCGACGCGGTGCTCCGCTACGTCGCCGCGTAAGCGGCGGTAGTCGCCGGCCGGGGCACGCGACATCCGTGCCCCGCGAACTTCATTCAGCACTTCAGCGCATCAGTCCGTCGGCGCGGTCGACGCCAGCGCGATCCGCGCCTTCCGTTCCGGGCTCCCCGCCACGTAATACTTCTTCGCCCAGCTCGAATCGGGCGCGAGCGCGAGCCGCGCATGCGTACCCGTGCCGTGCTGCTGCTTCGCATGGATCGCCAGCGCGCGGGCGCGGTAGTGCTCGTACAGCCGCAGGAATTCCGCGAGATAGATCGCCGCGATCCGCTTGTCGCGGATCTCGAGCACGTTCTCGTCGTTGTACTGCTCGGAATTGCGGCTCATGTTCGCCGAACCCGTATAGACGACCGGATTCGCGCCTTCCGCATCGATCACGATGAACTTGTGATGGATCACGACGGGCGGGAAAACCGGCGCCGGTTCGCCCGGGAAAAGCCGCAACTCCGGCTCGAAACCCTGCGGCACCGTGGCCGGCGAGAAATACGACGCGTCGATCACGTCGTGGTTGTCGCGGCTGCGGTGGTACAGCTCGAGGTTCGCGAGCGTCGCCGCATCGAGCGTCTGGCCGTCGTGCTGCGCGGTATCGGCCTTCGTCGCGCTGCCGACGCTGATCTTGTTCACGAGGCCGAACATCATCAGCCCGCGGTCGCCAGCCGCGAAACACGCGTCGCGCAGCGCCGCGTCGGTCGGCATGAACAGGCAGAACGACACCGAATGCTTCGCGGCCGCGATCGCGGCGACGATCGTATCGATCTCGGTACGCTGCCCCGCGGGCTCCGGCGAGTACGCGACGCGCACCTGCGCGCTGCCGATCGTCATCGGCGCCGACCAGCCCGGCGACAGCCGCGCGGTCTCCGCAATCGACGGATTCCCGGCCAGCGCATGCGCGCGCTCGTTGTACAGCGCGGCGAGCGCAGGCGAGTCGAACGCATGCAGCACGTTGGCCTGCTCGGTCAGCCCCTCGGTCGTGAAGTTCGCGGAGCCGGTCAGCACGCGCGCGGGCGCCGGGTTCGACGGCGCATCGGTCACGATGAACTTGTCGTGCATGATGTGCGTCTTGTCGCGCGGCGCGAGCGTCGCGAGGCCCTGCAGCGCATCGACGGCCGGCTGGTTCGGCGACGGCAGCGGCGGCTTGCCCTTGCGCGCCGTCGTGTGCGCGTCGTAGACGATCGCGAGCGACGCTTCGCCGTGCTGGCGGCCGAACGCGTCGAACGCGGGCAGCGCCCACAGCGTGTCGGTCAGGTGATAGACGGCCGACACCGCGCGCGATGCCGGATCGAGCATCTGCGCGAACACCTGCTCCATGTCGTTCGCGAGCCACGTGCGCAGCTTCAGCGCCTGCGCGGCGCTCGGCGCCTCGTTCGGCGCGAGGCCGAGCGCCGCGACCTGCTTCGCGAACGCCTGCGAGCTGACCACCGCGCGGTTGAACCACGTGCCGATGCCGTCCTCGATGTGCGCGGGCAGCACGACGTCGCACACGCCGGCTTGCGCGTCGAGCACCTGCAGGTTCGCCGGCGTGCCGACGACCGGATAGACGTCGTAGCGGAACGACGCACCGCGGTCCTGCGGATCGATGCGCGCGTCCCACCACATGAATTTCTGGATCGGCGCCTGATCGGTCGGCGCATCGCCCTGCGTGTCGGCGGCCGGGCCGTCGAACGTCAGGCGGTTGGGCAGCCAGCTGTCCGGCGCACGCGTCTTGCCGTCGGCCGACCAGAAACCCGGCGTGCGCCGGATCGCGAAGCCGAGGAAATCGGACCGCGACGCCGCATCGGGCCAGTCGAAAGCCAGCAGGACCAGGGTGGGGGAAAGATAGCTGCGCACGCTGACGGTCATTCGTTGCTCCCTGGCCCGGCGGCCGGTCGAGATGAATGCGTCAGTCTTGATGGCGGTTCTTCCCGCGCGATGACCGTTCGATGAACCCTGTATGTCGGACGCGCGTCAGTCGCACACGAGCAGCTCGATCCCGCGCGCCGTCAGCGCGCGGCGCACGGCCTTGTCGGGTGCGCGTTCGGTCACCAGATAGCGGGCGGCGGACGTGCCGTTGATCCGCACCGGCGTCACGCGGCCGAATTTCGAATGGTCGGCGACGATGATCGCCGTGCCCGCCGCCGCAATCATCCGGCTGCGCACTTCGGCCGCGAGCCGCGAGTAGTCGGTGCACTCGCCGTCGGGCGTGATGCCGCCGGCGCCGACGAACGCGAAATCGACGTGGTATTGCGCGAGCTGGTGGATCGTGTCGAGCCCGAACGTGGCGTCCTCGTCGTCGGACAGCTCGCCGCCGAGCAACGTCACGCGGTTGCCGTTGCGCCGCGCGAGCACGAACGCGGTACGCCAGTCGTTCGTGTAGATCGACAGCCGGTGCCGGTCGGCGAGCGCCAGCGCGACCGCATGCGGCGTGCTGCCCGAATCGATCAGCACCGATGCGTCGTCGGGCACGAATTCGGCCGCGCGCCGCCCGATCGTGCGCTTCGCGTCGGCGTTCGCGGCTTCGCGCTCGGACAGGCTCGGCTCGCGGCGATCCGCGGCCAGCGCGCCGCCATGTGTCATCACGAGCAGGCCGCGCGCGGCCAGCGCGTTCAGGTCGCGCCGCACCGTTTCGCGCGACACGTCGAGCGAACGCACGAGTTCCGCGACCGTCAGCGCGCCCGAGCGTCCGAGCGCCGACAGGATGTATTGATGACGTTGTTCCGCGAGCATCGCGTGTGCGCCCGAGGCGACTGGTAATGGGTAAGCCGGCCATTGTATTACGGACGTTTGACGACCATTTGACCGGGCCGGGTAACACGGCCGGGCGGCGGCCGCGCGCGTTGCCCGAAAGCGAAATTCTGTATTGCCCGGCGCGCGCGAATCCGCGCGGCGCCGGTTGCTACACTTTGCGCTTCGCCGAACGACCGACCAAGACCGACCAATAAAGGGGCTCGCGCCATGTATCGCAAAGGCAGTGTGATCGAAATCCAGTTTCCGCCGGAACGCCTCAACGACGCGGCAGGCGATCCGTACTGGATCGACCTGACGCTCGACGAAGCGCGTCGGCTCTACGAACAGCTCGCCGCGCGCTTCGCGACCGACGCACGCGCCAACCAGCCGCTCGATACGTTCTCGATCGACTGAGCGTCGCTGCTGCGCGCCCGCCCCGCGCGACGGGCGCTCGCTCCCACCACACCGCACCCCTGGCGCGCGATGATCGCCCGCACCGTCACGCGCCGCGCGGCATGAGTGCAGGATTCGACAAGACGCCAGCGTCGCTTCGCCCGATACTGGCCGACTTTCCGGATCTGTCCGGCCGCGTCGCGGCCCGTCACGCATGCTCAACTCGATCGTCGCCGCCGTTTTCGTCGCGCTCTGGTCCACCGGCTTCATCGTTGCACGGGCAATCAAGCCCTACGCCGATCCGAACCTGTTCCTGCTCGTGCGCTTCGCGGGCACGGCCGCGCTGTTCGGCGTGGTCGCGCTCGCCGCGCGCGCGCCGTGGCCGGCCCGCCGCGAATGGCCGCGCCACCTGATCGCCGGCGCGCTGTTGCAAGGCGTCTATCTCGGCGCGAGCTACTGGGCCGTCGCGCAAGGGTTGAATGCGGGCGTGATGGCGCTGCTCGGCGCGCTGCAGCCGCTTGCCACCGCCGTGCTCGCGGTTCCGCTGTTCAACGAACGTCTGCCCGCGCGCGGCTGGCTCGGGATGGCGCTCGGGCTGGCCGGCGTCGCGCTCGTGCTCGCGCCGAAAGTCACCGGCGGCGTCGCGCCGCCGCCGGGCGCCGCGCCTGCGTGGCTCGTCGTCACCGTGTCGGTGCTGGCGGTCGGGGCGATCACCGCCGGCTCGCTGTACCAGAAAGGCAAGCTCGCGCAGAGCGACCTGCGCACGGCGGTCGCCGTGCAGAACTTCGGCGCGGCGCTCGTCGCGGCCGTCTTCGTCGTGCTGCTCCATGAAACCCGCTGGATCGACGCGCCGGCGCTGTGGGTGTCGCTCGTGTGGGGCGTCGTGTTCCTGTCCGGCGGCGCGGTCACGATGCTGATGTGGATGCTGCGGCACGGCAATGCGGCGCGCGCGACGTCGCTGCTGTTTCTCGCGCCGCCGCTGGCCGCGCTGCAGGGCTACGCGCTGTTCGGCGAAACGCTCGCGACGATCCAGCTCGCCGGCTTCGCGCTCGCGCTGGTGGGCGTCGTGCTCGCGCGGCGCTGACGGGCGAAGACGCACGCGGGATCGAGCGGCCACGCCATCATCGGGCCTCCATCCCTCCTCGCTGAAGCCGCGCGCACGGCCGCCCTTCGCGCAGCATCTCCTGCACCCGCCCGGCGCACCGCGCACCACGGCGATGCGGCGCGTCTCGCCGATGCAACGCGAAACCGCCGGAAACGCCTGTCCGGCGCGGCGGCGCGCCGCGATTGCGCTTATGATGAGCGCCTTGCATTTCGTCCCGGAACTTTCCTCATGACATCCGCCGATTACGCCAGCCGCCAACGCGCGATCATTGCCGAACTGAACGTCGCCCCGCACTTCGACGCCGAGGCCGAAATCGACCGCCGCGTCGATTTCCTCGCGCAATACCTTCGTTCGACCGGCCTGCGGACCTACGTGCTCGGCATCAGCGGCGGCGTCGATTCGTCGACGGCCGGCCGGCTGGCGCAGCTCGCGGTCGAAAAGCTGCGCGCCGGTGGCTACGACGCGCGCTTCATCGCGATGCGCTTGCCGAACGGCGTGCAGAACGACGAAGACGATGCGCAGCGCGCGCTCGCGTTCGTGCGCGCGGACGAGGTATTGACGGTCGACGTGAAGCCGGCCGCCGATGCGATGCTCCGTTCGCTGGTCGCGTCCGGCCACGCGTTCGAAAACCCCGCGCAACAGGATTTCGTGCACGGCAACATCAAGGCGCGCGAGCGCATGATCGCGCAGTACGCGGTGGCCGGCGCGCGGCGCGGCATCGTGATCGGCACCGACCACGCGGCCGAATCGCTGATGGGTTTCTTCACGAAGTTCGGCGACGGGGGCGCGGACATCCTGCCGCTCGCGGGCCTGAGCAAGCGTCGTGTGCGCGGGGTCGCACGCGCGCTCGGCGGCGACGAGCTGATCGTGATGAAGGTGCCGACGGCCGACCTCGAGGAACTGCGCCCGCTGCGCCCCGACGAGCACGCGTATGGCGTGACCTACGACGAGATCGACGATTTCCTCGAAGGCAAGCCGGTCGCCGACCGCGTCTACGAAACGGTGCTGCGCTTCTACGACGGGTCGCGCCACAAGCGCGCGCTGCCGTACACGATGTTCGACTGGCCGACCGCCTAAGCCGGCCGCCCGGCTACCGACATACCGCCGCGCGCACCGTCACGGCTGCGCGCGGCACATCGGCGCCGGGCAACGCTATGCGTTCCCGCCCGTCTTCTTCGCCTGCAGCGCACGAATCCGCAGCCGCGCGCCCGTATCGCTGACCGTCGCGTCGTACATCGTCGCGAGGTCGCGCTTGAGCGCGGTGCGCGAGCCGCCGTCGAGATACACCATATGCCCCGACGGGTAGAACCGCGCGGACAGGTTCTGCCGCACCTTCTGGTCCTCCAGCGGCATCTGCTGCAGATCGATCACGGTCTGGTAGAACGGCGTGACGAAATCGTAGAGGCCGTTCGCCGACAGCACCTTCAGGTCGACGTTCAGCGCCATCACCGCGGCGAGATCG
The DNA here is from genome assembly GCF_017815075.1 of Burkholderia sp. AcTa6-5. NCBI lineage: Bacteria > Pseudomonadati > Pseudomonadota > Betaproteobacteria > Burkholderiales > Burkholderiaceae > Burkholderia > Burkholderia sp. AcTa6-5. Next base: position 18,292 of record NZ_JAGIQE010000028.1, on the reverse strand, counting down.
CCGGCCGTGTAGAGGATCACGTTCCCCTGCGCATCGATGCCCTGCTGCGCGCCGGTCGGGTCGATGTGGCTGAAATCCCAGTTCTTGAAGGCCTGGTCGTTCAGGTCCGTGAACGCCGAGTTCGACGTGAACTTCAACTGCTCGTTCAGGTAGCTGTTCCACATCGCCGTATAGACGCCCGTCACGGCCGTCATCGTCGGATCGTTGCCGCCCGAATTCGGGTCGATCTTGCCGGCGATGCCCGACGAGATCCCGGTCACGCGGCCGTCGTACGAACCGAGCGCGAGCCCCTGCGCATGCAGCAGCGTCGTCAGGAACAGCGAATTGCCGCGCGTGTCGTAGCCGGCGATGTCGAGCCCCCACGATTGCAGCGTCGCCGTATCGATGCCCGTGTATGCCGACAGCTTCTGCACGGTGGCCGGGTTCGCATGCGGCACCGCGCGCAGCGCGCTCAGGTAGTCGGTGCGCGCGAACTGCGCGACTTCCTCGACGAACGCGCCGAGATCGCTCGGCGCCGGCTTGATGCCGAGCTTCTTGTGATACCACGCATCGGCCGCGGCGGTCGGCAGCGCGCCGACCGGGTTGCCGGCCTGCCGGTAATCGAGGATCGACGATTGCAGCGTGACGCCGTTCAGGTCGACGCCGTCCTCGTGCAGCTTGTACGCGAGCACGCAGCTGCGCGCGGTGCCGTACGATTCGCCGAACAGGTATTTCGGCGAATTCCACCGGTTGTTCTTCGTCAGGTAGCGCTTGATGAACTGCTTCAGCGAATCCGCATCCTGGTCGACGCCCCAGAAGTCGCGGTTCTTGTTCGGCGCGACGGCCGCCGAATAGCCGGTGCCGACCGGATTGATGAACACCAGGTCGCTGTGGTCGATCATGCTGTCCGGGTTGTCCTCGATCTGGTACGGCGCGGGCGGCGTGAACCCCGGCATCGACGTCTTGATACGCTTTGGCGCGAACGAGCCGAGCAGCACGAACACCGACGACGAACCGGGCCCGCCGTTATAGAAGAACGTCACGGGCCGCGTTTCCTCTTTCGCGCCGTCGGCCGTGAACGCGACGTAGAAAATCTTCGCGGCCGGCTGCGAACTGCTCGGATCGACCGTCACCAGGTGGCCGACCGTCGCCGTGTACGCGATCCGCTTGCCATCGATCAGGATCGTGTGGTGCGTGATCGCGGCCGCCTCGGTCGTGTCCGTCACCGAGTCGTCGGGGCCGTTGCCGTACGCGACCGGATCGAAGAACGGCTGGTCGCGGCCGTGGCTCAGCGCGACCGGGTTGATGGTCGGCGGCACACCATGCGAATTGTGGTCGCCGTGATGCAGCGGATACACGCCGCCGGAAGATGCGGAATCGATGCCCATCGTGCTGCTCCTGGAGGTGAAAAAAGACGCGGGCAGACCACCCGCGTCGAACGGAAAGGCGTGCGCCGGCGCGTCAGCTCGACGGCTTGCGCGCGAGGATCGTGGCGAGTTGCGCACCGTTCGGGCTGCCGAGGCCCGTGCACGCGTCCCAGCCGGACGCGGCCGCATACGTGCCGTTCGATCCCTTCGTGATGTCGCGCAGCGCGCCCGGATGCTTGTACAGCACCGGATTGATCCAGCCGGCCGGCGCGCCGGCCGTCGCATTGATCCGCGCGATCAGCGCGGCCCACAGCGGCGCGACCGCGCTGGTGCCGCCCATCACCGAAGGCGTGCCGGCGACCGACACTTCGTAACCCGTCTGCGGCGACGCGTCGCCGGCCACGTCCGGCACGCCGCGCTTCGCGAGCGGCGTGGTGGTGCCGTCGGCGCGCGCGACCTTCAGCCCCTGCTGCCATGCCGGCAGGTCGAACAGCGAACTGACGCCGCCGCCGCCCGCCCCGCCGCCGGACGCCTCGTCGTTCCACGTGACCTCGCTGCGAATGCCCTGCCCGGGCAGCGCGTCGAGCTGCGTGCCGCCGCAGCCGAGCACGTACGGGCTCGACGCGGGGAAATCGACGTGATCGGCGCCATCCTGCAGCCCGTCGCCCGAGCCGCTGTCGCCCGACGCCGCGCAGACGGTGATGCCCTGCGCGGCGGCCGCCTGCAGCACGCGGTTGAACGCATGGGCGGACTGCGCCTGCCAGATCGCTTCCGGGCCGCCCCAGCTGATCGAGATCACGGAAGGCCGATTGGTCTTGTCGGTGACGGCGGCGTTGACGGCCTGGATGAAGCCCGCGTCGCTGTTCGGCGCGAAGTAGACGGCGATCTTCGCGGCCGGTGCGATCGCGCCGGCGATCTCGATGTCGAGCGCGACTTCGCCGTCCGGGCCGTTCGGCTCGCCGGTCGGCGCATTGCGGCCGGTGCCGACGTTCACGTCGACGAGCGTCGGCGGCGTCGTGATCCCGAGCCCGCGGAAATACTGCTGGATGTCGGCCGCGCGATAGCCGCCGCCGAGTTCGACGATCGCGATGCATTGCCCGGCGCCGTCGCCGGCCGGAAAGTCGTACAGCGACGCAAGCTGGATCGGCGTGAACGTGACGGCCGCCGCGCCGCGCGCCGGCTTGAACGGCGGACGGAAGCGAAAGTGCGGCCGCGCCTGCGGCCGGCTGTCGAGGCCCAGCACGGCCGTCACCGCATCGCCGAGCTCGTCGGGCAGCGTGATCGGGCCCGAACGGCCGCGATACTGGCCGATCGACCGATGCTCGAAACGCTCGAGCTTCACGCTGAACGCGGCTTCGAACTGCGCGATCGTGCCGGACACCACGACGACGCTTTCGACCGGGTCGACACGATCGACCGTCAGTTGATGACGGTGCGCGAAGTCCTCGGTCTTGCGGATGTCGTCGGGATTGGCGGAGAAACGCTGCGCGAATGCGTCGCGCGACAGCGGTTTTGCACCGGCGTCGCCGCTGGCGAGCTGGTGGACCAATGCATCGAGTTGCCCTTCTTCCTGCCGCCGCAACATGATCGTGACGTGGATGCGTTCTGCCGGATCGCACTGGCCGAGACACTTGGACTCGGCGACGATACGGGGTTCACGGTCGGCTTGAAGATGCCTTGCCATGTTCAGACCCTCCTTGGTACCGCGTTGCACGGAACAGCCAGGAAATCGGACATAGCCCGCGGAAGACGGTTCCGTTCGGTCAGTCGATTCGCGACGGCGCGTTTGCGACGGCGCGAAGGTAGAGGAAGTTTAGAACAGTCAGACGATTTGCGCGCACGCCCTTCTGCGGCAAGCGTGCGCGCGAAGGCCGGCATCGCGCGCGGCCTGCCTACCCGCGCGGCGACCATGCGGCGGCGCTCGGTCTCAGTCCATCGACAACCGCAGCGCAAAACCGATCAACGCAGCGGAAAAGGTCCAGCGCTGCACCGTCTGCGCGAGCGGATGCGCGCGCATCCACGCCGCGATGCGCGACGCGCCGAACACGCACGCGAGGTCGAAGCACACGCCGGCCGCCACCAGCAGCGCGCCGAGCGCGAACATCTGCCAGACGATCGGCCCGGCCTCGGGCCGCACGAACTGCGGCAGCAGCACCGAGCAGAACAGCAGCGCCTTCGGGTTCAGCAGGTTGGTCAGCAGCCCCTTCACGAACGATTGCCGCAACTCGCCCGCCGCCGCGTCGCCGTCGCCGAGCGCGAACACCGGCGAGCGGAACACCTGGATCGCGACGTACGCGAGATAGAACGCGCCGCCGTAGCGGATCACCTCGTACAACCAGGGCGCGCTGCGGATCAGCGCCGCGACACCGCACGCCGACAGCGTCACGTGCGCGGTGCGCGCGAGCGACAGGCCGGCCGCCGCGGCCATCCCCGGCCGCACGCCGCGGCCGATGCTGGTCTGCAGCACGAGCGCCATGTCGGGCCCGGGCACCGCGTAAATGGCCGCCAGCGCGGCGAGATAAATCAACAGCAAATGCGTGGAAATCATGGTCTGCCCCCGTCCTTCAATGACGATATGTTGCCGCTGAAGGCGGAGGGATTATTGGCCAACTTTGGCTCAGGAATGGCGATTCATAGGGGAATCCGCCACAATCACGAAACTGTAAAAAGGATTCCACCAAAATGACCGAGCTCGACAAAACCGACCGCGCAATACTCGCCGCGGTGCAACGCGACGGCCGCCTGCCGATCGCACGGCTCGCCGAATCCGTCGGCCTGTCCGAGACGCCTTGCGCGCGGCGCCTGAAACGTCTGGAAAACGACGGCTACATCGAGCGCTATCGCGCGCAGCTGTCACGCCAGGCGCTGGGCTTCGGCGTGGTCGCGTTCGTGCTCGTGCGGTTCGCGACGCACGACCGCAAGGTCGCCGACCGGTTCGAACGGGAAGTGCTCGGCATCGAGCGGATCCTCGCGTGCCACAACGTAGCAGGCACGGCCGATTACCTGCTGCAGGTGGTCGCGCGCGACCTCGACGACTACGGCACGTTCCTGCGCGATTCGCTGCGGATGCTGCCGGGCGTGACGTCGATCGAATCGGCGCTGTCGTTGCGCGAGGTGAAGCACGACGCGGGGTTGCCGGTGCCGTGACGCACGCCGGGCCGACAAGCCGCGCGCGCAACGCTTGTTCACATTGTCGGCCGCGCCGGCGTCACACCGCGTCGAGCGACTGATGCGCGCGTTCGAGATCCTCGAGAAACGCTTCGACGACCGGATCGCCGCGCCCGTCGCGCGCCACGACCATGTGGAACGTGACTTCATAGTGCAGCTGCTCGGGATTGAGCGGCGCGAGCAGCCCCTGCGCGACATACGGCGCCGCGAAGTGCTGCGGCAGGTAGCCGAGGTGATGACCGGACAGGATCAGCAGCGCGACGGCCTCCATGTTGTCGGCGGTCGCGGTCACGCGATCGGGCGTCGTCGACATCTGCGCCTCCGGCAGCGGATACGAGCGCCAGGCCCACTCGAAGCCGGCGACGTCGGCCGGCGTCAGCGTGCCGGCGCGTTCGAACAGCGGATGGCCGCGGCCGCAGTACGCGACCTGCCGCTCGATGAACAGCGGCGTGTAGTCCAGCGTCGGCACGCGATGCCAGAAATAGCCGACCGCGATCTGGATCTCGTTGCTCAGCAGCTTTTCCTCGAGATCGCCCGGCGCGCGCACCGAAATCGAGAAGCGCACGGCCTCGTCGCGCGTGCGGAACGCGGCGATCGCCTCGGCGATCCGCGCATTCTGGCTGACCGGCGTATGACCGATCAGGCCGATGTTCAGCGTGCCGACCAGTTGGCGGTCCATGTGCCGCGCGGCCATCCCGAACTCGTCGAGCGCCGCGAGCAGCCTGCGGCTCATCGCGTGGAACCGCTCACCCTTCGGCGTGAGCCGGAAGCCGCTGCGGCCGCGCTCGCAGAGCCGGTAGCCGAGCCGCGTCTCGAGCGACGACAGCTGCGCGCTGATCGTCGACTGGCCGACGTTCAGCATCGCCTGCGCGGCCGACACGCCGCCCGCGTCCGTGACCGCGAGAAACACGCGGATCAACCGCAGATCGAGGGTCGACAGATTCCCCAGCACGTTCATCCCCTTCCATACATCGATGAAGATCGATGTTTACGTCGATATCTTCGCATTCTTCTTTCCCGGCCGAGCGCGTAAAACTGTGCGCCAGGCCGCGTCGCATGATACGGCAACCCCACACCGGAAGAGACGACCCCATGAACGACCCCATCCATTTCCAGCCGCTCGGCGGCAATGAAATGCCGCGCTCCGGCGGCATCGCGACGATGATGCGCCTGCCGCACGTGTCGAGCGCCGAAGGCCTCGACGCCTGTTTCGTCGGCGTGCCGTTCGATCTCGGCACGTCGAACCGCACCGGCGCGCGCTTCGGCCCGCGCCAGATCCGCACCGAATCCGTGCTGCTGCGCCCGTACAACATGGCCACGCGCGCAGCACCGTTCGATTCGCTGCAGATCGCCGACATCGGCGACGTCGCGATCAACCCGTACAACCTGCACGATTCGATCGCCCGCATCGAAGCCGCGTACGACGCGATTCTCGAGCACGACTGCAAGCCGATCACGCTCGGCGGCGACCATACGATCGCACTGCCGATCCTGCGCGCGATCCACCGCAAGCACGGCAAGGTTGCATTGATCCACGTCGATGCACACGCCGACGTGAACGACACGATGATGGGCGAAAAGATCGCGCACGGCACGCCGTTCCGCCGCGCGGTCGAGGAAGGGCTGCTGCACGGCGACAAGGTCACGCAGATCGGCCTGCGCGGCACCGGCTACGCGGCCGAGGATTTCGACTGGTGCCGCGAGCAGGGCTTCCGCGTGGTCCAGGCCGAGGAATGCTGGAACAAGTCGCTCGCGCCGCTGATGGAAGAAGTGCGCGCGCGCATCGGCGACACGCCCGTCTACGTCACGTTCGACATCGACGGCATCGACCCGGCCTACGCGCCGGGCACCGGCACGCCGGAAATCGCGGGCCTCACGGTGCCGCAGGCGCTCGAGATCATCCGCGGCGCGAAGGGGCTGAACATTGTCGGCTGCGATCTCGTCGAAGTCGCGCCGCCGTACGACCCGTTCGGCACCACCGCGCTGCTCGGCGCGAACCTCGCGTACGAGCTGCTGTGCGTGCTGCCGGGCGTCGCGTATCGCGACTGACGACCGATCCCGCTACACGACCTATTCCAAATCAGAGGATTCCAGAGGAGTACACAGAAAGATGGGGACTTCCGTCAAGCAACCGAAGCGGGCGGCGCTCGCGTCGTTCGTCGGCACCACGATCGAGTGGTACGACTTCTATAGTTATGCGACCGCCGCCGCCATCGTGTTCGGGCCGCTGTTCTTTCCCGGCGAAAACCGTTTCATCAGCCTGCTTGCATCGTTCGGCTCGTTCGCGGTCGGCTTCTTCGCGCGGCCGCTCGGCGGCGTGATGTTCGGCTATCTCGGCGACCGCTTCGGCCGCAAGCGGTCGCTGCTCGCGACGCTGATGCTGATGGCCGTGTCGACGGTCGCGATCGGCCTGCTTCCCACGCATGCGCAAGCCGGCGTGATCGCACCGATCCTGCTCGTGCTGATGCGCGTGCTGCAAGGCATCGCAGTGGGCGGCGAATGGGGCGGCGCGGTGCTGCTGGCCGGCGAGCATGCGCCCGAAGGCAAGCGCACGTTCTTCGCGTCGTTCGCGCAGTTGGGCAGCGCGAGCGGCCTGATCCTGTCGATGCTCGCGTTCGGCGCGATCAGCACGCTGTCGAAGGACGACATGATGAGCTGGGGCTGGCGCGTGCCGTTCCTCGCGAGTTCCGTGCTGCTGGTCGTCGGCTTCGTGATCCGTGCGAGCGTGTCGGAATCGCCCGAGTTCGAGGAAGTCAGGAAGAGCGGCAACATCGCGCAAAAACCGCTGCGCGAGGCGCTCAAGGCCTGGCCGCTGCTGTTGCTCGCGATCGGCGCGAACGTGTACGGGATCGCCGGCGTGTATTTCAGCAACATCTTCATGATCAGCTACGCGACCCAGTTCCTGTCGCTCGACCGGTCGATGGTGCTGCATTGCATGACGATCGTCGCGGTGCTGCAGTTCGTCGTGCAGCTCGCGGCCGCGTTCCTCGCGCAGCGCTTCGGCACCACGCGCGTGCTGCTGATCACGGGCGCGTGGGCAATGATCGTCCCGTTCGTGATGCTGCCGCTCGTGCATATGGGCACGCCGGTGTCGATCACGGTCGGCGTCGGCCTCGCGACGCTCGCGGAATCGGGCTACTACTCGGTCGTCGCGGGCTTCGTCAGCGGCATCTTCATCGCACGGATCCGCTATACGGCAATTTCGATCGCGTACCAGGTGTGCGGCGCGCTCGCCGGCGGCCTCACGCCGCTCGTCGCGACGCTGATCGCGCAGAACGCGGCCCCGCAATGGTGGCCGCTCGCGCTCCAGTACACGAGCGCCGCCGTGCTGTCGTCGCTGTGCGTGTGGTTGATCTCGCGCCGCGTCAGCATCGACGATGCGGGCGCGCCCGGCAAGACGCGCGAAGCGCTGCCGCGCGGCGCACGCGCCGCGTAGCGCTCGACGCGTAGCGCCTGTCGCACATGCATGCATGACGTAAAACGACCCGCTTTCGCGGGTCGTTTTCTTTGCCGCCCGATCGATGATCGATGATCGACGATCGGCGACCGCTACCGCCCTGCATTCGCTGCGTGGTTACCGCACCTGGCTACGCAGCGTCTTCGCCGCGGCGACCATGTTCGTCAGCGCCGGAATCACTTCCTCCCACTGACGCGTCTTCAGCCCGCAGTCCGGGTTCACCCACAGACGTTCCGCCGGAATCCGCTCGGCCGCCTTCCTCATCAGCCCGACGATATGATCCTGCGTCGGGATGTTCGGCGAGTGAATGTCGTACACGCCCGGCCCGATTTCATTCGGATACTTGAAGGTGTCGAACGCATCGAGCAACTCCATGTCGGAGCGCGACGTCTCGATCGTGATCACGTCCGCGTCCATGTCGGCGATCGACGCGATGATGTCGTTGAACTCCGAATAGCACATGTGCGTGTGGATCTGCGTATCGTCCTGCACGCCGTTCGCGGTGATGCGGAACGACTCGACCGCCCACTTCAGGTAGTCGCTCCATTGCGCGCGGCGCAGCGGCAGCCCTTCGCGCAGCGCGGCTTCGTCGATCTGGATCACGCGCACGCCGGCCTTCTCGAGATCGAGCACTTCGTCGCGGATCGCCAGCGCAAGCTGGTAGCACGACACCGAGCGCGGCTGGTCGTCGCGCACGAACGACCAGTTCAGGATCGTCACAGGGCCGGTCAGCATGCCCTTCATCGGCTTGTCCGTCAGCGACTGCGCATAGGCGATCCATTCGACCGTCATCGCCTTCGGGCGGCTGATGTCGCCGAACAGGATCGGCGGCTTCACGCAGCGCGAACCGTACGACTGCACCCAGCCGAACTGGCTGAACGCATAGCCGTCGAGTTGCTCGCCGAAGTATTCGACCATGTCGTTGCGCTCGGCTTCGCCATGCACGAGCACGTCGAGTTCGAGCGATTCCTGTTCGCGCACGCTGCGTTCGATCTCGGCCTGCATCGCCGCGCGATAGCCGGCTTCGTCCAGCGCGCCGGCCTTGAACCGGCTGCGCGCCTGGCGGATGTCGGCGGTCTGCGGGAACGAGCCGATCGTCGTCGTCGGGAACGCCGGCAGGTTCAGGCGCGCCGACTGCTTCGATGCACGCTGCGTATACGGGCTCGCGCGGTTGCCGAGCGGCGCGTCGATGCGCGCGAGCGCGGCCTTCACCGCCGGGTTGTTCACGCGCGGCGAGCGGCGCCGCGAATCGATCGCGGCGGCATTCGCGGCGAGCGCGTCGGCCACCTTGTCGCGGCCTTCGTTCAGTGCGGTCGCAAGCACCTTCAGCTCGTCGAGCTTCTGCAGCGCGAACGCGAGCCACGAGCGGATTTCCGCGTCGAGCTTCTCTTCGCTCGCGAGATCGACCGGCACGTGCAACAGCGAGCATGACGGCGCGAGCCACAGCCGGTCGCCCAGTTGCTTCGCGAGCGGCTCGAGCCAGTCGAGCGCGGCGTTCAGGTCGGTCTTCCAGATGTTGCGGCCGTTGATCGCGCCGACCGACAGCACGCGCTCCGGCGGCAGTTCGCGCACCAGCGCGTCGGCTTCGTCGCGTGCGTTGATCGCGTCGATATGCAGGCCGTTGACCGGCAGCGACGCCGCGAGCGTCAGATTGTCCTGAAGCTGGCCGAAGTACGTGGCGAGCAGCAGCTTGATGCGGCGCGTTTCCAGCGCCTCATACGCGATGCGGAATGCCTGGCGCCATTCGGCATCGAGCTCGGTCACGAGAATCGGTTCGTCGATCTGCACCCATTCGACACCCTGCGCGGTCAGCGTGTCGAGCAGCGCGCCGTACACCGGCAGCAGCTTCGGCAGCAGCGCGAGGCGGTCGGAATCGTCCTTCGCCTTGCCGAGCCACAGGTACGTGACGGGGCCGAGAATCACCGGTTTCGCATTCACGCCCTGCGCGGTCGCTTCGGCGAGTTGCTGGAGCAGACGCGACGGATCGAGCGAGAAATTCGTGTCCGCATGGAACTCCGGCACGATGTAGTGGTAGTTCGTATCGAACCACTTCGTCATTTCACCGGCCGCGATCCCGCCGCAGCACGCGGCGTGCTCCTCCGTCGACTGCGCCGAACGGCCGCGTGCGACGCGGAAATAATTGTCGAGCGCATCGCCGTGGAAATCCTGCACGCGCTTCGGCAGGTTGCCGAGCGTGAAGCTCATGTCGAGCACCTGGTCGTAGAACGCGAAGTCGCCGATCGGCGCGAGATCGAGATCGCGCTGGTCGTGCCAATGACGTCGGCGCAACTCGGCGCCAAGCGCCTTCAGTTCGTCGCGCGACGATTCGCCCTTCCAGTAGCGTTCGAGACCGAACTTGAGTTCGCGCTTCGCGCCGATGCGCGGAAAACCGAGGTTGTGTGTCGTGACCATGAAGCTGCCGTCCAGAAGAAAGTGTAGATCCGGCAGCCATCATAGGGATTTCAAACCATGAAATAAAATGGCATTATTTCATTCATCCATTAACATTTTTCATGCATCTGCCCGATGCACGCAATCCATGCTGGAACGATTCCATCTCGTCGTCATACGTGAAGTCGAGCGCCAAGGCTCGCTGACCGCGGCGGCCAATGCGCTGCACCTCACGCAATCGGCGCTCAGCCACACCGTCAGGAAAGTCGAGCAGCAGCTCGGCACGGCGATCTGGGACCGCGAAGGCCGCGGCCTGCGGCTCACGCAGGGCGGGCACTATCTGCTGAAGCTGGCGAACCGGCTGCTGCCGCAGTTCGAGCTCGCCGAGGAGCGGATGAAGCAGTACGCGAAGGGCGAGCGCGGCACGCTGCGCATCGGGATGGAGTGCCACCCGTGCTATCAGTGGCTGCTGAAGGTCGTGTCGCCGTACCTGTCGCGCTGGCCCGACGTCGACGTGGACGTGAAGCAGCGCTTCCAGTTCGGCGGCATCGGCGCGCTGTTCGGTTACGACATCGACGTGCTCGTGACGCCCGATCCGCTGAACAAGCCGGGGCTGCGCTTCGACCCGGTGTTCGACTACGAACAGGTGCTGGTGGTCGCGGATTCGCACCGGTTCGCGAATGTCGACTACGTGACGCCCGAACAACTGACCGACGAGATCCTGATCACGTACCCGGTCGAGACCGACCGGCTCGACATCTACAACCAGTTCCTGACGCCGGCCGGCATCGTGCCGAGGCGGCACAAGTCGATCGAGACGACCGACATCATGTTGCAGATGGTCGCGAGCGCGCGCGGCGTGGCCGCGCTGCCGCGGTGGCTTGCCGACGAGTATGCGGACCGGATGCCGGTCGTGCCGGTCAAGCTCGGCAAGAACGGCATCGCGAAGCAGATCTTCCTCGGCATCCGCGAAGCGGACGCAGCGATCGACTATCTGGCCGCGTTCGTCGCGCTGGCGCGCGAATCGACGTGGAGCGCGCCGCGCATGCTGCGCTAGGCGCGCCCGGTTGCCCCGCGCGTCAGGCGGCGCGCAGGCCGGCGCGTTCGCCGCGCTCGACCCACGCGCCGAACAGCAGGCCGATCGTCGTCCACATGATCACCTGCATGCCGATGGCCGCCACGCGGAACTTCCACAGCAAGGTCGCCGGAAAATCGGCCGGCAACTCGCTGACCGACGGCAGCCCGATCTGCACGGCCGCGATGATCGCGACGAACACGAGCCCGGCGACGATCGATGCGTTCCACGGGCCGAGCTTCGCCAGCAGATGGCGGCGCACGCCGACCGAGAACACCATCGTCGCGACCGAGATCGCGATCATCAGGAAGAACAGGCCGGTGCGATAGCCGATCGTGTCGGGGTCGCCGACCGACGGCGGATTGGCCGGGTACTTGAGGTTCGGCACGATCACGAGCGCGACGAACGCCGCCAGCGCGAGCCACGCGGCCAGCGGCCGTGCCGGCAGGCGGCTGCCGCGTCCGTACGCATACGCGAACACCAGCGAGAACAGCCCGCCGAATGCCGCGCCGTACGTCACGACGCCCGTCAGCAGCCCGAGGCCGGCCTGCGTGTGGCGGCTGACCAGCTCGGGTTCCGGCGCCTCGCCTTGGGCGGCGGCGGTTTTCTCTTCGACGGCGATCGCCTGATCGACTTGCGGTTCGCCGACGATCCTGGCGAAACCGAACGTGAGGAGGCCCGCGGCGATGCCTGCGAGCATCCCGCGCATGAGCAGCTTTCCAACCATCGCAGGCTCCGCGTCAGTGGCAGGGAAAGCCGAGCAGATGGCGGCCGTCGTGGACGAATTCGTGGACATACATGCCCGGCACGAGCGACGTCGCGCCCTGTTCCGCACCGACGAAATACAGCGCGAGCAGCAGGATCAGGCCGACGAACACGGCCCAGGGCAACAGCTCGCGGACGGGGATGGGTGCCGGCACGACCGCCGGCTTCAGCACTGCTTCGCTCATGGATGCACCTCAGGGGAATCGCGCCCCGACAAATGATGGATGGGTACGAAGGCAGGTCTGGCTTCCGGGATCGTCGATTCCCCGGTTACAGTGGCGCGACCGCGCCGGAATTGCACCGGCTTCCGCGCTTCGTATCGGGCGAATTGTACGCGCGAACGTTCGCGTATTGAAGCGATGACACACGGGTAAGCGCGTCCCGCTCCGGATCATCCGACAACCGACATGACCAAACCTGCCTCGCTCTGCCTGATCGCACACGCATCGACCCGCGCGATGCGCACCGGCACGTTTCCCGACGACGACCTGCTCGACGCGCACGGGCTCGCCGAAGCCGCTGCGCTGCGCGGCCGGTTGACGGGTGCTGCCGGCTCGCTCGTGCTGTGCAGCCCGGCACGCTGCGCAACGCAGACCGCCGATGCGCTCGGGTTGCACGCCGACATCGACGACGCGCTGCGCGACATCGACTACGGCAACTGGCGCGGCAAGCGGCTGCACGATCTCGCGCGCGACCTGCCCGACGAACTGGCCGCGTGGATCGGCACGCCGTCCGCGTCGCCGCATCGCGGCGAATCGTTCGACGCCGCCGCGCATCGGGTCGGCACATGGTTGAGCACGCTGCCGACGGATCGCGATGTCGTCGCGATCACGCATGCGCCGATCGTCCGCGCAACCCTCGCGCACGTGCGGCGGATGAGCCTCGAGGCCGCCGCGCGTCTCGACGTCGCGCCGCTGTCGCGCACGACATTCGTCGCGGCGCCGAGCGGCTGGACGTTGGCCGCGACGGCCGCCAACGTGCGCGACACCGGCGCGTAAACTCACTGTCCTGCTCACTATGTGAGCGAACGATGCGCGCCGACGCGTCGCATGTCGCCGCTCGCCTTACATCCCGTAAGACACACCGTTCGTCATCCCGACTGTCATCAAACTGACTGCTAGCCGCAGCTAGGATCGGACGCGGTTCCCTCACGAGATGCCGTCATGAATCAACCTGCTTCATCCGCCCCGAACAATCCGGGCTCCGTCGCACGCACCCGGCAGATCGGCTATGCCGCGTTCCTGCTGGTGCTCGTGCTCGGCGCCGTCTATATCGCCACGCACCTGATCGACGATCTGGCGCCGGTCCGCGAAGGGACGTTGTTCCCGTACCTGCTGCTCGGCGCCGCGCTGCTGATCGCGCTCGGCTTCGAATTCGTCAACGGCTTCCACGACACCGCGAATGCGGTCGCGACCGTGATCTATACGCACTCGCTGACGCCGAACGTCGCGGTGATCTGGTCGGGCATGTGGAACTTCCTCGGCGTAATGGTTTCGAGCGGCGCCGTCGCGTTCGGGATCCTGCAGTTGCTGCCGGTCGAGCTGATCCTGCAGGTCGGCAGCGGCTCGGGCTTCGCGATGGTGTTCGCGCTGCTGATCGCCGCGATCGTCTGGAACCTCGCGACCTGGTATTTCGGGTTGCCGTCGTCGAGCTCGCACACGCTGATCGGGTCGATCATCGGCGTCGGGCTGATGAACCAGCTGCTGCACGGGCCGTCCGGCACGAGCGGTGTCGACTGGGGCCAGGCGCTCGGCGTCGGCAAGTCGCTGCTGCTGTCGCCGATCGTCGGCTTCCTGTGTGCGTCGCTGCTGCTGCTCGTGCTGAAGGCCGCCGTGCGGATTCCTGAGTTGTACAAGGAGCCGCCGAAGGATCAGCCGCCGCCGTTCTGGATTCGCTGCCTGCTGATCCTCACCTGCACCGGCGTGTCGTTCGCGCACGGGTCGAACGACGGGCAGAAAGGGATGGGCCTCATCATGCTGATCCTGATCGGCACGGTGCCCACCGCGTATGCGCTGAACAAGGCCGTCACGCCCGCCGAATCGCAGACCTTCGTGGCGGTCGCGAACCAGGCGGCCGCGACGTTCGGGAAATACACGAACGGCGTCGCGCCGTCCGCGAACCCGCGCGCCGATGTCGAACACTACGTGCAGCATCGCGAACTGACGCCCGCCGTGCTGCCGGCCGTCGCGCAGCTGTCCACGTCGCTTGCGACCGCCGTCGGCGCGTCGGGCTCGATGGCGGCCGTGCCGCAGCGCGACGTCGACAACGTGCGCAACACGATGTATCTGGTGTCCGAAGCCATTCGTCTGATGGAGAAGTCGGGCCAGCCCGCGTTCGCCGCCGACGACAAGCTCGCGATCGACAACTATCGCAAGCAGCTCGACCACGCGACGAAGTTCATTCCGACGTGGGTGAAGGTCGCCGTCGCGATCGCGCTGGGTCTCGGCACGATGGTCGGATGGAAGCGGATCGTCGTGACCGTCGGCGAAAAAATCGGCAAGCAGCATCTGACGTACGGACAGGGCGCATCGGCCGAACTGGTCGCGATGCTGACGATCGGCGCCGCCGACATGTACGGGCTGCCCGTGTCGACGACTCACGTGCTGTCGTCGGGTGTCGCGGGCACGATGGCGGCGAACGGCTCCGGGCTGCAATGGAGCACGGTGCGCAGCCTCGTCCTCGCATGGGTGCTGACGCTGCCGGCGTCGATCGCGCTGGCGGCTGGGCTTTACTGGTTGTTCCGGTCGCTGGCGTGATCGTGTACGCGGCGGGGGGCGGGCGATAGCCGGCTACCTGCTGCGGTAGGTTGGATGTGGCGCTTCGCTGCCGCTCCGCTTCTCCGCCTTTCCGCTTCCCTCGCCGCTCCGGCCCGTCGCCACATTCAGTGTGCCGATGCCGCGCCTTCAACGTTTCCCCGTTTCCTGGCCGGAATTAAAGCGCAAGATCTGGAGCGTGCCGGCGCCCGGACGCCGCTAGACTGGGTTCGTCAACTTTCATCGTGGATTCGACCGTGCGTGACCGCACGGCGCCACACCGCCGATGCCCCGAGGTACGCCCGTGAACATTCTCGATCTGCCCCCTGCCGTCGAACCGCCGGACATCGCGCAACGCGTCGACTCTCTCGACTGGCCGAGCGTCGATGCCGAGCTCGATCGCTACGGATGCGCGCGCGTGCCGGGCCTGATGTCGGCAAGCGAGTGCGATGCGCTCGCGTCGCTCTATCCCCGCGATGCGCTCTATCGTTCACGTGTCGTGATGGCGCGACACGGCTTCGGCCGCGGTGAGTACAAATATTTCGCGTATCCGCTGCCTGCGATCATCGCCGAGCTGCGCACGACGATCTACCCGCATCTCGCACCGATCGCGAATCGCTGGAACCAGGCACTCGGGATCGACGTCCGTTATCCGAAAAACCATGCGACGTTCCTCGATCGCTGCCACGCGGCAGGACAGACGCGATCGACGCCGCTGATCGTGCAATACGGCGCCGACGACTACAACTGCCTCCATCAGGACCTGTATGGCGAGCACGTGTTTCCGCTGCAGGTCGCGATCCTGCTGTCGGCGCCGGGCCGCGATTTCAGTGGCGGGGAGTTCGTGTTGACGGAACAGCGGCCACGCATGCAGTCGCGTGCGGAAGTGGTGCCGCTGACGCAAGGCGACGCAGTGATCTTCGCGGTACACGGCCGGCCCGTGCAGGGAACCCGCGGCGTCTATCGCGTCAACCTGCGCCACGGCGTGAGCCGGATCCGAAGCGGCCATCGCCACACGGTCGGCATCATCTTCCATGACGCGCAGTAGCGGGAGCGGGGACAGTTGCGCTGCTGCCGCGCCACTTATTGCGCATTGCATTCATGCTCGTCTCGGCACCGCATGCCATCGTGAGGAAAGCGGTCCAACCGAGCATGGCCGGCCAGAACACCGCTCGCCCGCGGCGGCCGAAGACCGATTGCGCTGACCGTCAAGCGATCGCGGTCGCAATGAATCAGCGCTTCCGGTGAGCACGACGAAACACGCTTACTCACCTGTCGCTCCGCGAACATGATTTGCAGTCCAGCCTATCCTCGCGCCACGCTGGCCCGCAGCCGGTCGCCGGCATCGAGCGCCAGCCGTGCGTAGCCCGGCAACGTCAGCAGCGCGAGCACGCCCGCCGCGACGAACGCCCAGCGGAAATCGTCGAGCACGTAATGCATGCCGGCCGCATCGCCGCGCCCCCATGCCGCGAGCCGCAGCGACAATGCACCGAACGCGATCCCCATCCCGATCGTCATCTGCTGCGCGGCGCTCCACAGCGTGCTGGCCGCACTCGTCTGCTGAGCCGGGATGTCCGCATAAGCCAGCGTCGCGAGCGTCGTGAACTGCATCGACCGCGTGAGCCCGTAGACGAATACGACGAGCAGCGTGATCGCCAGCGGCGTCGACGCGGTCAGCCAGCCGCATGCGATCGTGAAGATGCCGACGATCGTCACGTCGACGAGCGCAACGCGCCGAAAGCCGTAACGGTCGAGGATCCACGACGTGCCCGCCTTCATCCCGAGATTGCCGAGCGCGCTCGCGAGCAGCAGCAGCCCTGACTGGAACGGCGACAGCCCGAAACCGATCTGGAACAGCAGCGGCAGCAGGTACGGGACGGCGTTGATCGCCATCCGCGTGATCGAGCCGGTGATGACCGTCACCGAGAACGTCGGCACCTTCAGCGTCGTGAAATCGAGCAGCGGATGCGCGCAGCGTCGCGCATGCAACCATGCAGCGATGCCGAACAGCACGCTCGCGCCCACCAGGACAACCGCGCGCGCGAAGTCGACATCCTGCTGACCGGCCGCTTCGGTGCCGATCAGCAGGCAGGTCAAGGCGCCGCCGGCCAGCACGAAGCCGACCCAGTCGAGCGGCCGTTGCTCGTCGGTCCGCGTATTCCGGACGATCAGCCAGGTACAAACGAGCGCGGCCAGGCCGAACGGGACGTTCAACAGGAAGATCCATCGCCACGATGCATAGGTCGTGATGAAGCCGCCGATCGGCGGCCCGACGACGGGCGCGACGATGCCCGGCCACGTGATCGTCGCGATCGCACGCATCA
This sequence comes from Burkholderia sp. AcTa6-5, assembly GCF_017815075.1. Taxonomy (NCBI): domain Bacteria; kingdom Pseudomonadati; phylum Pseudomonadota; class Betaproteobacteria; order Burkholderiales; family Burkholderiaceae; genus Burkholderia; species Burkholderia sp. AcTa6-5. Next base: position 1,013 of record NZ_JAGIQE010000028.1, on the reverse strand, counting down.
GCTTCGCCTTCTCGGTACTGCGCACGACGATCATCCGCCCGACCGGCACCATCATCGCCCCGCCGACACCTTGCAGCAGCCGGGCAGCCGTGAACGACATCACGCCTTCGGACAGCCCGCACAGCACCGACGCACCGGTAAAGACGACGATCGCACTCGCGAAGACGGTGCGCGAACCATAGCGATCCGCGATCCAGCCGCTGATCGGAATGAACACCGCCAGCGCCAGCATGTAGGCCGTCATCCCGAGGCTCAGTGCGTTCGGCCCCACACCGAACGAGCGCGCCATTTGCGGTAGCGCGGTTGCGATCACGGTCGTGTCGAGATACTCCATGAAGAACGTCGCGGCGACGAGATACGGCAAGAAGTCGGTCGTCCGACCACCTTGGGCAGGGCTGTCAGTCATGAACGATGCGGGAGACGAAATGCAAAAAGCGCCGATCGCGGGCGGATGCAGGCAAGCACCCGGGAATCGGGACGAACGGTGATATTACCCCGAAGGGTTGGCTCCCCGCTCTGCCGCGCACGTCGCGCGAATGAACTTTATGCGCATAGATTTTTGTGAGGATTTCGCGCTGCGTTCGCCGAGTGATGCGCATGACGCGGTACCTCGAGGAACGCGCAGATGCGGAGATTTTCGCCAGAAAGCGGTATTTATCGATCATTGTCGCTCAATATCGCGCATCACCGGCCATCACAACATCGTCACCCGAAGTATGGCGTGGGACGGAATCGATCTGAAGATGGATGGGTCCGGTTGGCGGGAGGGGTGAGAGATTCAGACGGCACAACCGCGGAGTGCTCGAGAACGGCAGAGCGCTGAATGAGGGGCTCGCTCGCTGCGATGGATTGCGTAAGCGGAAAGCGGAGTCGCCTCGGTCACGCTTCGCCACATGCTTTTGGGGACGCCGAAATGCAAAAACCCCCGCCTTTCGGGCGGGGGTTCTTGGCTTAGGGAGCCTGACGATTACCTACTTTCACACGGGAATCCGCACTATCATCGGCGTAGAGTC
>NZ_JAGIQE010000027.1:0-96521 GCF_017815075.1 Burkholderia sp. AcTa6-5 | reverse complement strand
AGGAATTCAATGTGCCGCCCCTCACGCGCTTCTTCATCGGTCGGCTTGTAGACCCTGAAATAGAGGCGGTTCGACGGTGCGTTGTCCGTGATCGGATACATCATCCTGCCCTTGCCCGTATCGGTACGGTCCAGAACTTCGCGCACGTCAATCCAGTCGAGCTGGGTTTGCCAGTAGACGACTTCGTAAATGTGTGTGCCCGTAATGAACTGGGTATTTTCGATTACAAATTGGGTTGGCCCATCTGTCGTCCATTTCTCCTCTGCCTTTAAAACGTAGGAATACAATCTAATGTCCTCATCTCGCGGAGACGCCACATATGGCTCAATGCCATTCGACTTGCGTGGAGGCGCAAGTTGAATTTCCTGCCCCTCTGAATACAGCCGTATTTCGGGGGCGTCAGGAGTCGGCTTACCGGTCCATTTAACGTCCTGCTTACTTGGATTGATATAGGAAAGGTAGTACCGTATTTTAATGCTGTCGTCACGTACGATTGCGTCATGGAACCTGATCTGCGTGATCAACGGATTCTTGACCCAGGTTACCCGCTCATTCGGCACGACACCCGTCTGGTTTCCACTTTGCTTGTCGGTCATAGAACTTTTCGTAGTTTGGTTCGAAGGCGGCGCCGCTTGCTGTTCTGCAAGGGACGAGCAGCCGAGCAGCGCCACCATCCCTCCAATCGAAATAATGGTGCGAACGCCGTTCATTGTCAGACGGTCAGGTTTCATCCTTCGCGCTCTCGATAAAAAAGCAATACTTTCGGCAATTAGCTAACGCCCTGTTGGGCGTGAACTCGGCGAGTACCCGTTACTTTCCAGCGGCGGCACTCTGTTCGCCCACATACTTCCACTGGAAGCTGAAGGGGTCCACACCCCGGTCCCCCGGCAGGTTCGGCAGTGAATCCCCTTCCTTCACGAACACTTCGTGATAGCCGCCGAGCCGTTCGATGCTCTTGCCCGTCGCGGCCCAATAGCCGGTCTTTGGCGCGTAGTCACCCGGACGGGCGTACGGCAGCGCCGGGACCTGCGTACGGGCATCCACTTCGCCGAGGAATTCAATGTGCCGCCCCTCACGCGCTTCTTCATCGGTCGGCTTGTAGACCTTGAAATAGAGGCGGTTTGACGGTGCGTTGTCCGTGATCGGATACATCATCCTGCCCTTGCCCGTATCGGTACGGTCCAGAACCTCGCGCACGTCGATCCAGTCGAGTTGCGTATGCCAGTAGACGACTTCATAAATGTGTGTGCCAGTAAGAAACTGGGTATTCAAGATCACAAATTCGTCTGCAACCTCGCCTACCCATTTCTCCTTTGCCTTCATCACATAGGTAGATCGCTTTATATCTTCGTCCCGGGGAGCCGCGACATAAGGCTCAATACCACTGTACTTAGGCGGGGCAGGCTTAATCTCCTTGCCTCCCGAATACAACCGCATTGCAGGACCATCCGGCGTGGGCTTGCCCGTTGTCTTAACGTCCCCATCGCTCGGATTTATGTATGTGGTGTAGTACCGTATTTCGACATAGTTGCTGCCAAGCTTTCCGTCATGAAACCTGATCTGCGTGATCAGCGGGTTCTTGACCCACGTTACCCGCTCATTCGGCACGACGCCCGTCTGGTTTCCACTTTGCTTGTCGGTCATAGAACTTTTCGTAGTTTGGTTCGAAGGCGGCGCCGCTTGCTGTTCCGCAAGGGACGAGCAGCCGAGCAGCGCCACCATCCCTCCAATCGAAATAATGGTGCGGACGCCGTTCATTGTCAGACGGTCAGGTTTCATCCTTTGCGCTCTCGATAAAAAATGCAATACTTTCGGCATTAGCTAACGCCCTGTTGGGCGTGAACTCGGCGAGTACCCGTGCCGCGCGTGCCCCGTAGGCGGTCTTTCCGTTGTATTTGTCAGGGTCATCTGCCCCGTTAACGTCGATCTTCTGGTCCTTGGCATGAGCGGTATTCTGCAAATGCGCCACCTCGTGCAACTGGATTTCCATACGGTTCTGATCGACCGGATCCCTGTTATTAAAGCTTCGAAAGAACGGACCATACTGGCAAGCGATATTGACGTATTCCATCCGGAAGCCTGATTGGGCAGGCTTGAGTGCCTTTGCCGGATACACCCCCGGATGCACATAGGCACCTGCTTCAAAACCCAGTGCGCCCTTGACCACCCGCTGCATGGATATATGGCGGAAGAACTCCCGCATGCCTTTCAGGTAGTTATGGACGTGATGCCCGGCAGGCTTGGCTGCAAGCTGTCCGTGCAACGTCTCCGGGGCAGCGATGTCATTGGGCGTTACGCCAAACCAGTATTCGAAGTTCGACCAGAGATCGTGATGAGCAACATTGTGAATCGTTTGCAGAGTCGCATATTCCCTGACGACTGGCGCCCGCGCCGAGGGCGCATCAGGCATGGCGGCGTTGGCGTCCGCCCAGGGTGCGAGTTGTTTGAGGCGCTTCTCGATCAGCCTCAGGCAGGTTATCCAGCTCTGCCGGATTTCCAGTTCGAACGCCTCCTCGGACAGCGTTGCGTCCGTTGCGAGACATTCCCGCATCTGGGCCAGAAAGCCCACTGGATGGAAATGCCAGTTCTTCGCATCCATCGGCGTGGATAGCGGCTTCATGGCATTGTTCACACCGTCCTGCTGTACCTTCGCGTTGCTCCAGAACTGCTGATGCTGAATATCCTGCAAGAACGTCTTGAAATGGCTGTCGGATAATTGCGGAAGCGGCGGATGGCCGCCTTGCTGAAGTTTGCCATAGCGCTTGCTGTTGTTACTGCTGTCCCATTCGGTGTGAAACCGGACAGCAGCGGTGCGCAAGATCGCGTCAACGCCATCAGCATGAAGATCATCAAGACTCAGGCTCGCAGAAGACTTGTGCGCGGCAGACAGGATTTTCTGCATGACCGCATCGTCGTCCTCAACGAAGCCGTCGTCTGTCGTATTCAGTTCGTTATCCTTATAGGTCTGCCACCCCCGCGCTACCCAGTCACTGTCAGTAGTCAACGTCACCCACGCGTCGCGGACAAATTCCCGCCCATCGGATGCGGCCCTCGCTTGATCGGCGTACGCGTAATAGGCACTCCCATTCATGCCAAATAGCTTGAAACATATAAGTTTTCCAACCACATCAGGCTTCATTCCATCTACCCCACAGGGTATCGCTCCAAAGAAGCAGGAGCCGGCTGGAAACACTTGCATGCTTGATGCGGATAATCTGCCTTCCCTTGAAAAAACATCTTTTGCCAGCGTTGCATTCCGCGTCAACCACACCTTCCCCATACCATCGCTTTTCTGCCCATCCGCATATTCCTGGTACGACGAACTTGGGTCGCTAATGTTCAGCGGAACAAGCGGCTTCATCTGCTTCACCAACTTGTTCTCGCCCGTAAAAATTTCGAAGTGAAAGCTGTCCGCCACCGAGCCAAGATCACCGTCCGTTATCCCGGCGTAACCGATCACCTGTCCGGCCCTGACCGGATACTCCAATGAGAAGGTGCAGTCCAACGGCATCCACCGCTTTTCCGTAGGATGGCAGCAATACATGAATGAAATGGGGTAGCCCAGCCGGATTTTCTGCTCGGGCCTCAGTGGAGCGCCTGGCTCCACGTCCAGATACATGCGCTCGATCCATCCCTCGCCACTGTTGCGGGTATTGATGTCAGTAATCCTGATCTTTACCATGTGGTGCCCGTCATCGATCACCGCGCTTACCGTTACTTCGTCCCCGCGCAACGCGGCAACCGGAACAATTGTATTGGTGGTCGTGAGAAACGGCGGCAGGACTGCCTTGTTCTGCAACTGCTTCTGCGGCAGCAGATTCGCGTAGAGCGAGTAGAAGTGTGCCCCGATGTATCTGGGGATGCTCGCGCTGACACCCTGCGAAACGCCCTCCACGGGCTGCATTTCACCGCCGCCTCTATCGACCTCGCACTCGTGCCGAATCAGTACAAAGCTACTGCTGAACTGTCGGGGCGGTGACGGCTGTGGCTTGGCTTTCGACGCTGACGCCTTCACGGGTGCGGCCGCCTTGATCTGCCGGTCGAGTTCGCTGTCAATATAGTCCCGATCGAGTCGGAACGCGACGATGGTGCCGTCCGCGACCGCGCGCACCGGCTTTTTTCCGCTCAGGTGTACGCCGCCGTGCCAGAAGCGGTTGCGCCCTACCGGGAATACACCTCCCGCGACGTGCTTCGCGAGATCAATATATTTGCGGACAAGCGCTGGCGTACTCAGCGCGGCACTGGCTGACTGCGGGTAAGACGCTGGCTGCGGGGCGCTGTAATAAGGATCGTCTTCAAACGGGAAAGTCACAATCACGAGACACGGTTCCTTGATGGAATGAACGGCAGGCGTCAGCCTGAAAACGGGAAGTAGTCCGGTGTGAACGGATCGCCCTTGTTCACGTCTGAGCGCATGTCCAGGGCATTCTTGACCCAGCCGGTCTCGGTCTGGACCGGCCCCTTCAGCTTGATCCGGACTCCTTCAATCGTGACGCCCTCACCGTCGAGCGTGATCTTTCCGGCTGGGCCGATGATTTCAGCCTTGTCGCTCGCCTGTAGCTGGTAGATACGGGTCTTGCGCTCAATAGCCTGCCCCGCCTCGATCTGGTGACGCCCCTGCACCTTGTGTTCCGCGTTGCCGCCAGTCGTGACCAGGAAGTTGGCCGCAATGGTGTCCTTGCGATTGTTGCCCGTTTCCTCGATTCGATCCTTGCCGATCTGGATGCGGTGATCGCGCCCAACCGAAAGGAACGCATCCTGGCCAATGGTGTGACGACGATCTACACCAATCTCGACCTGTTCGCCGCGGCCGACTTTTTCCGTACGATCGTTGTCAATCGTCACCGATTCATCATGTCCGACTGTCTTCGCGCGATCATGCCCAACCGTATGCGATTCATCGTTTTCAACTTCGGTTCGCATATCCCTTTCGGCGTGGAGCCATATTTCCTCCCTGCCTTTCCTGTCCTCGAACCGCAGCGCGTTGGCGGTTTCGTAGCCGCCTTCATCGGTGGAGCGCGTCAGCGTGCCGCTCTGGGTCGCATTGGCGGGCAACTCCCACGGCGGCATGTTGTGCGCGTTGTAGTGCCGCCCCGTCACAAATGGCCGGTCAGGGTCGCCGTTCTCGAAGTCCACTACCACTTCCGATCCGACCCGCGGAACGCTGATGGTCCCGTAGTTGTTGCCTGCCCACGGATAGGAGACCCGCAGCCAGCAGGATGATGTCTGATCATGTACTGGCGAGCGGTCCCAGTGGAACTTCACCTTCACCCGGCCGTACTGGTCCGTGTAGATTTCGCTCCCGTCGGCCCCCGTGACAATGGCCGTCTGCGGGCCGGTTGTGCGTGGCTTGCTGACCGTGCGCGGTGGACGGAAAACGGTCGTGGCCGGCTGCACTTCAAACCGTGTCCGAATCCGGTATTCGCCGGTATCGGTTGCCCCGTCGAGTTCAGCCGCATCCAGCCGAGCCCGGATAACAAGGTATTCGCGGTTTGCACCGGCTTGCGGAAAGCCCGCCAACGTAAAAGTCGTCCCGCACACAACGTTCCGCACATGCCCACCGCCAGTGCCCCGCTCACCCAGGGCACGCATTTCCTGCATGCGTATCCGTGCAAACTGCTCCCCCGCCTCCCGCTCGGTGTAGTCGCCGGGCCACTCGTAGCGTTCAAGCGTATTGTGCGAGGTGTCCTGCGGCAACTGAATCTGTGCCTCCAGATTTGCCCTTGGCCGCGTAAAGTCGAAATCGTTCGTGGTCCACTGACCTGACTGGATACGCGCAGTCGTATCGAAGTTGTCGATGTGCTCCATATCAACCCTGCGGCCTGGCGGATAGTACGACAGCGTCTGATAGGCTTCACTGTCAACCGGCTTGTGCGCCCCCAACTGGTCCACCAGGACCATGCGATGCACGGTATCTGAATGCTCGAAAAACCAGTAAATCCCGTTTTCTTCCATTAGACGCTGGATAAAATGAAAGTCGGTTTCGCCATACTGGACCTGATAGACCAGCTTCGGATAGGACTCGCTTAGCCGCATGTCCCACGAGTAGAGGTAGTGGTCGCTCAGCACTTCGTGAATGATTTCAATAACAGACTTATTCTGGAAAATCCTGTAATCCGAGCGTTTCTCAGCTAGCGCGATCCACGGTTGCAATTTGAGTCGATATCTACTCTGTCGATTTGACTGACCGGAAAAACTCACTGCCGTGATAATCCCGCTGATTTCGCGTAACCCGCGTCCGACGTTTGCTGCACCGGTCGCCCCTGGCATTCCAGGGACAAAAGTGCCCATCCCGTCAAGCTGGATGGTGACGGTCAGTTCCTTCCCAATCATGTCGAGCGTATTGAGATTCGCCGCCTCTTCGTCACTCAATCCCGCATCGAGCGAGGTTTTAACCTCCAAATCGTAGGTGTAGATTTTGGAAAGTTCTTCCTCGCCTTCGATCGCAACCAATTGCAATACAGGTTCGCCATTGTGCGATAACGGAACGGCCGCCCCACTGATAGAGAGCGTTCGGGGCCGGCTGAATTTCTGCATGACGGGATATAGCTTCTGAACGTCAAACGCGTTGGACATGGTGATTCCGACAATAAGATGGATCGTATCGGGCTACTCGGCGAGCGTATGCAGACTGACTCGTCAGGACGTTTCGCTATCAGGCAACAACCCGACCGGCAGGGACACGGGGCTATCCATTGCGACCATATGATGTTCGCGTCGCGTCAGTTCGGGTGGCCGCTGGGCAGCATGGCGTGATGCGGCTGCGAGGAATTCGGCAGGCGCGAACAGACTCAGCACGTCGTTCCATTGCTCCGGTTCACAGAGGTCCGGTGCCCCACTGAGGTCGCCGAACAGCTGTTCAAGTTTGACCGGAGGCCTGAGTAGCTCCATGATCCCCTGGAGCTTGGCAACCGGCTTAACCGGTTGCGGCGGCAACTCCACCATAGTGAGCAAACCCAATCCCGGTTCAGCCTGCACGGGCAACTCAGATGGCGTGGCTTCCGGTGTATAAGAGATTGCCCACTCGGCCAATGAAAGCGGATCATCGAGAAATCTGAGGTATTGACTGTACAGTGACGCAATAATATTTGCGTCCTCCACAGCAACGTTATTGTCATCGAGCTCGCGAAGGGCCTCGCTGCCACGAAGGGACGCTGATGATCCAAGCAGGCCAAATACTGCCCCACTGCCGCATTCATCACCACTCGACAACGCCCGAAATCCCCCGCGCATAACGTTGTCCGCGACGTGAATGACCGTGCCGTCGTGATCCGTTGAATCGCCAAAGCGAGCGACATCCTTGCCTGAGGTATCGTCCTGCACGTTTCATCTCCATCGAACGGAATTTCTCCTGCGTCGAATTTACCGAGCACTCGGAGAAAATCACATAAGACACGTCCGAAATTGAAAAAAACCTAGCAAAAATCACAGGGTGTGATTTCTTTTGTCGCGACAATGGACATGCCCCGCATATAAGTTGCATGCACAACTTCTGCACAACCGCGGCTGGCTCAAGCGAACAACGGCAAGTGACTTGCTGCCTCACGCGAACCCAATCGGGCGGCTCGGACATATTGCAGCCTTCTGGACGCTCGTCCGTCATATGGCTTGCGCCGTCCGCCGAAGCAAATTCACACCAGCAGAACAACAACCAGCAGACCGCATCAACCACACGACAAGTCGAGATAAATCCCACCCATATCAATAGGTATCCTGACTTCTTGAGATAACAAGACACACATACCCCGCCCGAAATCGAGTGGCTGAGCGACAACGGTTCGGGCTACACGGCTGACGACACGCGCCGGTTCGGAGTGGCCATCGGCCTGAAGCCATTGACCACGCCGGTGTGCAGCCCGCAAAGTAACGGGACGGCCGAGCGCTTCGTGAAGGCGATGAAACGCGACTACGTCGCCTTCATGCCGACGCCGGACGCAGCGACTGCTGCCCGCAATTTGGCCATCGCGTTCGAGCATTACAACGAGAAGCATCCCCATAGCGCGCTGAAACATCGCTCGCCTCGCGAGTTCCGGCGTTCGATGGATTCAGCAATCCTTACTGTAATGCCGCGTCCGGTATGACAGGGGCAACTCCAGCGGGGTTGCATGTCAATTCGTCATGCGGGATGGTGGATCGTGGGGGAGTGACCTGAAGCAGCCCGCCCGTTTCGCCGCATCGTCTATCTTGCCCGCCTGACAAGGGTTCGCTGCCACCGTCAAAGTTGTCCACAGAAAATGTTGGCAAGCTTGTGGATATCCTGCGCACCGCGACGCTAAACCCTTGATCCGATGGACTTTGGCACGCGTGATGCAGACGCGGCGCGCGTCATGGCCGTCGCGCACACCGCTTCGCCGCACTTCGCATCACGATGCCACGACGATGCGCTACTTACCCACAGATTGTGTTGGCAAGCTTGTGGATATCCTGCGCAAGCCTGCGCTAACTCGTTGATCGGCCTATGGTTCGTGTCGCGTGTCACCGTTTCGGCAGCGCGCGGATTCGGCCTGCGCGAACACGGACGCTTCAATGCGATCGCAGCGCGCCGCCGATGCCTTGACGCCCGCGCCCGTCGCGCATCAAGATCACGCAAGCCGCACGCGGCCGCGCATCGCCGGCGACGCGCGTCGGCGCCCCGGGCCGGCCATTGCGTCGGCACCGCATGACGACATTCCAATCCGAGGAAGACCATGGAACACTTCACCGCGTGGCAGTTGGTCGTCTCACTCGTGCTCGTCGCCGTCGTCATCTATCCGTACGTGCGCATCGTTCGGCGCACCGGGCATTCGGGCTGGTGGATCCTGACGATGTTCGTGCCGATCCTGAACTTCGTCATGTTGTGGGTGTTCGCATTCGTGCGCTGGCCCACGGTCGACGATCGGCAGCCCTGACCGTCGCGGCGACGGCCGGGCTTGTCCACAGATTGTGTTGGCAAGCATGTGGATAGCCTGCGCATACCGCGACCAAGCGCTTGATCCGAAAGACTTTGTTCGCGCTGCTTCGAAAGCGGCACACGGCCGCGCAAGCGCGGTTGTGTACCGCGTCGGCACGTGACGCGCCGCCTGCCACGCCGGCTACCCTGCTTGTCCACAATTTTTGTTGGCAAGCGTGTGGATAGCCTGCGCATACCGCGGCCAAGCGCTTGATCCGAAAGACATTGTGCGTGCTGCTTCAAACGCGGCACGGTGACGTACGGCACGCCGGACGCCGCCGCGCGCGAGCTTGTCCACAATTTTTGTTGGCAAGCATGTGGATATCCTGAGCATGCGCGACCTAAGTCGTTGATCGCACAACGTTTGAGCGCGCGGGTCACGACTGCGGCACGGCGCGCCCGCGGATCTCGCCACGCGTGCCGTGCCGTGCCGCTCAACCGAACGTCTGCGCGACGATCCGCGCGACCGACGCGATCACGTCGTCCTTCGCCCGCGCATCGGCGCGAGCCTGCGTGTAGTACACGGCCAGCACGATCGGCGCGCGCGACGTCGGCCAGATGACGCCCGCGTCGTTCGTCGTCCCGTAGTCGCCGGTACCGGTCTTGTCGCCGACCGTCCACCCGGCCGGCACGCCCGCACGAATCCGCTTGTCGCCGACCTTGTTGCCGCGCAGCCACGCGACGAGCTGCGCACGCTGCGCGGCCGGCAATGCGTCGCCGAGCGTCAGCACGCGCAAGCTGGCGGCCATCGCGGCAGGCGTCGTCGTGTCGCGCGGGTCGCCCGGCAGCGCGGTATTCAGTTCGGTCTCCCATCGATCGAGCCGGAACGTGTCGTCGCCGATCGAGCGCGCGTAGGCGGTCACCGCCGACGGGCCGCCGATCAGCTTCATCAGCAGGTTCGCGGCCGAGTTGTCGCTGTACTGGATCGTGGCCTCGCACAGCGCGGCGACCGTCATGCCCGCGCCGACATGCTTCTCCGACACCGGCGAATAGTTGACGAGGTCGGCCTTCGTATACGTCACGCGCTGTTGCAGCAAGCCCGGACGCTCGACGCTCCGCGCGAGCACCGCCGCGCTCAGCATCGCCTTGAACGTGCTGCAGAACGGGAAGCGCTCGGCCGCGCGATGCTCGATGACCCGGCCGCTCGCCGTGTCGATCGCGCACACGCCGAGACGGCCGCCCGCGTCGCGCTCGAGGTCGGCAAGCGTCGCCGCCGCCGCGGCCGGCGCAATCACATCCGCGGCAGCCGCCGCTGCCGCCGTGGCTTCGTCCGGCGCGGCGGCCTGTCGCGACGCGCACGCGGTGACGGTAAGAACGAGCGGCGCCGTCGCGGCGGCCAGCAACAGGGTTCGACGTTTCGATGAGTAGGTCATGTCGGTTGTCTCATGGTGGAATGGCGGCGCAACGTGGTTGACGCGTTGAAAACGGCCAGCCGCCGAGACAGCACTATCGAGACTTTACGGTTGCCTGACAAGCAACGATAATTGAGCGCTGACAAAAGAAATTCTTATGACGAAGCTCCGCCCTCATCTTCCGCTCAATGCGTTGCGCGCGTTCGAATCGTCGGCGCGCCATCTGAACTTCACGCGCGCCGGCCTCGAGCTGAGCGTGACCCAGGCCGCCGTCAGCCAGCAGGTGCGCTCGCTCGAGGAGCGGCTCGGCTGCGCTCTGTTCACGCGGCTGCCGCGCGGTCTCGGGCTGACCGACGAGGGCCGCGCGCTGCTGCCGGTGCTGAGCGACGCGTTCAGCCGCATCGAGACGGTGCTCAAGCAGTTCGACGGCGGACGCTTCCACGAGGTGTTGACGCTCGGCGTCGTCGGCACCTTTGCCCTAGGCTGGCTAATGCCGCGGCTGAAGCAGTTCGGCGACACGCACCCGTTCGTCGAGCTGCGGCTGCGGACCAACAACAACATCGTCGATCTCGCCGGCGAGGGCCTCGATTTCGCGATCCGCTTCGGTGAAGGCAACTGGCCGGCGACGCGCAACGAGCGGCTGCTCGATGCGCCGCTCACCGCGCTGTGCGCGCCGGACATTGCGCGGCGCATCGCGCAGCCGGCCGATCTCGCGAACGAAACGCTGCTGCGCTCGTACCGCACCGACGAGTGGCTCGGCTGGTTCGACGCCGCGCAGCTCGAACCGTGGGCCGTCAACGGTCCCGTGTTCGATTCGTCGCGGCTGATGGTCGAGGCCGCGATGCAGGGCGCGGGCGTCGCGCTCGCGCCGGCCTGCATGTTCGCGCGCGAACTGCAGCTCGGCCAGCTCGCGCGGCCGCTCGACATCGACGTGCGCGCGGGCGGCTACTGGCTCACGTCGCTGAAATCGAAACCGCTGACGCCCGCGATGACGCTCTTTCACGACTGGATCGTCGCGGAAGCGGCCGGCACGGCGCCGGCCGGGTAACGCGGCCTCGCTTGTCCACAGAAAGTGTTGGCAAGGATGTGGATATCCTGGGTACCCGGCGCCTAAGCCCTTGATCGCGCACGCATTAGTGTGCCGATACATGGAGCGGGCAGCCTTTGCGTGCGGGCTTCGTGCACGCAGCCCCTGCCGACCGGATCGTCAACCATTGCGACGCAATCGATTGCAAGTTGTCCACAGATTTTGTTGGCAAGCCTGTGGATATCCGTCCAATCGGACGCGTAACATCTTGATACACAAGGGGATTCGATCCACGGACCTTGACCGGTCAATGGTGTGGCACCGGAATGGTCGTCGAATCGCACGCCGTGCACGCGCGGCGCGCCCGGCCCAAGGCCGGGCGGTTCTCCACAGATTGTGTTGGCAAGCTTGTGGATATCCTGCGTATCGGGCACCTAACTGATTGAGCGCACGGGGTTTTGTGCCGCGTCCACCGAATCGGGCAGCGCGTGCGCCGCCCGTGCATCAGTGACGGTCGAGGCCGCCGCGCAATTCGCTCGCCTTGTCGCGCAGCGCTTCGTAGCCGGAACGCGCATGCTCGGGCAGATCGGGATCGCCGATCAGTGCGCCGAGCGTTTCGATCAGGCTGAACAGGATGCCCTTCGCCGCGCCGACCGCGATGCTCTGCGATTCGATCGACTTGTGCAGGTGGTCGACCGCCGCTTCGAGATTCTCGAGCTTGTGCTCGCCGTCGTCGGGCCGGTTGTCGGTCGTCATCGTCTACCTCCGCCATCGTTCAAGGGTCATGTCACGATTCTATGCCGCTGCGCGCGAACGTGGCGCGACATCGCGCAACGTTCGCGCGACACCGCGCTACAGCACCGCGACCACCTGCACGCGGCCCGGCTGCTCCGCCGCGGCGATGACCTGGCCGTCGACGCGGCGGAACGTCAGCGACACGGTTTCGTCGCCGACGCGCAGTGCATCGATCCGCAGCCAGTCGACGCCTTCCGGCAATGCCGGGCGCTCGACGCGCACCTCGTGGCGCGACGCGTCGATGCTCACGCCGAGGCACGCCTGCAGCATCATGAACGGCGCACCGGCCGCCCACGCCTGCGGCAGGCAGGCCACCGGATACGCGGTCGGCGGTTCGCCGCGCCGGCGCGGGAACCCGCAGAACAGCTCCGGCAGGCGCATCTCGAAGCTCACCGCCGCCTCGAACAGCGCACGCAGCAGATTCACCGCGGCCGTCTTGTCGCCGTAGCGCGCCAGGCCACGCGCGATCAGCGCATTGTCGTGCGGCCACACCGACCCGTTGTGATAGGCCATCGGATTGAAGCGCGGCTGGCCGGCCGCCAGCGTGCGGATGCCCCAGCCCGTCTGGAACAGCGCCGAGCCGAGCACGCCGGCGACCGCCGCGCCGCGCTCGGCGTCGGGCAGCCCGAATGCCAGCAGGTGGCCCGCGTTCGACGCGAACACGCGGCACAGCTCGCCATGACCGTCGAGCGCGATCCCGTAGAAATCGCCTTCCGGCATCCAGAACAGCGCATCGACCTGGTCGCGCAGCGTCTTCGCGCGCAACGCGTAGCGCGTCGCGTCGGCCGCATGGCCGCGCCGACGCGAGCACGCCGACATCGCGTCGAGCGCCGCGCACGCATAGGCCTGCACTTCGACGAGCGCGATCGGCCCGTCCGGGAAACGGCCATCCGCGTGGAACACCGAATCGTGGCTGTCCTTCCAGCCCTGGTTCGCGAGGCCGCGCTCCGACGTGCGCTGATAATCGAGCAACCCGTACGGGTTGCGGTCGCACTTGTCGATCACCCATTGCGCGGCGCGCTCGAGCGCGGGCCACAGCTCGTCGATCAGCGCATCGTCGCCGGTGCGTTCGAGATAGGCGCCCGCGAGCACGATGAACAGCGGAGTCGTATCGACGCCGCCGTAGTACAGCGCGAACGGCACCTCGCCCGTCGCGGCCATCTCGCTGCGGCGGAACTCGTGCATGATCTTGCCGGGCTCCGCGTCGCGGAACGCGGAGGTCTCGCGCGCCTGATGTTCGGCGAGAAAACGCAGCACGCCGCGCGCGAGCGACGGCTGCAGCCACAGCATCTGCAGCGACGTGATGATCGCGTCGCGGCCGAACGGCGTCGAGAACCACGGAATGCCCGCATACGGGTACGGCCCCGTGTCGAGCTGCGTCGTGAGCAGCCCGAGATCCGCGAGCGAACGATCGAGCCATGCGTCGAACAGCGGATTGCCGGTGTTCACGCGCGCCATCGACTCGCGCCGTGCCCGCATCTCGCGATGCACGCCGACCAGCGCGGTGCGCAGCGCGACGCGGCCGCATCCGGGCCCTTCGGCCTGCACGGGCCCGAGCGTCGCATCGACGGTCAGGTAGATCGACACGCACGCCTGCGCCGCAATCGTCAGCGTGTAGTCGGCGCGATCGACCGACAGCGCGTCGGGCGCCGGCGAGAAATGCACGGTCACGTTGCGCTCCACGCTGTCGAGGCCGTCGTAGCGCAGCCGCACCGCGCCCGCGTCGACGCGCGGCGCGCCCACCGTGCCGCGCTTCGGCCGCTGCGTGCCGCGCACTTCGAACATGTCCTTGAAATCGGCCGCGAACGACAGCGACAGCGGCACCTCGGCTTCGCTCGCGCCGTAGTTCGTCAGCGTCAGCGCTTCGTACAGCACGTCGCCCGCCAGCACGCGCGTGCGCTCGATATGGATCACGCCCTCGGGCGTCTCCTTGCCGCCGAGCGGCGGCAGCGGGCGGTTCGTCAGGTGCGCGGTGAACGACGCGTTGTCGGCGCTCGTCGCGCCCGACAGCAGCGACGGCGCGCGGCCGCCGAACGTCAGGCGCCATTTCGACAGCACGCGCATGTCGTCGACGAACAGGCCGTCGTCATGCCCGCCGATGTCGCCGAGCGCATCGCTGACCACGAACGCGTCGCCGGATTTCAGCACGTACTGGTTGTTGCGCGCGAGGACCTGCTGATCGGCTTCGGGCGCGATGAAGGCGGGACCCGACGCGATGGTCGGGGCAATCGGCGCGACTTGCGGCGCCTGCGTCGTCGTGGCTTCGGCGTGATTCGGCATCGATGCTCCTGTGTCGAGGCGCAACGCGCGGTGCGCGTCGCGTGTTTCGCACAGGATAGGCCAGAACGGCGAACGTGCGCAGCGACGAAACGGCCGCGGCGCGAGGCGACGTTGCTTCGTCGCCTCGCGCCGCGTACGGGCACGTCAGTTGCCGGTCAGAATTTCCACAGGATGTTGCCGAGGATCGCGTTGTCGCGCACGCCGCTGCCGTATTGGCCGCTGTACGTGAGGCCGAGCGTCAGGCGCTTCGTGATGTTCGCGTCGATGCCGGCCTCGAGCACCGCGCTGTCGCGCGCAATCGGCACGCCCGACACCTGGAACGACGTGCCGCCGTTCGCGAACGTGAACGCCGACGACGGCCGCACGTTGCCGAACGCATGCCGCCAGCCGACCGTCCCGCGCGCGGTGAACGTGCCGCTCGCGATCGAGCCGAGCTGCGACGCCGCACGCACGCCGAGCGTCGAGAAGCCGACGTGGGTCGTCTCGCCGCCGGCGCGCAATGCGGCCGCGCCGCCGGTTTCCGTATAGCCGTCGGTATGCAGGTTCACATACGCGAGGCCCGCGAACGGTTCGATCGCGACCGGCCCGACCGGCAGCGCGTAGCCGACTTCGCCGAACACCTGCGCCGAATGCGCGTTGTAGCCGGCCGAATCGTGATCGGAGAAGCCCGCGAAGCCCGGATAGCGGTCGCTGTTGATGCGATACCACGTGTACGACGCGCCGCCGCGCACGCCGAGCGCGCCATACTGCGCGCCGCCGTACAGCGACACGTAGTAGCTGTTCACCGCCGCCGACGAACTCTGGTCGTTGTCGAGCGAGCTGTGCGTGACGCCCGCGGCCAGGCCCGCGCGCCACTTGTCGTTGAGCGCCATGTCGGCGCCGGCGATGAAGCCCGTCATGCTGCGGTTGATCGACGATGCGTTGCCGTCGCCTCCGAGCCGGCTGCGGCCGCCGAACGCCTGCCCCCAGACGACGGGCTGATAGGGCGTCCCGCCGTAGCACCCGGCGCGCGAACCGATCCGGCGTTCCGGCGGCAGCGTCGGATCGGCCACGCCGGCCGTGTTGTCGCCGCACAGCGCGGCGCCGCCCGACGACAGGGCCGCGAGCGGGCCCGATCCGGGCGCGAGGCCCTGACGGACGCGATCGGTCACCGCGTCGCGCACATAGCGGCTGTCGAGCAGCAGCATGCTCTTCAGGCTCGCCTGCAGTTCGCCGCCGAGCAGCCCGTACGCGCGGCGTGCGGTCGGCGCGTCGGTCGTCAGCACCGTGTCGTACAGCGGATTGCCGGCGCCGAGCGCGGCCACCGCGGTCGCGACCGAGCGCTGGTTCGGCGTCGTCGCGACGTCGGGCAGCGCGGTGCCGTTCTGAGCCAGTTGCAGATACACGTGACCCGGATCGTAGCTGAGGGTCGGCGTCAGGAACGCATAGTTCGCGCTCACCTGGGCGAACGCGCCCTGCACGCCCGACGACGCGCTGAGGATCGTGTACGTCGTGCCCGGCTGATAGGTGCTCTGGTTCGCGAGCACCTGCACGGTGCCGCCGTTCAGCGTCGCCGTGCCGCTCGCCGCGAGGCTGCCGCTTTGCTGCGGCGTGGCGGCGACCTGGAACGTCGAACCCGGCTGGAACGTGACGTTGCCGCCCACGTTCAGCGCCGCGCCCGGCTGCGTGGCGGCCGCCGTCGCGCCGCCCTGCACCACGAGGCCGCCGATCGTGCCGGTGCCCGTCACCGTCGCGCCGTTCTGCACGGTGACGGTCGACTGGCCGAGCGAACCGTTGACGGCAAGCGTGCCCGCGCTGACCGTGGTCGGGCCGCTCAGCGTGCTCGTGCCGGTCAGCGTCAGTTGCCCGCTGCCGGCCTGCGTCAGCGAGCCGGTGCCGGACAGCACGCTCGCGATCGTCACGTTGCCCGATTGATTGACGACCAGCGCACCGTTGTCGACGACGTCGCCGGCCACGCTGCCCGACGTGCCGCCGTTGCCGAGCTGCAGCGTGCCGCCGGCTGCGATCGTGGTGCCGCCCGTGTACGTGTTGCCGCCGGTCAGCACCTGCGTGCCGCTCGCCACCGTCACGCCGCCCGAGCCGCCGATCGTGCCGCCGAACGTGCTGCTGCCGCTGCCGTTCAGCGCCAGCGCGTTCGCACCGAGATTCACGTTCGTGCCGGCCGCGCCCGACAGCCCGCCGATCGTTTGCGCGCCGGTCGCACCGCTCACGTCGAACGTCGCGCCCGTGCCCGCGAGATTCACCGCGCCCGTCGACGCGAGGCTGCCGCCCGCCCCGAGCGCCAGCGTACTGCCGCCGTTGATCGTGGTGCCGCCCGTGTACGTATTCGCGCCCGTCAGCGTCTGCGTGCCCGTGCCGGCGAACGTCACGCCGCCGGTGCCGCCGATCGCGCCGCCGAACGTGCTGTTGGTACTGCCGTTCAGCGTCAGCGCATTCGCGCCGAGATTCACGTTCGTGCCGGCGCTTCCGCTCAGCGCACCGATCGTCTGCGCGCCCGATGCGCCGCTCACGTCGAACGTCGCGCCCGTGCCGGCCAGATTCACGGCGCTACCCGACGCCAGGCTGCCGCCCGCGCCGAGTGCCAGCGTACTGCCGCCGTTGATCGTGGTGCCGCCCGTGTACGTGTTCGCGCCCGTCAGCGTCTGCGTGCCCGTGCCAGCAAACGTCACGCCGCCCGTCCCGCCGATCGCGCCGCCGAACGTACCGTTGCCGCTGCCGTTCAGCGTCAGCGCATTCGCGCCGAGATTCACGTTCGTGCCGGCCGCGCCGCTCAGCGTCCCGAGCGTCTGCGCGGCCGTCGCGCCGCTCACGTCGAACGTCGCGCCCGCGCCGGCGAGGTTCACCGCACTGCCCGACGCGAGGCTGCCGCCGGCACCGAGCGCCAATGTGCTGCCACCGTTGATCGTCGTGCCGCCGGTATACGTGTTCGCGCCCGTCAGCGTTTGCGTGCCCGTGCCGGCGACGGTTACACCGCCCGTCCCGCCGATCGTGCCGCCGAACGTACCGTTGGTGCCGCCATTCAGCGTCAGCGCATTCGTGCCGAGGTCGACGTTCGTGCCGGCCGCACCGGTCAGCGTGCCGATCGTCTGCGCGCCGGTCGCGCCGCTCAGATTGAGCGTCGCACCGGCGCTGGCGAGGTCCACCGCGCCGGTCGATGCGAGGCTGCCGCCCGCGCCGACTGCGAGCGTGCCGCCGCCGCTGATCGTCGTGCCGCCCGTATACGTGTTGGCGCCCGTCAGCGTCTGCGTGCCGCTGCCGGCCAGCGTCAGGCCGCCGGTGCCGCCGATCGCGCCGCCGAACGTGCTGCTGCCGTTGCCGTTCAGCGTCAGCCCGTTGCCGCCGAGGTTCACGTTCGTGCCGACCGCGCCGGTCAGCGTGCCGAGCGTCTGCACGGCCGTCGCGCCGCTCAAGTCGAACGTCGCCCCCGCGCCCGCGAGGTCCAGCGTGCTGCCGGACGCAAGGCTGCCGCCCGCGCCGAGCGCCAGCGTGCTGCCGGCGCCGATCGTCGTGCCGCCCGTATAGGTGTTCGCGCCGGTCAGCGTCTGCGTGCCGGTACCCGACAACGTGAGACTGCCGGTGCCGCCGATCACCCCGCCGAACGTGCCGCTGGCCGTGCCGCCGAGCGTCAGTGCGTTGCCGCCCAGGTTGACGTTGGTTCCCGCGACGCCTGACAGCGCGCCGAGCGTTTGACCGCCTGTCGCGCCGCTCAGGTCCAGTGCCGCGCCCGCGCCGGCAAGGTTCATCGTGCCGGTCGATGCCAGGCTGCCGCCCGCGCCGAGCGCCAGCGTCCCCGCGTTGATCGTCGTGCCGCCCGTATAGGTGTTCGCGCCGGTCAGCGTCGTGGTCGCCGCCCCGTCCTTCACGAGGCTGCCCGCGCCGGAAATCGCACCGCCCAGCGTGAGGCTGTTGCTGCCCCCCAGTGTCAGCGCGGCGCCCGTGCCGAGATTGACCGCATTGCCGACCGACAACGCGGCGTTCGTATCGAGCGTCGCCGCGCCGCCGACGGTCAGCGCACCGGAACCGAGCGCGCCGCCGTTGCCGAGCACGAGGCTGCCGCTATTGAGGTTCGTGCCGCCGGTGTAGACATTTGTGCCGGTCAGCGTCTGCGTGCCGGTGCCCGCCAGCGTCAAGCTGCCCGTACCGCCGATCACCCCGCCGAACGTGCCGCTGGCTGTGCCGCCGAGCGTCAATGCGTTGCCGCCCAGGTTGACGTTCGTTCCCGCGACGCCCGACAGCGCGCCGAGCGTTTGACCGCCTGTCGCGCCGCTCAGGTCCAGTGCCGCGCCCGTGCCGGCAAGGTTCATCGTGCCGGTCGATGCCAGGCTGCCGCCCGCGCCGATCGCCAGCGTCCCCGCGTTGATCGTCGTACCGCCCGTATAGGTGTTCGCGCCGGTCAGCGTCGTGGTCGCCGCCCCGCCCTTCACGAGACTCCCGGCGCCGGAAATCGCCCCGCCCAGCGTGAGGCTGTTGCTGCCCCCCAGCGTCAGCGCGGCGCCCGTGCCGAGATTGACCGCGTTGCCGACCGACAACGCGGCATTCGTATCGAGCGTCGCCGCGCCGCCGACGGTCAGCGCGCCGGAACCGAGCGCACCGCCGTTGCCGAGCACAAGGCTGCCGCTATTGAGGTTCGTGCCGCCCGAGTAGGTGCTCGCGCCGTTCAGCGTCTGCGTGCCGGAGCCGGCCAGCGTCAGGCTGCCGGTGCCGCCGATCGCCCCGCTGAACGTGCCGCTCGCCGTCCCGCCCAGCGTGAGCGCGTTGCCGCCCAGCGTCACGTTCGTCCCGGCGACACCCGACAGCGCCCCGATCGACTGCGCGCCGGTCGCGCCGCTCACGTCGAGCACCGCACCCGCGCCTGCCAGGTTCACGCTGCCGGTTGCCGACAGGCTGCCGCCTCCGCCGATCGCCAGCGTGCCGGCATTGATCGTCGTGCCGCCCGTGTAGGTGTTTGCGGCGGTCAACGTCGTCGTCGCCGCGCCGTCCTTCACCAGACTGCCCGCGCCAGTGATGCCGCCGCTCAGCGTCAGCGCGTTGCTGCCGCCCAGTGTCAGCGCGGAACCGGTAGCGAGGCCGATCGCGTTGTTGACCGACAGGCTCGCGCTCGTATCGAGCGTTGCCGCGCCGCCGACGGTCAACGCACCCGTGCCGAGCGCCGCATTGTTGCCGAGCACCAGCCCGCCTGCATTCAGCGTCGTGCCGCCGGCGTAGGTGTTCGCGCCGGACAGCGTCAAGGTCGCCGCGCCGTTCTTCACGAGACCGCCGCCACCCGCGACCACGCCACCCAGGCCGAGATCGGTGCTGCCGCCAAGCGTCAGCGTCGTGCCCGTCGCGATGTTGACGTCGTTGGCCAACGACACGTTGGCCGTCCCATCGAGCGTCGACGACCCGTTGACGTTCACCGCGCCGAGGCCGAGCGACGTATTGCTGCCGACGACGAGGTTGCCGCCGTTCAGGTTCGTGCCGCCCGTGTACGTGTTCGCGCCCGTCAGCGATTGCGTGCCGGTACCCGACAGCGTCAAGCTGCCGGACCCGCCGATCGTGCCGGCATAGGTGGCATTGACGCTGCCGCCGAGCGTCAGCGAATTGGCGCCGAGGTCCACGTTCGTGCCGGCCGCGCCGGCCAGCGCACCGATCGTCCGCCCGCCCGCCGCAGTGCTCAGGTCGAACGTTGCGCCCGCACCGGTCAGGTTGACCGTGCCGGTCGCCGACAGACTGCCGGCCCCGCTCAGCGCGAGCGTGCCGCTGTTGATGGTCGTGTCGCCCGTATACGTGTTCGCGCCGGTCAGCGTCGTGGTTGCCGCGCCATTCTTCGTGAGGCCGCCGCTTCCGCTGATCGTGCCGGTCAGCCCGAGATCGTTGCTGCCGCCGAGCGTCAGCGTCGAGCCGGTCGCGAGATTGACCGTGTTGGCGAGCGTCACGTTCGTGCTCGTGTCGAGCGACGCCGACGCGTTGACGTTCAGCACGCCGGTGCCGAGCGCCGAATTGTTGCCGACCACCAGGCCGCCGGCGTTCAGGTTCGTGCCGCCCGTGTAGCTGTTCGCGCCGGACAGCGTCAGCGTGCCGCCGTCGTTCTTCGTCAGCGCGCCGCCACCCGACACCGTGCCGGACAGCGTCAGCCCGGTCGCGCCCTGCACCGTCAGGCCGCCCACGCCGAGCGACACGTTGTTGGACACGTCGAGCCCCGCCGTGCCCGCCTGCAACGCACCGCCGCTGCCCGTGACGGTACCGGTGCCGAGCGACGCGTTGTCGTTGATGATCGCCACGCCGCCCGTCAGCGTCGCGTCCTGCGCGGTGGACGCGCCGTTGATCGTCCAGTTGCCGCTCGTGACGTCGAGGTGATTGAAGTTGATGTAGTTGTTGACCGCGATCGTGCCGTTCGCCGCGACGCCTTGCTGCAGGTTGAGCGTATTGTTGCCGCCCGCGCCGCCGTCGACGACGCCGGTTGCCGCCACGCCGAGCGTGACCGGGCCGACCGTGATGTTGAACGCGCCGCCGGTGCCGCCGGCCGTATTGACCGACGAGCCCGTCACGGCATTGAACGTATTCGTGCTGTTCGCCCCCATCGACACGCCGCCGTTGATCGTGCCCGAGTTGGTGAACGTATTGCCCTGTCCCGGTGTGCCGCTCGAACCCAGCGACACGCGACCGGTGATCGTCCCGCTGTTCGTCATGTTGACCGTGCCGCCGCCGTACGCGGCGACCACCGGCGCATCGGCGCCGACGAGGGTCGCGCCGACCAGCGGGGAGGAGCCGATCGTACCCGTGTTCGTAATCGTCGACGTGCCGCCCGTGCCGTTTTGAACCGACAGCGCCATGCCCGTCACGCCGCTGATCGCGACGCCGGTCGAGCCCATCATCGTGCCGTTGTTGGTCACGGTGGTGGTGCTCGCCGCCGCGTTGCCGATCACCGTACCGCTCGACAGCACGCCGAGCCCCGAGCCGAGCGCCGACGGGTCGATCGTGCCGTTGTTGGTCAGCGTGACGTTACTGCCGGTCAACGACATCGCCGTGCCGCCGACACCGAGCAGCACGCCGACGCTTGCACCGGGATTGACCGTCGCGTTCACGTTGTTGGCGCTGTTCGAATAACTGGGCGCCAACGGATTCGCGACGCCGGAACAGGTCACCGTGGTGCCCGCCGTGCTGCAGGTCGCATAGGCGGGGACGATACCCGCGCCCGACAGCGCCAGAAACACGCCGGTGGGCAACAGCAGTCTCGGAAACGGCTCACTCGCTTTTTTCGGACGGACAGGGTTCATGCTTTCCCTCTTTATTGATTTCGGCTTTGGTATTGGTATTGCGGCCGCAACGGCCGGCACGCGGCAGAAAATCGCGGATAAAAGCGTCCTCCCCGGCAATCGCGATGCGCTGTCGGTTTATTCGTGATGAGTTTTTTGATCGGCCCGGGAATGCAGCTGCGGAACTAGTCGAATGACATGATGGCGGCCCCTGGTTTCTGCAGCGACTTTCTGGTTGATTTGATTACTACGCGCTTTCGTCAGACTAGGCTATATCAAAGTCAAACCGTTTTCCAGTCGATATTTTCCCATCGGATCAATGGCCGACGATTATGTATTTTTTTTACTTTCTGACAGACGCGCAGCAATAACACGCGACACACTGTTCGCCGGCTTGCCTTGATTTTTCGCAAAGACAATAGCTGTGCCGCATCGGTGGAAACACCGATATATCGCCCTGATTCAACACACGGGGATTTTGCGGTGCAATATTTTCACCGCGATGAATGATCCATTTAGATAACCAACATCCGCTTAATAAATCGATCGGATCTGGATTATGGAACTGTCGGCGAAATTGTTTTGATTTTCAGCCTCGCAAGGCATCTGAAACGCGAATCGTTATTATTTATTCGGTGCCTGTGACACTCGCGCGGCCGGCGCGAGACGACAGGAAACCGGAGTAACGACGAAACCGCCCGCACCGGAAGCGCGCGCTTCCGGGCCGCCCCGTCACGAAAACAGGCTCATCAGATAAAGCATCGGTCGAAACGACACCGGCCGCGCATCGGGATTGATCCACAACCGTACCGCATACACCGCGTAGGCCGGCACCTCGCGCCAGCTCGAATAGACGTCGCGCCACTGGAAGCGGCGCGGATACGCGGCGGAGATGTTCGACCGCGCAATGCCGACGCGCTCGAACGCGAGGCGCGCCCGCGCGAGGTGGTAATACTGGCTGACGATCAGCACGCGCGACAGGCGATGTGCGCGCAGGTAGGCCAGCGTGTGCTGCGCGGTCGCGAGCGTGTTGTCGCCCTGGTCGTCGACGGCGATCCGGGCCGCCGGCACGCCGCGCGCGACGAGGTAGTCGCGCATGGCCGTCGCCTCGTTCAGCCCGGGCCCGTCGATCGCGCCGCTGACCAGAAACGCCGGGCAGTGCCCCGCGCGGTAACAACGCACGCCGACATCGAGCCGGGCCGCGAGCACGGGCTTCGGCGCGCCGGTTGCGTCGAGCGCGTTGCCGAAGATCACGGCGACGTCCGCCGGGTCGCTCGGCATCCGCATGCCATGGACGACGATCGCGGCGGCCGCCGCGACCCAGACGCACGCGACGACGGCCAGCACGCGGCCGGCCCGGGCCGCGAAGCCCCGTTTGGTTCGATATTTCAAGGTATTCGGTCTCTCAGGTGTCGTCGGGCGCGTCGGCCGGCCCGGCCCCGAACGGGCGCGTCACGCTAGCACGGCGCGCCCGCGCCTGTCCATGCGATGGACCGATGCCGGCCGAGCGGGCCGGCCATTGGGAGATCGAAAGAAGGTGAAGGCGTGCGCCGGGCCGCGGCCGGCAGCACCGCCCGGCTCAATCGGCCGGGCACATCGCGAGCCGCCCCATCGCCTCGCCGGCGCCGCGCACCGCGCAGGTGGCCGGCTCGTCGGCGATCCGCGCGACCAGCCCGGTCTCGTCGTACAGCAGGCGTTCGAGATCGGCGAGCAAAGCGCCGCCGCCGGTCAGCACCACGCCGCGATTCGCGATGTCGGTCACGAGTTCGGCCGGCGCGTTTTCCAGCACCGACTTCACCGCGCCGATCACCTGCTTGAGCGGTGCGGCCAGCGCGTCCGCGACGTCGTGATTGGACAGCTCGACCGAGCGCGGCAGGCCGTCGCCGATGCTGCGGCCGACGGCGCGGGTCGACGTGCGCGGCACCGCGCTGGTGGCCGAGCCGATCGTCTTCTTCACGTGCTCGGCCGTCTGTTCGCCGAGCAGCACGCCGTACAGGTTGCGGACGTGGTTGACGATCGCCGCGTCGAACTGGCTGCCGCCGACGCGGATCGCCTCGCGGTAGACGATGCCGCCGAGTGCGACGACCGCGACTTCGGTCGTGCCGCCGCCGATGTCGATGACCATCGAGCCGACCGGCTCGGTCACCGGCAAACCCGCGCCGAGCGCGGCCGCCAGCGATTCCTCGATCAGTTCGACCTCCGATACGCCGGCCGCGAACGCGGCCTCGCGGATCGCGCGGCGCTCGACGGCCGTCGCGTCGGACGGCACGCACAACGTGACCTCGACCCGGCGGCTGAAGCGCGAACGGGTGCGCGACATGTCGATGAAGCTGCGGATCATCTGCTCGGCCGCGTGCGCGTCCGCGATCACGCCGTGCCGCATCGGCCGCACGGCTTCGAGATGCCCCGGTTCGCGGCCGAGCAGCGCCTTCGCGAGCTCGCCGACGGCCTCGAGCGTCGGCCGCGCGTCGCTCGCGCCGCCCTTGCGGAAGCAGACGACCGACGGCTGGTTCAGCACCACGCCGCGTTCGTGCGTATAGATCCGCGTACTCGCCGTTCCCGGGTCGATCGCAACGGGTTGCGCAAACAACTTTCCGAACAGCGGTGTCGACATATCAAACCTTTGTGAGGGAACGGGCCGGGACAGCCGCGCCGCACATTTTGCCGCGCGTCCATGCCGCCCCATCACGAGCTTAGCGGCAAATCGTTCCGATACTTTAGGCAATTCCGATGATTTTTTCGCGACGGAATGGCCGGATGGGGCGTTTCGGGCACGTCCGGCCACGCAACGGCCGCTCGCGTCGGGCCTGTAAAACACGGTAATCTCTCGGTCTTGCCTGCTCCCGGCAGGCCTCAGACGCACGATCACGCCAGGTATGTTCACCATGACAGCGACCGTTTCCTTCCGCTGGGCGCCGGTGCGCCCGCTCTGCACGACGCTCGTTGCCTTCTGGTGCTGCACGGTCTCCGCGCAACCGCTGCCGGCCGCCGGACCCGCCGCCGCCCAGACCGCTGCCGTCAACGCGCCGGCTGCGCCCGCGCCCGCCGCACCCGCTGCGGCGGCGCACACCTGCGCGGCCGACGGCGGCCCGGCCGGCCGGCCGTCGATCGGCCTCGTGCTGTCCGGCGGGGGCGCGCGCGGCTACGCACACCTCGGTGTCCTGAAAGTACTGGAGGACAACCGGATTCCGATCGACTGCATCGCGGGCACCAGCATGGGCGCCGTGGTCGGCGGCCTGTACGCGAGCGGGATGGCGGCCGACGAGATGCAGAAGCGGCTGTCGGAGGTCAACCTGGCGGATATCGCGTTCGACGTGACGGACCGCGCGGACCTGCCTCAAACCAGCCGCGAAGACGAACGCCTGTACATCAACGGGCTGACGCTCGGCTTCGGCAAGAAAGGCGTCAAGGCGCCGGTCGGCCTCGTACAGGGCAACCGGCTGCAGGCGCTGCTCGCGAACTGGACGGCCGCCGTGCCGACCAACCAGCCGTTCGACCAGCTGCCGATCCCGTACCGCGCGGTCGCGACCGACCTGCAGACGGGCCAGATGGTCGTGCTCGACCACGGCTCGCTGCCGCTCGCGATTCGCGCGAGCATGGCGATGCCGGGCCTGTTCGCGCCGGCCGAGATCAACGGGCGCGCGCTCGTGGACGGCGGGCTCGTCAGCAACCTGCCCGTCGACACCGCGCGGCAGATGGGCGCAAGCGTCGTGATCGCCGTCGACATCGGCTCGCAACTGCGCCCGCTCGACGCGCTCGCGTCGCCGGCCGACGTGATGCAGCAGATGGTCGGCATCCTGATCCGCCAGAACGTGACCGCGCAGCGCAAGCAGCTCGACGCGCAGGACGTGCTGCTCACGCCGGACCTCGGCGCGCTCGCGTTCACCGATTTCCAGAACGCGAAGCAGGCGATCGCCGCCGGCGAGATCGCCGCGACCGCGGCGCTGCCGAAGCTGCGGCGCTTCGCGCTCACGCCGGAACAGTACGCGGCCTACCGGTCCGCGCACGCGCAGCCGCTGCCGCCGCCGATCCGCATCACGCGCATCGACATCAAGACCAGCGGCGGCGTGCCGAAGCGCGTCGTCAGCAACGCGCTGCACGTGAAACCCGGCGACATCTACGATCCGAAGACCGTCAGCCAGGATCTGCTCGGACTCACGACGGGCGGCAACTTCGAGAGCGTCACGCAGCAGATCGTGAGCCGCGGCGACGACAACGTGCTCGAGATCGACGCGCGCGAGAAGTACTGGGGGCCCAACTTCCTGCTGTTCGGGCTCGGCATGTCGAGCAGTTCGACCGACGAGGGCGGCTTCCGCCTGCACGTCGGCTACCGGCGGCCGTGGCTCACGGAGTCGGGGCTGGAATTCCGCGCGGACACGACGATCGGCAGCGACCTGCAGTCGGCGCGCGTCGAATTGCGCCAGCCGCTGTCGACCGCGTACGGCGTGTACCTGTCGCCGTACGCGGAATACCAGCGTCGCTACGCGAACCTGTACGACGACTCCGGCGACGTGAAGATCACGCAGTACCTGATGCAGACGGCGCGCGCCGGGATCGACCTCGGCCTGCCGATCGCGCGGCTCGGCGATTTCCGCGTCGGCCTCGGTTACGTGACCGGGCACGGCTCGCCGACCTACAACCTGCCGTTCGACGACGGCAGCGGCCAGAGCCTGCTGTGGCCGAGCTTCACGTCCCAGGCGCTGGTCGCGCGGGCGCGGCTCGTCATCGATCAGCTCGACGATCCGATGTTCCCGCGCAAGGGTTATTTCGGCGAACTGCGGGTCGACCGCTCGCTCGTGTCGCGCAACGGCGGCTCGGCGCAGGAATTCGCCGACGGGATCAGCAACGCGCCTTATACCGAGATCTACGGCAAGGCGATGATCGCGCAGCAGTTCGGCCGGCACAGCGTCAGCGCGACGATCGAAGGCGGCAAGAGCATCGGCGGCACCAACCTGATCAACGCGTTCAACTTCACGCTCGGCGGCTTCCAGCATCTGTCCGCCTATGCGGCCGATCAGCTGAACGGCAACGAGCTCGCGTACGGACAGATCACGTACATGAACCAGTTGATGACGTTCAACGCGTCGCCGATCAAGGCGCTGTCGGTGGGCGCCAGCGCGGAAGTCGGCAACGTGTGGTCGAGCGGCCAGCAGATCGGCGGCGGCGCGCTCAAGCAGAGCTATACGTTCTTCACGAGCCTGTCGACCGCGTTCGGGCCCGTCTATATCGGCGTGGCGCTCGCGCCGGGCGGCCGACGCAACTTCTACCTGCAGCTCGGCCGCACCTACTGAGCCTGCGCGGATGCCGCTTCGGCGGCGTCCGTGGCGGCGTCGCGCCCTGCGCGCTCGCCGGCAGCCTGCGCCTTCACGATTACCGCGTGCCGAGCATCGCGCGACGTCGCGCTAGACCGGCCAGCTGATCTCGAACCGCGCGCCGCCGAGCTCGACCGGATCGACGACCGCGATCCGGCCGTTGTGCGCGTGGAGCACCTGCCGCGTGATCGACAGGCCGAGCCCGTAGCCGCCGGTGCGACGGTCGAGACGCACGAACGCGTCGAAGATCCGTTCGCGCTCGCTTTCGGGCACGCCCGGGCCGTCGTCCTCGACGAAGATCCCGATGTTGCCGTGCACGAGCGCGATCCCGACGACGATCCGCGCGTTCGCGTACTTGCTCGCGTTGCGCAGCAGGTTGCGCATCGCATACGACATCAGCCGCCGGTCCATCTTCACGCGGAGATCCGATCCGATCGCGACGCGGGCCTCGATCGTCCGGTCCGGATACAGCAGTTGCGCGTCGTTCACCTGGTGCTCGAACCACGCGACCGGCGCGGTCATCTCGAGGTTCGACTGCAGCGAGCTGTATTCGAGCCGCGCGTACGTCAGGCTCATGTCGATCAGCTCCTCGAGCTCGGTCACGTCCTGCGCGATGCTCTCGAGCGCACCCTGGTATTCGGCCGCCGAACCGGGTTCGCGCAGCATTTCGAGTGCAAAGCGCACG
Organism: Burkholderia sp. AcTa6-5; assembly: GCF_017815075.1. Taxonomy (NCBI): domain Bacteria; kingdom Pseudomonadati; phylum Pseudomonadota; class Betaproteobacteria; order Burkholderiales; family Burkholderiaceae; genus Burkholderia; species Burkholderia sp. AcTa6-5. The sequence continues at coordinate 68,906 of NZ_JAGIQE010000027.1, read as the reverse complement.
CGCGCGAGCGGCGTGCGCAGTTCGTGCGAGATCCCGTTCGTCAGATCGCGCTGCGCGGCGATCAGCCGCTCCATCCGCATCGCGAGCGCATTCAGCGTGCGCGCGAGCGGGCCGATGATCACGCTGTGCGATTCGCGGGCGCGCGTGTTGAAACGCCCGCCGGTGAAGTCGATCGCACGCTCGCGCACCATCACGAGATCCGACCAGACCGGCCGCATCCACCGGTACGCGGCAAGCGCGGGCGCGGTGAACACGAACGCCAGCACGATCCAGATGTCGCCCGGCAACGCGTCGAACGCGTGCCACACGACCTGCGGCGACAACACGACGCACAGCGCGAGCGCGGGCACCAGCGCGGTGAGCAACACGAGGCCGAGCAGATGCAGGTAGGTGCGCACGTACAGGCGCGACCAGCTCGGAATGCGGTCGGCGCGCGTGTCGGTCCACGCGCGGCGGAAATGCAGCCAGCGCCATTTGACGTAGCGCAGCGTCGGCAACGGCGGTGCATCGGGGTGCGAACGGGTTCGTCGAATCATCGCGGCTCCCGGCCGGCGGGCGGAATGCCCGCGCGGAACGTGACGGCGTCGCGCGAGCGCGGCGTCATTCCCACGCGTGCTTGCTGAATTGATAACCCTTGCTGCGGATCGTCTTGATCCGCTGCGGGTTGCTCGCGTCATCGCGCAGCTTGCGGCGCAGCTTCGAGATGCGCCCGTCGATCGTGCGGTCGAGGCCGTCGAATTCGACGCCGCGCAACTGCAGCATCAGATCGTCGCGGCTGACGACTTCGCCCGCATGACACACGAGCGCCCACAGCAGGTCGAATTCGGCCGACGTCAGATCGGGCGTGCTGCCGTCGGGCAGCACGACGGTGCGGTCGGTGCGGTCGATCGAGAACTTGCCGAACGCGTAGCGCTCCGGCTGCGGCGCGGTGCTCTCGGCCGCGCGCGCGGGCGCGCGGCGCAGTTGTGCCTTGATCCGCGCGAGCAGGATGCGCGGCTCGACCGGCTTGTGCACGTAGTCGTCCGCGCCGAATTCGAGGCCGAGCAGCTCGTCGAAGGGCTCGTCGCGCGCCGTCACCATGATGATCACGCCGTCGTACTGCTTGCGCGCCTCGCGGCAGATTTCGAAGCCGTCCTTGCCCGGCAGGTTCACGTCGAGGATGACGAGATCGGGACGAATGGACAGGATCGCCGGCACCGCGGCGTCACCATGCAGCACGGTGTCGACTTCATAGTCGTTCTTGCGCAGGTAGCCGGCGATCAGCGTGGACAAGCGGGTGTCGTCTTCGACGAGCAGGATGCGAAAAGACATGGGCGGCGGTCGGATCATCGAGGAAGCCGCGGGGGGCGCCGGCGGGTGCCGGACGCCGGCCCTCGGCCGAAACGTACCGCATGATACTGCGCCCGCCGCTCACCTGTTTGGCGGTCTTGAAAATAAGGGCGGGATTCCGGCCGCGCTTGACGAATCGACGCCGGGACGGTTCCATACGGGCTCGCCGGAATCCCGGCTCTGCTTCTACCCTGCCTGACGTGATGAATTACCAGACGATTCTTGAACGCATCCACACCGAACTCGCCCCCTGGATCGGCCAGGGCCGGGTCGCCGACTACATTCCCGAACTCGCGAAAGTGCCCGCCGACAAGTTCGGGATGGCCGTCGTGACGCTCGACGGAAACGTTTACACGGTCGGCGATGCGCACGAGCGCTTCTCGATCCAGAGCATCTCGAAGCTGTTCGCGTGCACGCTCGCGTTTCAACTGCTGGGCGACGAGCTGTGGGAACGGGTCGGCCGCGAGCCGTCCGGCACCGCGTTCAATTCGCTGGTCCAGCTCGAAAGCGAGCGCGGCAAGCCGCGCAATCCGTTCATCAATGCGGGCGCGCTGGTCGTCACCGACGTGCTGTGCCGCCGCTTCGTGAAGGCCGAGACGGCGCTCGTCGAATTCGTGCGGCGGCTGATCGGCGCGAACGACATCGACTACGATTCGCGCGTCGCGACGTCGGAGTTGCAGCATGCGGAGCGCAACCGCGCGATGGCGCATTTCATGGCGAGCTTCGGCAACATGCAGATGCCGCCTGATACGGTAATCGACGCGTATTGCCGGCAGTGTGCGATCGAGATGAATTGCGTCGAGCTGGCCAGCGCCGCGCTGTTTCTTGCGAACGGCGGTGTCGCGCCGGCGACAGGCGAGCGGATCGTCGATTCGAGTTCCGCGAAGCGGCTGTCGGCGCTGATGCTGACCTGCGGGACCTATGATGCGGCCGGTGATTTCGTGTATCGGGTGGGGCTGCCGGCGAAGAGCGGCGTCGGCGGCGGGATCGTCGCGGTGCTGCCGGGGGAGATGGCCGTGTGCGTGTGGGCGCCGGGGTTGGATGCGAACGGGAACTCGTTGGCGGGGACACTGGCGCTGGAGTGGTTGACGACGTATTCGGGTCGGTCGATCTTTTGAAGAGGCAAAGTTGAGCGCGACTCATCTGGCGCAACGGCGGTGGACTCATATCGGCGCGCCGGCGCGGTCAATGAGGGATTCGGCCATCGGCAGCAATCGACCCGAACGCGTCGTTCTTCAGAGAGCTGAAGAAGGTCTGCTGACAAGCCAGATTGAGACGCGCGCGGTCGGAGATGAATATGATCACTGCCTGCAAAGCACCAAAGTATGTCGACCCGATATATCGGCATGAGTTCACGCGATGCTGTTTCCCTTTTCAGATTGGCCTGAAAGCGGTCCCTCTAGCGCTTCCCGTCTTGAGGCGCTCAAGGGGCTAGCGTAAATGGACTACGCTTCTTGATCATTGTCCTCGCAGCGTATCCAGTAGATTGGCCTTGGTATAAAATTGGTCCAGTCCAGCTGCCTCTAACCAACAGCATTGCTTCGCGAGTGTTACCATCATTCAGCATCATGCGTAAAAATTCTGTGGACACCAAGCATCAGAACCTCCTTAGTCGACGAGAGTCGCGCCCCGCCCTTGTGGGCGCGTGTTGTCAATGCATGTAATTGCAATGACCGATTGATGGGGCCATCGTGCGACAATACCAATAAAAACTGCGAGTGAGACAGCATGAAATACAAAGAAAGCAAAATAGATAAAGAGCTAAGGCAATGGTTTGTCAACGATTTTTCGAAAGTATTGCTTCGGGAAATTGAAATCACAAAAGGTGCCTTGAGAGGAATCGGTTCTCTTCATGTTGAGTTCAATTACCCAATAACGGCGTTTGCGGGAGTGAATGGCGCAGGAAAGTCGACGATTCTAGCGATTGCTTGTTGCGCGTTTCATGGTGACAAAACCACTTACAAACTACCCCGAAGAAGATATCCATATTACACTTTTTCAGATTTTTTTATCCAGCACAAAGAAGAGAAGACCCCCGACGGCATCGTAATATGGTACTTAATTGCTCACAACGGATGGGTGCCCTCAGAAAGAGTGCCAGATGGGAAGGGGCTTGGCTATCAAACGAGAAGAAAAAATAAGGGGGGAAAATGGAACGACTATGACTCGCGAGTCAATCGAACTGTAGTTTTCCTGGGTATTGAACGCATCGTTCCTCACAGCGAACGAAGCCAGTCTCGGTCTTATTCCAAGGCATTTGCGAACGTTAAGCCAAAAGGATGGGAGAAAAAAGTGCGAGATACAGTTGGTTATATTCTGGGAAAGAAATATGACGACTTTCGATATCTCGAACATTCTCGCTATAGCCTTCCAATAGTGAAAGTTGGAGCGATCACATATTCCGGCTTCAATATGGGCGCCGGGGAAAATGCCCTATTTGAGATATTCTCGACCATATACTCCGCGGGAGAGGGCACACTGCTGGTCATGGATGAGATTGAACTGGGTTTACACGCAAAAGCTCAAAGGCTTTTTATGACGAAGCTCAAGGAAATCTGTTTAGAGATGAAAACCCAGGTCATTTGCACAACACATTCTAAAGAGATTTTCGAGTGCTTGCCAGACGATGCGAGGTTTTATGTTGAAACGGTGAGTGATAAGACAAAGTTAATCGCGGGAATTTCCCCAGATTTTGCGTTCGCCAAGATGGGTGCGCCGGGTGGCAATGAATTGGATATCTTCGTCGAAGATGAAGTAGCCCAATCATTATTGCAGGCAATCCTTCCAGCTGCTATCCGCACTAGGGTGACCATCAAGGTAATTGGCTCGGCAACGTCGATTGCTAGACAGCTTGCTGCGCTTTATGTTCGAAAGGATGAAAAGCCCACGCTTGCCATTTTTGATGGTGATCAACGTGCCCTGGAAAAAGAAAATTTCAAACATGCGAAGAGCATGGCAGAAAAAACAGATGCCGAATTTCAAAAATGGTTTGAGGATCGCGTTGCATATTTGCCAGGCGAGACGTGGCCGGAAGCGTGGATTATTCAGAAGGCGACTGAGGTTAGCGATGCGGCGGCTGCCGCTCTTTCTGTAGAGCCCGAGGAGGTAAAAGGCATCCTCGAATATGGCCTGCAGGCAGGCAAACATAGCGAATTCTATGAAATTAGCAAAAATGTTGCCCTTTCAAAGCAGCAATGCCTCGATCGATTATCAGCAACAGTTTGTGCGAAATTTAATGGTGACTTCAACGGGCTAGTCGATATGTTAAGAAATAAATTGAATTGATGCCAACGCAAGGGTTCCTAGTTTCGTGGCGGCGGCAGCCGCCACCGCACTGTGTTCCCTAATCTGCTCGCGGGCATCACGTAGTGCCATGACGAACGTGGGCGTCTCTAGCTGTACTGGGGAGCTGATCGAGTACGATATAGTAGGTCGCAAAGATCGACTGCATATGCGCCGCGAGCACCACAAGGTCAAAAGCGAGTGATTTCTACCGCCCGGCACTCGGCCATCTAAATGTCTCTTGCCCAAACCTTAACCCCTGCTCGAATGAACAAACGCCGGTGACGGCTAGCAACTGGAGCTGGCTGAAACGTGTCGTCGAAAACAGCGCGGCACTTGCCCGCTTGGTCAGCGCCGAAATGACACAGTCGGTTTATATTGCCGGAGTGCCAGCACGCTGGCGCTGGAGTGGTTGACGACTTATTCGGGAAGGTCGATTTTTTGAGGCGTCTCAGTGGCGCACCCGGTCGTCCGGACACCTCGAATGAACATCTTTGCTTGGCGCTACGACCACCGCTACAAGGATCCAGCGTGATGCAGGTCAAGAACGGAAATCACGTCGCTTCGACCGGCCGTACCCGGCGCGGATTCTTCCGCCCCGTGACGGTCATGGCGGCATTGAGTTTGTGCCTCCCGTTTGGCGGCGCACATGGGCAGCCGGCAGACGCCCCGCCCAACAGCACGGGGGCGTCGCAGGTCGAATCTCGAACCGAGGCAAGCCTGACCGTCACGCAAGCGCTGCAAGGCATGCTGGCGCTGATACGGGTCAGCAATCAGGTTACCGACATGACGCCCGACGCGATGCACCGCAGCTTTGGTGTGCAGACCAAAGCGACCGCCAAAGACAGCTTCGGCTACGGCCAGCGCTTGCCTGGCAACTGGGCGTTCGGTATCGAAAGGTTCGTGGTCCCGGGAAGGGGGACACAGGTGGAACTGGGCTTCGATCCGATTCCCGGAATGCAGGCTGCGCCGCTGACGGCATGCGAGCCGAACTTCGCGCAATTCACGGCAGCACTGGAATCCTTGGGGTTCAATCATCGTACTCGGTACGGCGAACACGGCCGCCGGATCTCCGAGATCTTCTGGCGTCAGGAGATCTCTGTGGAGGTAGCCCCCTATAGAGCATTCAGCGATAACGGTGAGCCATTGGGTCCGGCTTGCGTAAGAACGGTACGGGTGCGATAGATCGCCGTCACCGCGCGATGCAATTACGGCAAGCGTATGGACGAAACGCCGTGATCCTCTGCTGTCAAACACGCAGGAAATCGCTCGACTCGTGGATACCCCGAACCCAATCCGGCGAAGATTTCGCGACGCGTGGGCACGCCGGCGCCGACGTGATTGACGACGTATCGAACGACCAATTTTCCGACATTTCGCAGCGATGACTGGAGAACGCAACGCATGAATCGGGACAACGCATCAGAAGTCACAACGTCAGCCCCCGCGCGCGCGGGCAGCAATTCCTCCTCGCCGATCCCGCCCATCGCGCCATCCAAAACCGCGCTGCTCGTCATGCATTACCAGACCGACATCCTCGGCCTCTTTCCGTCGGTCGCGCCTGAATTGCTCTCGAATACGCGCCGTCTCTGCGCTGCGGCACGCGCTGCCGGCGTCGGCGTCTGGTTCGCGAATCTGAGGTTCAGCCCCGGCTATCCGGAGGTCAGCCCGCTCAACAAGAACGGCCAGGGCATCAAGCAACTCGGCCTGTTCATCGACGATGCCCCGTGCCCTGAACTCGCCAGGCGGCCCGACGAACCGCTGATCCTGGCCCACCGCGCGAGCGTATTCTTCGGCACCGATCTGCAGGCGCGGCTCATCGCACAAGGTGTCGATACGCTGATCATGGTCGGCATCGCGTCGACCGGCGTGATGCTGTCGTCGATAGCCCACGCGAGCGACGCCGATTTCCGCCTCTACACGGTCAAGGATTGTTGCTACGACCCGGACCCGATCGTCCACGAGCATCTGTTCGCCACCGCGTTCGAATCGCGCACGACGGTGCTGTCGCTGGCGGATGCGCTGCGGCTGCTGGCGTGACAACGGACTCGTCGCACCGCCGTTCGAAACCATGCATCCGACGGCGGGCCTACCGGGTCGCCGCCCCAATCCCCGCCAAAATCAGATCGATGCCGGCCAGGAACTGCGCACGCTCGTCGTGCGCGGCCAGTTGCCCGGCCACCTTGCGCACGAACGGATACTGCGCCGGTTCGAGCTGCGCCCACCGCTCGGCCACGACCGCGACGACCTCCGACTGCCCCGTCTCGCGCGGATGCAGCCGCGCACCCGCGGCGTACTGGCCGGCCAGCCCGAAGATGTAATGCATCAGCGCCGACGCCGCGTTGAATTGCGCGGGCTCGGGCACGCCCAGCGCCTGAAGCTGCCCGCCGACGCGCTCCAGGATCCGCAGCACCGCCTGCTGCCACGGCGCCCGGAACAACTGCGCACCGACCCACGGATGCGCGCTGAACGCGTCGAACAGGCGCAGCGCGATGCGCCGGAGCGCTTGCGCCGCATCGCCGTCACGCTGCGTCGGCACGTCCGTCAGCGCAGCCGCGATCACGTGATCCGCGGCCGCCGCGAGCAGATCGTGCTTGTCGGCGACGTGCCAGTAGATCGCGCCGCTTCCGGTCGCCAGATGTGCGGCGAGCGCGCGAAACGTCAGCGCGCCCTCGCCGGCATGGTCGAGGATTCCGATCGCGGCCTCGACGATCCGCTCTTTCGACAGCGCGTCCGCGCGCCGCTCGGTCCGTTTGCTGGTTTTCATGCGCGCTAGCTTGACACATCTGGAACAGCGTTCCAATATCGCGCCGATGGAACAACGTTCCACCAGTTTCCTGACGCATGCGCAATGCCGGCGCGTACCGCCCTCTCGATCACACCGGGCTGCCTTGGCCCGAAACCGAGCCACCGATGAATCTGCCCGTTACCCATGATGTCGTGATTGCCGGAGCCGGCCCTGTCGGCCTGTTTCTCGCCTGCGAGCTGCGCCTCGCCGGTGCATCCGTGCTGGTGGTCGAGCAGGCGGACGATCCGGAATCCCCGCTGAAGCATCTCCCGTTCGGCATGCGCGGCCTGTCCGCGCCGACGATCGACGCGCTCTACCGCCGCGACCTGCTCGACGGCATCGCGCTGCCGGGCCGCGCCACGGACACCGCGCACTGGATGCAGCAAGCGCGTCGTCCGGCCGGTCATTTCGCCGGCATCCAGTTCTTCCACGACGACATCGATGCGTCGCAGTGGCCGTACCATCTGCCCGGCCCGGCCGGCACGCACATGGCGACCGACATGGCGCGCGTCGAATCCGTGCTGACCGCCCGTGCGCACGCGACGGGCGTCGAGATTCGGCGCGGTCTTGCTGCCGAAGGCTTCGATCAGTCGGACGATGCGGTCACGCTGTACGCAGGCGGCGAGACATTCCACGCACGCTGGCTCGTCGGCTGCGACGGCGGCCGCAGCGCGGTCCGCAAGGCCGGCGGCTTCGCGTTCGCCGGCACCGACGCCGAATTCACCGGCTACTCGATCGAAGCCGAGTTCGCCGATCCGGGCGCGCTGCTGCCGGGCCGTCACTACACGCCGGCCGGCACGTACACGTACACGCCGCCCGGGACCGTCGCGCTCGTCGAGTTCGACGGCGGCACGTTCCACCGGAGCGGCCCGGTGACGCTCGAGCACGCGCAGGCCGTGCTGCGCCGCGTGTCCGGCGTCGGCGTCACGGTGACCGCGCTCCGGCTCGCCGCCACGTGGACCGATCGCGCGTACCAGGCATCGACGTACCGCGACGGCCGCGTGCTGCTCGCGGGCGATGCCGCGCACATCCACTCGCCGCTCGGCGGCCAGGGGCTCAATCTCGGGCTCGGCGATGCGATGAATCTCGGCTGGAAGCTGGCCGCGACGATCCGCGGCGACGCACCGGCCGGGCTGCTCGACAGCTACACGGACGAACGGCATCCGGTGGGCGCGCGCGTGCTCGACTGGTCGCGTGCGCAGGTCGCGCTGATGCGGCCCTCGCCGGGTTCGCGCGCGCTCGCGGCGATCATGCGCGATCTCGTCGACACGCGCGACGGCGCGACGTACTTCGCCGAACGCCTGTGGGGCGTATCGCTCGCGTACGATCCCGGCAGCGGCCATCCGCTGGTGGGCCGTAGCGTTCCGGACTTCGAACTGGCCGACGGCACGCGGCTCGGCGAACACGTCAGGCACGGCAAGGGCGTGCTGCTGGACTTCGATGCGGATCGGCCGCTTCAGGCCGTGGCAGGCCGCTGGCGCGACCGCCTCGCCTATATCGCGAGCGACGCGAAGGACCGGCTCGGATTGCGTGCGATGCTCGTGCGTCCGGACGGTTTCGTCGCGTGGGCCTGCGATGACGATGCGGACGTGGACATCGACGCCGCCACGCAGGCGGTCACGCGATGGTTCGGCGCGCCTTGCGCGGCACATTGAGCGCAGCCGCCCAACGCAGGAAGCGGATGTGTGTCGCCGAGCGCCAAACGTGCATGGGCGCCAGCAACGGCGCGCCCGACATCCTCGAATGCCCACCGCCCGCGACGTGCGCGATATCGCGCACGCCGGCCGCGCCCCTCACTTCGCGATCAACACCCCCGACGTCGGGCACGTACCCTGCGTATTGCCGTCCGTCACGAGCGACGCGGCGCTCGGAAACTGCGCGGTCGCATTCGTCTTCACCGCGATCCATGCTTCGGTGAAGTAGCTCACGCCGTTCGTCTTCGTGCATTTCAGCGACACCGCGCTGCGCGTGTTGCTGCCGAATGCGCCCTCGAACGCCGACAGCAACTGGTTACGCGTGACCGTCTTGCCCGCGTTCGCCTGCAGGAATGCGTTGAACGACGTGTTGCCCAACCGGCTGATCATGCCCGACGCCTGGTTCCAGTACGCATCGGGCGTCGCCGAATTCGAACAGGTGCCGTGCTTGAACCACTCGTGCTTGTCGAGACACGATGCGACGCCAGGCATGTATGTCGACAGCGTATTGCGCGTTGCGCTGCTGATCGGGTACGCGTCCATGCTGCACCACTGGTGCGCGTTGTCGAGGTCGATGTCGTTCTGCGGCACGCCGCAGTAGAACGGCTGGTTCCCGTCGTAGCGGTTCGGCCACAGCCCGTGCAGCGACAGGCTCGTCGCCGCATACGAGCCGGCGAGGTTCGTGCATTCCGGCGTGTCGTGCGACGCGCAGAAGCCGGGCTCCCACGACGCGGCGAGCAACAGGTAGTCGTAGCTGGTCTGCGCGGCGGCGTGCAGTGAAACGGAAGCGACGGCGAGTGCGGCAGCGGCGCGGGCGAGCGTCTCGAGCATGGCGTGTTTCCTCGGAAAAGGCTTGCGGTCGCGGGATGCGCCGCAAGATTGTCGAATGTCTGCCCGCGATTGTTGCTGCCGCAACATGGCACGAATGTGAAGGTGCACGAAAGAATGCGCGGTTCGCTCAGGTGCCGAGCTGCGTGCACGCGCGCGCCGACGCTTCGGGGCCCTCGAGCGAGAGAATCTGCCACACGCCGACGCTGACGCGCCGGCGCGCCGCCATCGACGGATCGGCCAGCAACGCCTCGACACGCGGCGCGGCGTCGGGCGCCTTCTGCTTCAGCGCCGCGTGGTGCCGCGCCCGCGCCGCCGGCTCCGGTTCGTACACGTCGCACAGACGCACCATGCCGGCGAGGCCGGCCAGCGTATCGTCCTTGTCGATCGCGGCCGGCTCGACGGGCGCGAGCCCGTCGCGCTCCGCCGGCGGCAGCTTGTTGCGCGCGCCTTCGTCGATCGCCGTGGCGGAAGCCGGCGGCAGGCCGCCGATCGCTGCGACGATCCGGCTGCCGGCGGCGATCATGTCGCCCTGGCACGCGATCTTTTCGGCGGCCGCGACGTTCGAGCAGAACGACACCGACATCCGGTACACGTCGTTGCTCATGCGCGGCACTTCGTCCGTGTCTGCCTGCGCGAGGCCGGCACTCGCCAGCGCCAGCCCTAGCACCAGCGTCAGCGCGGCGGGAGTCTGGATGCGCAACGCTCTCGTCTCGTTCATCGTTGTCGTCCGTGGGTTTTTATCGCGGGCAATCTCGCCGGGCCGCACGGTGGCGCCCCTTGTGATGCCGGGCCCTCATCCGGCGCCACGCGTTCACTTCATCGACGCCGCCTCCGATCCGCCGGGCGACAGCGCCGCACTGTCCTGCTCGCGCCACGCGCGGCGCGACGCCATGATCGCGCTCACCGCCGAGCGTGCGACCTTCCACCACGCGAACGGACGCGGATCGGCGAGCATGCTGAGCGCGCGCGCATAGTCGAGCGTGAGCCCGGGCGTCCACGCCATCGTCACCGCGCGCTTGCGGATCTGGGCGGCCACCCACAGCTCGGGCGTGAGCAGCAGCCGCACGAACGCGCCCCACCCGGCCCGCGCGCCCTTCAGCCGCCACACGGCGCCGTCGAGCGCGGCCTCGAGCGCATTCGACACGGTGCTCGAGCAGTTGCGGTGCGTGAGGTTGTACGTCGTGTTCTGCCGGTACGACGACCAGAACGCATCGAGCTTGGCCGGATCGTAGTTGCGGATACGCACGCGCACGGTCGACGGGCACCACGCTTTCGACTCGGTCGCGTAGTCGGGCTGGAACAGGCCGGGCACGTCGTTCTCGCGCGTTGCGCGCAGGATGCGCGTGAATTCGTCCGGAGAGCGATCGATTTCGACGCCCGGATACAGGCTGATGTAGATGCCCTCCGGCGATTCCAGCGCCGCATGCCCGGTCGAGATCACGCCGTTGACGTCCACCGCCGCGATATAGCGGTCGATCAGCGGATAGCGCTGCGCCTCGGCCTTCGACGTGCCGGTCGGTGTCCATACGTGCACGGTGAGCGCCCGCTCGCCGTCGGCCGGCGGGCCGTCCCATTCGGATTGCGCGAACTGCGGCAGGCCCTGCGCATCGTCGAGATCCGGCGCGAGCGCCGGCGCGGGCGACGTCGCGAACGCCGGGTTGCGCGTCAGCCGCCGCACGCGTGCGGCGAGGCTCAGCAGGTGCATGCCGCCGAACATCAGCAGCAGGCCCAGGCAGTACGGCACGGTGCCCGCGTAGTGCGTCGGGTACGGCTGGAAGAAGAAGATCGCCAGCAGGATCTCGACGACGCCCCACGAAAACGCGACGTACCAGCGGCGATAGCGCACCATCCATGCGGATGTGCACTGCAGCAGCCCGTCGACGAGAAACAGCGTGCCGAAGATCATCGACAGCAGGAAATGGCCGTGATGATGGCCGGCAAACACGAGCCCCGCGGCCACCACGACCGCGATGCCCTTCACGTAGCGCAGGATGCGCTGCCCGCCGACCCCGCTGCCGGCCACCGCGAGCGTCGCGAGCCCTTCGATCAGGAACAGCCACGCGAACAGCTCGATCGGGAAATGCAGCGCGCCGTCGAGCGCGTCGACGAAAATGCCGACGCCCGCGACGACCCACAGCCAGCCGAGCACGGTCAGCCCGCGCCAGCGGGTCCGCAGATATTCGATGCCCAGCAGCAGCAACACCAGTCGTACCATCGCGCCCTCGTATCTTTTTCGGGACACGCGCGGCCTCGCGCGCCCTGTCGTGTCGACCGCGCATCGGGCGACGCGCCGGCCGGAAGACGGTCATCGTTGCCGGCGCATCATGTCGTCGACATGATCGATGGCGGCCGGCACGCGCCGCTCTGGCCGAATAATAAGATATGGCGGGATAGGTTGAAAGCGTCGCGAAAACGTTGTCGATGGCGCGGATGCGCACGGCGGCCCGCTGCCACAGCGGATTTCCGGTTCGACAACGTGCGGTGGATACGCGAGAATCCGGCTTCCGAGGGCGAAAGCCACTGAACTGAACCGAACCGCCCAGACGGGACAACAAGAAATGAGCCTATCCATCACGCGCCGGCGCCTGCTGGCCGCCGGCGTCGCCGCGAGCAGCGTTGCGCTGTCGGGGTGTTTCACGCCGAAGCTGTACAAGAACGACGCGTACAGCGAACACGTATCCGCGTTCATGATGACCGAAGACGGCAAGAAACTGGTCGTCCTCGGCACGCGCTACCATTACATCTTCGATCTGCCGGCCCGCTTGCGGCCCGTCCTGCTGTCCGGCTACCGCAAATCGGTACGCACGACGTTCGCGGACTTTCATGCGAGCGGCGGCAGCGTCACCGGGCATTACCGGATCGTGCTGCCGAAAGACGCATCGGACGACGATCGACGGGCCGCCTCCGCCGACGGCTTCGTCAGCGAGCCGGCCGGCCTCGTGCTCGAAGGCGACATCGACGGCAAGCGCTACTCGACGGAAGGCTTCGTCCAGAAGGACAACGCGGCCGCGCAACCCTTCAACCGCCCGTACTCGGTCTACATCGTGGAATCGCCGTCCGCCGTCGGCATGGGTCTGCGGATTCTCGCGACGCCGATCACGGTGGCCGCCGACGGCGTACTCGTGCTGGGCGGCATCGTGCTCGTGCCGTTCGCGGCCATCGCGATCCAGGCAAGCGGCGGCATCCGGATCATGTAACGGTGCGGTAACCACGCGCCTGGCACGACCGCAACAGGAGCATTGCCATGACCGCCTCACCGCTTCATTCGTTCTCGCTCGGCCCGCCACTGAAGCGCTGGCGCGCGCTGCACCGCGTGAAGCAAAGTCACGCGGCCGAACTGTTCGGCGTCGCGCAATCGACGATTTCGCGCTGGGAGGCGGGCCTCCAGCAGATGTCGCCCGACGAGCGCGCGACGGCCGAACGGCTGCTCGCCGCGCGCATCGATTCGGCGGGCGACCGCGCGCTCGCGCGGCTGATCGCCGGCAGCACGGGCCGCATGCATCTCGTCTGCGATCTCACGCACCGGCTGCTGGCCAGTTCGCCGGCGCGCGCGGCCGAATTCTCGCAGCCGCTTTCGATGCTGCTCGGCACGTCGCTGTGGCGCTACGCGACGCCGGAAATCGTCCGCATGGAAGCCGCGCTCGACCCGCTCGGCTGGCACGATCGCGCGGGGCCGCCGAGCGTCGAGTTCGATACCGGCGCGAATGCGTCGCGCGTCGTGCCGATTCGCGGCAGCCGCTGCCGGTGGACGCGGATGACGCTGTCGGACGGCTCGGCCGTGCGGCTCGTGGAAACGCTCGACGCCGGCTGACGCGCCGCGCATATTTCATGCGTGGACGCAGCGTGGCCGGCCCGCTTACGCTTGGTGGCTCATCGCAAAGACGCCGACCATGAATCCCGACACGATCCACGCACGGCTCGATTTCGTGCGCGAAGCCGAACGCCTGAAGAACGTGCTGCGCAGTGGCTACACATCCGCCGGACGCGCGGAAAGCACGGCCGAGCACAGCTGGCGGCTGGGCCTGATGGCGTTCGTGTTCGCCGACGCGTTGCCCGGCGTCGACACGGTGAAGCTGCTGAAGCTGTGCGTCGTCCACGACCTCGGCGAGGCGCTGCACGGCGACATCCCCGCGATCGAGCAGGCCGCGCACCCTGACAAGAGCGCACACGAACGCGACGATCTGCTGACGCTGACCGCGTCGCTCGACCGCACGCTGCGCGACGAGATCGTCGCGCTGTGGGACGAATACGAGGCGGCCGCGTCGCCGGAAGCCCGCGCGGCGAAGGCGCTCGACAAGCTCGAAACGATCCTGCAGCACAACCAGGGCAGCAATCCGCCCGATTTCGACTACGCGTTCAACCTCGGCTACGGCCGGCGCTACACCGACGCTACACCGTTGTTCCGTGCGATCCGCGAGATCGTCGATGCCGATACGCAGCGCAGGATCGATGCGGGTGGAGGCCGCGCGTAAGGTCGCGGCTTTCACGCCCGCGCACCGGGACGAATGGGCGTCGACGCCCGAACAGGTCGACGCGCTGCACACGCTCGATGACGAACGCGACCGGCCGATGATGGCGATCGTCGCCGCGCAGCGGTAGCGCCCGGCGCCGCCTTTTCACAGATCGCAACAATTACGCGGTCTGGCCGACCGCATGGGGACGGCGTCCGCACAATTCAGCACAATTCCCACACGATACGGCGCGAATTCCTCGCTTACCATGAGCGCCTGATTCGATTCGGCATGCCCGCGCGATGCGTACGCGGCTTCCGTCGCGGGCAACACGCCCGACATGCGACGCCGACCGGATCGTTCCGTTCGGCCGCACGCATCGCCGGCGCCTGCCTCATCCTCGCTGCATGCTCATGACCCAGAAGACCCATCGCCGCCGGCGCATCGTGCTGGCTACCCTTGCCGTCGTCGCGATCGCCGCCGGCGTCACGCTGAAGGCCTGCGCGCCCGCCAAGCACCCGCAATACCTGTCCGCGCCCGTCACGCGCGGCGATCTCGAAAACGCGGTGCTCGCGACCGGCGCGCTGCAGGCGTTCAGGCAGGTCGACGTCGGCGCGCAGGTGTCGGGGCAGTTGAAGACGCTGAAGGTCAAGCTCGGCGACAAGGTCACGAAAGGCCAGTGGCTTGCCGAGATCGATCCCGTGATCTCGGAAAACGCGCTGCGCCAGGCGCGCGCCAGCGAAGAAAGCCTGCGCGCGCAGCAGCAATCGGCGGCCGCGCAGTTGACGCAGGCCGAACTCGCATTCCGCCGCCAGCAGGCGATGCTGCCCGACGACGCGACGTCGCGCGAATCGTTCGAGGCCGCGAAGGCGACGCTCGACGTGCAGCGAGCCACCGTTGCGTCGCTCGCCGCACAGATCCGTTCGGCGCGCATCCAGATCGAGACCGCGCAGGCCAACCTCGGCTACACGCGCATCGTCGCGCCGATCGACGGCCAGGTCGTCGCGATCGTCACGCAGGAAGGCCAGACCGTGATCGCGCAGCAGCAGGCGCCGGTGATCCTGAAGCTCGCGAATCTCGACACGATGACCGTGAAGGCGCAGGTGTCGGAAGCCGACGTGATTCGCGTGAGCGCCGGCCAGACCGCGTATTTCACGAGCCTCGGCGAACCGGACAAGCGGCACTACGGCAAGCTGCGCGCGATCGAACCGGCGCCGCAGAACTACGCCGACGCGCAAAGCCCGCTCGGCGGCGGCGGCGCGAAGCCGAACGCCGCGGTGTTCTACAACGCGCTGTTCGACGTGCCGAATCCCGAGCACCGGCTGCGCATCGCGATGACCGCGCAGGTCAACATCGTGCTCGGCGACGCGCGCAACGCGCTGATCATTCCGGCCGCCGCGCTCGGCGAGAAGCGCAAGGACGGCACCGTCGCGGTACGCGTGCTGCGCGCCGACGGCAGCACGGAAACGCGCCATGTCCGCATCGGCATCAACAACAACGTGCGCGTCGAAGTGCTGGCCGGCCTGAAGGACGGCGAGCGCGTGGTGATCGGCGAAGCATCGGCGGACGAACGCGTACCGCTGTCGGACGTGGTGTAACGATGCGCCAGCCCCTGCTCAAACTCGCTGCCGTCACGCGTCGCTTTCCGGCTGGCGACAAGGACGTCGTCGTGCTGAACAACGTCAACCTGTCGATCGATGCGGGCGAGATCGTCGCGATCGTCGGCGCGTCGGGGTCCGGCAAGTCGACGCTGATGAACATCCTCGGCTGCCTCGATCATCCGAGCGAAGGCACGTACACGGTCGGCGGACGCGACACGCACATGCTCGACAGCGACGAGCTCGCGCAGCTGCGCCGCGAGCACTTCGGCTTCGTGTTCCAGCGCTATCACCTGCTGCCGCACGTCGACGCGGTCGCGAACCTCGAAATGCCGGCGATCTATGCGGGCACCCCGCGCGCCGAGCGGCACGCCCGCGCCCGCGCGCTGCTCGCGCGCCTCGGCCTCGCGGATCGCGCGCATCACCGGCCCGGGCAACTGTCCGGCGGCCAGCAGCAGCGCGTGAGCATCGCGCGCGCACTGATGAACGGCGGCCAGGTGATCCTCGCGGACGAACCGACCGGCGCGCTCGACACGAAAAGCGGCCAGGACGTGATCCGCATCCTGCACGAGCTGAACGCGCTCGGCCATACGATCGTGATCGTCACGCACGACAAGGCCGTGGCGCGCCATGCGCGGCGCATCATCGAGATCAGCGACGGCGAGATCGTCGCCGACCGGCCGAACCGCCACTACGCGGAAGCGCTCGCGGAATCTAGCGTCGGCGCGGACGCAACGGCAGCGACGCCCGAAACGGTAACCGACACGCCGCCCGCACCGCCTTCCGAAGATGCACCGCCGCCCGCCAGCGCTGACACCGACATCGCCCCGCGCACCCGCCGCTTCGCCGCCGGCACCGGCCGCTTCGCCGAAGCGTGCCGGATGGCGTGGATCGCGCTCGTATCGCACCGGCTGCGCACGCTGCTGACGATGCTCGGCATCATCATCGGCATTACGTCGGTCGTGTCGATCGTCGCGGTCGGCGAAGGCGCGAAGCGCTACATGCTCGAAGAGATCGGCAGCATCGGCACCAATACGATCAGCCTCTATCCGGGTACCGACTGGGGCGACAGCCGCGCGGACACGATCCAGACGCTCGTGCCCGCCGACGTCGCCGCGCTCGCCGAGCAGCCGTACGTCGACAGCGCGACGCCCGAAACGTCGCGCACGCTGCTGCTGCGCTACCGCAACGTCGACGTCCACGCGCTCGTGAGCGGCGTCGGCGACAGCTACTTCCAGACGCGCGGGATGCGTTTCGCGCTCGGCGTCCCGTTCGACGACGATGCGGTGCGCCGCCAGGCACAGGTCGCGGTGATCGACCAGAACACGCGCCGCAAGCTGTTCGGCGCGACGCGCAATCCGGTCGGCGAGGCGATCCTGGTCGACAACGTGCCGTGCGTGGTGATCGGCGTGACCGCCGACAAGAAAAGCGCATTCGGCAGCGTGAAGAGCCTGAACGTATGGGTGCCGTACACGACCGCGAGCGGGCGCCTGTTCGGCCAGCGCCATCTCGACAGCATCACCGTGCGCGTGCGCGACGGGCAGCCGAGCGCCGCGGCCGAGAAAAGCCTCGAGAAGCTGATGATCCAGCGCCACGGCCGCAAGGATTTCTTCACGTACAACATGGACAGCGTGGTCAAGACCGTCGAGAAAACCGGCCAGTCGCTGACGTTGCTGCTGTCGCTGATCGCGGTGATCTCGCTCGTGGTCGGCGGGATCGGCGTGATGAACATCATGCTGGTGTCGGTCACCGAGCGCACGCGCGAGATCGGCATCCGGATGGCGGTCGGCGCGCGCCAGTCCGACATCCTGCAGCAGTTCCTCGTCGAGGCCGTGCTCGTATGCCTGCTCGGCGGCACGATCGGCATCGCGCTGTCGTTCGGGCTCGGCGCGCTGTTCTCGATGTTCGTCGCGCAGTGGAAGATGGTGTTCTCGGTCGGCGCGATCGTGACCGCGTTCGTGTGCTCGACGCTCACCGGTGTGATTTTCGGGTTCATGCCCGCGCGCAACGCGTCGCGGCTCGATCCGATCGATGCGCTCGCGCGCGACTGACGAAACATGGCCCTCACGCATTCCTCCCCGCTTCACCGTCTCGGCGCATTCGCGTGCGCGGCCGCGCTGCTCGCCGGCTGCGCGGGCGCGCGCCACGATCCGCTGCCGGCCGTCGCGATGCCGGCGAACTGGGCCGCGCCAGTCGCGTCCGACGCGCCGGCCGCCACGCGCGACTGGTGGCGCAGTTTCGGCGATCCGCAACTCGACGCGTTGATCGACAACGCGCTGCGCGCCAACAGCGACCTCGCGATCGCGGCGATCCGCGTGTATCGCGCGCAGTTGCAGGCCGGGCTCGCCGATACGAACCTGACGCCCAACGTGACGCTCGGCGCGAACGGCGCCGTGTCGCGTACGCTCGATACGCATCGGATGAGCCGCTCGAGCGGCGTCAATGGTTCGCTTAGCTACGAAATCGACCTGTGGGGCCGGCTGGCCGCGCTGCGCGATGCCGCGCACTGGGAAGCCGACGCGACGGCCGCCGATCTCGAGGCCGCGCGGCTGTCGCTGATCGGCACGACCGCGGCGCTGTACTGGCAGCTCGGCTATCTGAACCGGCAGATCGCGCTCGGCGACGCGAACATCGCGTATGCGGAGCATACGCTCGCGCTGGTCCGGTCGCGGCACACGGCTGGCGCCGTGTCGGGGCTCGACCTCGCGCAGGCCGAACAGAGCCTCGCCGCGCAGCGCGCCGCGCAAACGCAGTTGATCCAGCAGCGCACCGAGAACCGCCACGCGCTCGCGATCCTGTTCGACCGGCCGCCGCAGCAGCGCGCGGCCGAACCGGCGGCGCTGCCCGACGCGGCACCGCCCGACGTGGCGGCCGGCTTGCCGGCCAGCCTGCTCGGCCGGCGCCCCGACCTGCGGGCGGCGGAATTCCGGTTGCGCGAGTCGCTCGCGCAGGTCGATGCGACGCGCACGAGCTTCTATCCGACCTTCACGCTGACCGGCAGCGCCGGCACGACGAGCACGAGCCTCGAGCGCGTGCTGACGAACCCGGTCGGCACGCTCGGGCTCGGCCTCGCGCTGCCGTTCATCCAGTGGAACACGATGCAGTTGCAGATCAGGGTGTCGAAGTCGCAGTACGAGGAGGCGGTGGTCGGGTTCCGCCAGCGGCTCTACACGGCGCTCGCGGAAGTGGAGAACGCGCTGTCGGCGCGCGTGCAGCTCGAACGCGAAGCCGAACAGCGCGCGCTGTCGCTCGCGCAGGCGCAGCGCGCCGAACGGCTGGCCGCCGCGCGCTTCGTGGCCGGCGCGACCGCCGTGCAGCCGTGGCTCGACCAGCAGCAGGTGCTGAGGAGTGCGCAAAGCGCCGACGAACTGACACGCCTGAACCGGCTCAACAACCAGATGAAGCTGTACCGCGCGCTCGGCGGCGGGACTTCCTGACCGGCCGTCGCACGCCACGCGCCAAGCGCCGGCCGCGTCACTCGCACACGGTCGCCCCGCGCCGCGCCGGCGCGAACGCCACCGCGCTCGCGGTCGCGAGCACGGCCACGCCCGCCGCGCCATACACCATCACCCAGCCGAAGCCATGCACGAGCGCCGCGTGCAGCGCCGCGCCGCTCGGGTCGGCCTGCGCGAGCGCCGGCGCAAGCGCCTGCAGCCCGTCGGTGCGGCCCGATGCGATCTGCTGCGCGAGCCGGCGCAGCGCCGCGTCGCCAATCGCGCCTGCCGGGCCGCCCTTCAGGCTCGCGACGATCCCCGCCACCAGCACGAAGCCCATCGTCGCGATGTTCAGCGCGAGCGAGATCATCCGCGCGCTCATGTCGATACCCGACGCCATCCCGGCCCGCGCACTCGGCACCGCGCCCGTCGTCGTGTTGGTAACCGGCGTGTTGGTCAAGCCGAGCCCGACGCCGGCGATCACGCAGCCCGGCAGCATCGTCAGCCAGCTCGCGTGATCGGCCGCGCTGCCGAGCCGCATCAGCACGAAGCCGGCCGCGATCGTGAACAGGCCGGCGGGAATCACGACGCCCGGCCCGTAGCGCAGCGCGAGCCGTTCCCCGACCGGCGGCACGATCAGCGTCGGCAGCGTGTACGCGAGCAACGCGAGGCCAGCCGTCACGCTGTCGTAGCCGAGCGCGACCTGGAACCAGATCGGCAAGTAGATCATGAACGGCCAGAAGCTGAAGTTCATCCCCATCGACCCGAAGATCGCGCCGGTGAACGCGCGGATCCGAAACACCGAGAAGTCGAACATCGGCCGCGCGCTGGCGCGCTCCGCGATGACGAAACCGGCCAGCGCGAGCATGGTCGCACCGAGCACGCCGAGGCCGGCCGCGCTCGTCAGCCCGAGTTCGGCGCTTTGGGTGATGTAAAACGCAAGGCCGAGCACCGCGAGCGACAGCGTGACGATGCCCGCGACGTCGAGCGTGCCCGCATGCGGATCGCGCGATTCCCGCACCGCGCCGCCGATCAGCACGAGCGCGACGGCCGCGAGCGGCGCATGGACGAGGAACACCCACGGCCAGCTCGCGAGCGCGACGATCGCGCCGCCGACGATCGGCCCGAACCCGAGCCCGATGCCGAACACGATCCCCCAGATCCCGAACGCGCGGCCGCGCTCGCGCCCTTCGCGAAACTGGTGCGACAGCACGGCGATTTGGCAGATCAGCATCGCGCCGCCGCTCGCGCCCTGCAGCAGCCGGCCTGCGACGAGCACCGGCACGTTCGGCGCGAGCCCGCACAGCAGTGACGTCGCGCCGAACAGCACGGTGCCGATTACGTACACGCGCTTGCGGCCGAACCGGTCCGCGAGCGTGCCGGCCGCCATCAGCACGGTCGTACAGGCGATCGTGTACGCGTTCATGATCCACTGCATGCCGTTGAAATCGCCATGCAGCACGTGTTCGAGCGTCGGCAGGATCACCGGCACGCTCGATATCTCGAGGCCGAACATCAGCGACGTGAGACAGACGGCCGCGAGCGCGACCGCATTCCTGCGGGAGTCGGATAGCGTCATGCGTATTGCGCGGCGGCCCGGCGACAGGCCGCGCGCCTCCAGGTCAGTAGGATTCGCCGCGTGCGGCCGGCAACGCACGCTGAGCGGGAATCGGTACTATAGTGAGAATTCATCTCCCCATTGACGCACGCCTTTCCATGCACTGGGGAATATCAGGACCCAATCGACGCAACACCTCACCCACGATGACCGACAGACTCGACGGCGTCACGACCTTCGTCCAGGTCGTGGAATCGGGCAGCTTCGCGCTGGCCGCGGAGCGGCTCGCCATCACGCGCTCGGCGGTCGGCAAGGCGATCGCGCGGCTCGAGAAGCGGCTCGGCGCACGGCTGCTGCAGCGCACGACGCGCAGCCAGAGCTTGACCGACGACGGCCAGGCGTACTACGACCGCTGCGTGCGCGCGCTGGCGGAGCTGGAAGCGGCGGAAGCCGATCTCGACTGCGGCCGCCACGAGGCGCGCGGCAAGCTACGATTGAGCGTGCCGCTCGCGTTCGGGCACCACTGCGTGACGCCGATCGTGCTCGACCTCGCGCGCCAATATCCGCATCTGCGGATCGACGTGTCGATCACCGACCGCTTCGTCGATCTCGTCGAGGAAGGAATCGATCTCGCGGTCCGGATCGGCACGCTCGCGGACAGCACGAGCCTCGCGGTGCGGCGGCTCGGCACGCAATACGGCAGCCTCGGCGCGGCGCCGTCGTATCTCGCGCGCTACGGGACACCGAAGACGCTCGACGACCTGAAGCACCACCGGACGATCGCGTATTCGCGTTCGGGCGTGGTGCAGCCGTGGGATTTGCGCGCGCCGGACGGCTCGACAGTGCGGATCGACATGCCGCATCAACTGAGTTTCGACGACGTGCAGGCGATCGCCGCGGCCGGTGCGTCGGGGTTCGGGATCGCGTGGGTGCCGAGCTGGCTGCTCGACCATTACGTGAAGCGCGGGGAGATGGTGGTCGTGCTCGATCGCTGCTTCGTCTGCGAAGGCGACATTCACGCGATCTGGCCGAAGACGCGCTACCTGCCGCGCAAGACGCGCTGCGTGATCGACGCGCTCGCGCAGGCGATTCCGCCGATGATCGAGCGCCCGGATGACGCGCGCTGAGATGAGTGGAAGCCGACGCGCCGTGCGGCGCGTCGGGCCCTCACGCAGCGATCACGCCGCGCCGAGATCGGCGAGCGGATGCGCGAACAGCTTCCACGGCGACGTCAGGAAATGCCGCACGCGCTCAGCGCGCAGCTCGACGAGCGACGCGGGCGCCCAGCGCGGCTTGCGATCCTTGTCGACGAGATGCGCGCGCACGCCTTCGCAGAAATCGCCTTCCTCGATCGCGCGCGCGACGATGCCGAGCTCCATCCGGAACGATTCCGCGAGCGTCATCTGCCGGCCGCGCAGCAATGCCTCGCGCGTCACGGCGAGCATCGTCGGCGAATGGCTCGCGAGCGCATCGAGCGTCGCCTGCAGCCATTGGCGGTGCTCGCGCGCGAGTTCGTCGCGCGCCAGATCCTGCGTGAGCGTCGCGACGATCCGCTCGACGGTCGAACGCTTGTCGAAGTGGCGGACGATCCACGGCATCTGGCTGTCGAGCGCCGCATGCGGCACCACGTTGCACGGCGGCTCGAACACCTTGCGCAGCAACGGCAGCGCGTCGCCGTCCCACTTGACGCTTTCGATCCGCGTCTCGAACGTGTCGAGCCACGCGGACGGCACGCACAGGTCCGCGAGCTTCGCGCTCAGCGCGTCGGCGCCCGACAGCATCGCGCCGGTCAGCCCCACGTACAGTTCGAGTTCGACCGGCATGCGCGACAGGAAATGCGTCGCGCCCACGTCGGGCACGAGGCCGATGCGCGTTTCCGGCATCGCGATCTTGCTGCGCTCGGTCGCGACGCGCAGCGCCGCGCCCTGCGCGAGGCCCATGCCGCCGCCCATCGTCACGCCGTCCATCAGCGCGACCACCGGCTTCGGGAACGTGTGGATCGCGTAGTCGAGCCGGTATTCGTCGACGAAGAACGGCAGCCAGGTTTCGCGCTGCGCGACCATCCTGTACAACGCACGCACGTCGCCGCCCGCGCAGAAGCCCTTCTCGCCCGCGCCGCGCAGCACGACCGCGACGATCTGGTCGTCGTGGCGGCAGCGCTCGAACAGCGCCGCGAGTTCGCCGATCATCGCGTACGACAGCGCGTTGAGCGCGGCCGGCCGGTTCAGCGTGATCAGCGCCACGCGGTTCACCACGCGAAACAACACCTCGGGCGCATGCTCCGCGAATGCGTCGTGATTCGTCACCGGCGTGCTCATCGTTGCGGCTCTCCATCGGTATGCCATTGCGGCGCGCGCTTGCCCAGGAACGCCGCCACGCCTTCGCGCGGATCGGCCGTGTCGAACAGGTCGACGAAGCGTTCGCGCTCGACCGCGAGCGCCGCGCTGCGCGGCACGCCGCGACGCGCGAGGCCGATCAGCTCCTTGCTGTAGGCGACCGCATGCGGGCTTTGCCGCGCGACGTTGCGCGCCAGCGCGAGCGCCGCATCGCGCGCCGCGCCGCTTTCCACCACGTCCTCGACGAGGCCGATCCGCAGCGCGGTGGCCGCATCGACGCGCGCGCCGGTCAGGATGATCTTCTTCGCCCAGCCTTCGCCGACGAGCCAGGGCAGCGTCTGCGTGCCAAGCCCGCACGGCAGCAGGCCAACCGACGGCTCGGGCAGCGCCATCTGCGCATGCGTTTCGGCGATCCGCAGATCGCACGCGAGCGCGCATTCGAGGCCGCCGCCCATCGCATAGCCGTTGATCGCCGCGATCGTCACGACGCGCGCGTCGTGCAGCGCCTCGAACGCCGCGCCGAAGCGCGCCGCCATCGCGCGCGCGACCGCGCGATCGCCGTCGGCGAACGTGTTGAGGTCGGCGCCCGCGCTGAAGAACTTCGGGCCGTCGCCGGTGATCACCAGCGCGCGCACGTGCGGGTTCGCATTCAGTTCGGCAACGGTTTGCTGCAATTGCTGCAGCCCGTCGGCTGTAAAGGCGTTCGCGGGCGGACGCTTGAGCGTCGCGCACGCGATCGCGCCGTCGTCGACGAAGTCGAGTTCGATCATGAGGCGTCCTTCTTCGTGACCGGTTGGTACAGGCGGATTACCGCCGAGAAATCGAGCTGGCCGTCGCCGCGGCTGCTCATCGTCTGGTACAGCTGCTGCGCGAGCGCACCGAGATAGACGGGCTGGCGCGCCTGCTTCGCCGCATCGTTCGCGAGGCCGAGATCCTTCAGCATCAGGTCGGTGCCGAAGCCGCCCGTGTAGCCGCGCGACGACGGCGCGGTGTCGATCACGCCCGGATACGGGTTGTAGGTATCCGAACTCCAGCAGCGGCCCGTCGACGTGTTGACGATGCCGGCCAGCACCTTCGGGTCGATGCCGAGCGCGACGCCGAGCGACATCGCCTCCGACACCGCCGCCATCGAGATGCCGAGCACGAGGTTGTTGCAGACCTTCGCGACCTGCCCCATTCCCGTCGCGCCGCAGTGGACGATGTTCTTGCCCATCCCGGCGAGCACCGGCTTCACGCGCTCGAAGTCCGCGTCGCTGCCGCCGACCATGAAGGTCAAGGTGCCGGCCGCCGCGCCGCCGGTGCCGCCCGACACCGGCGCATCGACGAACGCGCCGCCGTGCTCGCGCACCAGCGCGCCGAACGCCTGCGCGCTCGCCGGGTCGATCGTGCTCGAATCGATCACGGTCGCGCCCGCGCCGAGGCCGGCCAGCACGCCGTTCTCGCCGGCGAGCACCGAGCGCACGTGCGGCGCGGCCGGCAGCATCGTGATCACGAACGTCGCGCCCGATGCCGCATCGCGCGGCGACGCGGCCACTTGCGCGCCGGCGTCCTGCAATGCGCGCAACGCGTCGGCGCTCAGGTCGAACGCATGCACGTCATGGCCGGCTTTCAGCAGGTTCAGCGCCATCGGCGCGCCCATGTGGCCGAGGCCGATAAATCCGATTTTCATGTTCGTTTCCTTTGCCGCTCAATGCAGCCGGATCGTCGTGTTCACCGGGCCGGCCGTCGTGTCGTCGTCGAACCAGCGCGCGGTGACCGTCTTCGTCTGCGTGTAGAACTGCACGACCTGCTTGCCGTACGGGCCCAGATCGCCGAGCTTCGAGCCGCGCGAGCCGGTGAAGCTGAAGAACGGCACGGGCACCGGGATCGGGATGTTGATGCCGACCTGGCCGACGTCGATCTCGCTCTGGAACTTGCGTGCGGCCGCGCCGCTCTGCGTGAAGATGCCCACGCCGTTGCCCATCGGGTTCGCGTTGACCAGCGCGATCGCGTCGTCGAGCGTGTCGACCTCCATCACGACCAGCACCGGCCCGAAGATTTCATGCGTGTAGATCGACATGTCGGTTTTCACGCCGGAAAAGATCGTCGGGCCGATGAAGTTGCCGTCCTCGAAGCCCGCGACCTTCACGTCGCGGCCGTCGAGTTCGAGCGTCGCGCCTTCCTTGATACCCATGTCGATCAGCGACAGAATCCGCGCCTTCGCGCCGCGCGATACGACCGGCCCGACGTCGGTGCCCGCTTCCGAGCCCGCGTTGACCTTCAGCGTCCTCGCCTTCGCGACGAGATCGGGCAGCCATTCGCGCGCGCTGCCGACGAGCACCGCGACGGACGTCGCCATGCAGCGCTGGCCGGCCGCGCCGAAGCCCGCGCCGACCAGCGCGTTGATCGCCTGCTCGCGGTTCGCGTCGGGCAGCACGATCGCGTGGTTCTTCGCGCCCATCATCGACTGCACGCGCTTGCCGTGCTGGCTGCCGAGGTTGTACACGTGGGTGCCGACGGCCGTCGATCCGACGAACGAGATCGCCTTCACGAGCGGATGCGTGCAGATCGCGTCGACGACTTCCTTGCCGCCGTGCACGACGTTCAGCACACCCTTCGGTACGCCGGCCTCGAGCGCGAGCTCGACGAGTTCCATCGTCGACATCGGGTCCTGCTCGGACGGCTTCAGCACGAACGTGTTGCCGCACACGATCGCCATCGGGAACATCCACAGCGGAATCATCGCGGGGAAATTGAACGGCGTGATGCCGGCGCACACGCCGATGGGCTGGCGCAGCGTGTAGGTGTCGACGCCGCCCGCGACGTTCTCCGCGAATTCGCCGAGCTGCAGCGTGCCGATCGAACACGCGTGCTCGACCACCTCGAGGCCGCGGAAGATGTCGCCTTCGGCATCGGGAAGCGTCTTGCCCTGCTCGGCCGTCAGCGTCTTCGCGATGCGCTGCTGGTTCGCGCGCACCCGATCCTGGAACTTCAGCATGATGCGCATGCGTGCGGAAATCGGCGTGTTCTTCCACGTCGCATACGCGGCGTGCGCGGCCCGCACCGCCGCGTCGACTTCCGCGACGGTCGCGAACGGCACGCGCGCGAGTACCTGCTGCGTCGCCGGGTTGACGACGTCGCGCCACTCGTGGGTGGCGGACTCGACGAAAGCGCCGTCGATCAGCAGCTTGACCGTCGGCACGTCTTGCCCCGTACGGGGCGTCGGATTCGCGTTCATCAGTGCACTCTCCTTGCAGTGAGCCGCGTGGCGTCAGGCGACACGCGGCCGGTTCGGTTCAGTCAGGCTGCGGGCGGCGCGCCCTGAAATGCGACGCGCTCGGCCCGTTTCCGGTCATTTCAGTTCGTTGGCGAAATCTTCTTCCCAGTATTCGCCGGGCATGCGCGCGGTTGCATCGTCGCCGCGCTCGATCTCGCGGCGGCGCAGCTCGACGCGGCGGATCTTCCCCGAGATCGTCTTCGGCAGCTCCGCGAATTGCAGCCGGCGGATGCGCTTGTACGGCGCGAGCTTCTCGCGCGAGAAACGGAAAATCTCCAGCGCGAGCGCGGGGCTTTCTTCATAGCCCTGGCGCAGCGTGATGAACGTCTTCGGCACCGACAGCCGCACCGGGTCCGGGCTCGGCACGACGGCCGCCTCGGCGATCGCCGGGTGCTCGATCAGCACGCTTTCGAGTTCGAACGGGCTCAGCCGGTAGTCGGACGACTTGAACACGTCGTCCGCGCGGCCGATGTACACGTAATAGCCGTCGTCGCGACGCATCGCGATGTCCGACGTGCGGTAGTGGCCGTCGCGCATCGCGTGGGCCGTCGCGTCGGGATTGTTCGCATAGCCAGTCATCAGCCCGACCGGGCGCGTGACGCCGTCGCCGATCGGCAGCGCGACTTCGCCTTCGGTCACCGGCGCGCCGTCCGGGTCGAGCAGCGCGATCCGGTAGCCGGGCAGCGGCCGGCCCATCGAGCCCGCGACCACCGGCTGGCCCGGCGAGTTGCCGATCAGGCAGGTCGTCTCGGTCTGGCCGTAGCCGTCGCGAATCGAGATGTTCCATGCCTTCTTCACGCGCTCGATGATCTCGGGATTCAGCGGCTCGCCCGCACCGACGATCTCGCGCAGCTTCACGTCGAACGACGCGAGCGGCTGCTGCACCAGCATGCGCCACACGGTCGGCGGCGCGCATAGCGTCGTCACCCGGTATTTGACGAGCGCATCGAGCACGACCTTCGGCTCGAAGCGCGCATAGTTGAACGCGAACACGCACGCCTGCGCATTCCACGGCGCGAAGAAGCAGCTCCACGCGTGCTTCGCCCAGCCCGGCGAGCTGATGTTCCAGTGGATGTCGCCCGGCTGCAGGCCGACCCAGTACATCGTCGACAGATGGCCGACCGGGTAGGTGCGGTGCGTGTGCTCGACGAGCTTCGGCTTCGACGTCGTGCCCGACGTGAAGTACAGCAGCATCGGATCGTTCGCGTGCGTGACGGCGTCCGGCTTGAATTCGGCGCTCGCCGCATAGCCGTCGTTCATCGCGAGCCAGCCCGCGCGCGGCGCGCCGGCGACGATCTTCTGCTTCAGGCCGAGGCCGGCCTGCTCGAACTTCGCGGTTTCGTTTTCGTCGACGATCGCGTAGGTCGCGCCGCCGATCTGCACGCGATCGCGCACGTCGTCGGGCGACAGTTGCGTGGTGGCGGGCAGCACGATCGCGCCGAGCTTCATCGCGGCCAGCATCGCGTCCCACAGCTCGACCCGGTTCGGCAGCATCAGCAGAATGCGATCGCCGCGCACGACGCCGATCGAACGCAGCCAGTTCGCGATCCGCGACGAACGCTCGGACATTTGCGCGAACGAGTACGGATCGCCGGTGCCGGTCGCCGCGTCGACGATCCACAGCGCGGGCTGGTCGTTGCCGCGCGCCATCGGGTCGAAGTAGTCGAGCGCCCAGTTGAACGCATCGAGCACCGGCCATGCGAAATCGCGGTACGCGGTGTCGTAGTCGGTGCGATGGCGCAGCAGGAAGTCGCGTGCGTCCAGGAATGCCTGTACCGTCATGTGTCGTCTCCGTCCAGTCTCCATGCCCAGCGGTCAACCGGCGCAGGTGCCGCGGCACCTGAACCGTTCCGTGTTGCACGGCGCACGGTCACGTCGTTGCGTGCCGCGTTCGCCGCGCTGCCCTCGTGCCTGCGTCGTGCGCCTGCTCGTTCGATTGCGTGATGCCGGATCGGAGCGCCGCGGCTCAAAGCTGCCGCGCGATCACCATCCGCTGCACTTCGCTGGTGCCTTCGTAAATCTGCGTGATACGTGCGTCGCGATAGTGACGCTCGACTTCGTAATCGACCAGGTAGCCGTAGCCGCCATGAATCTGGATCGCATCCGAGCAGACGCGCTCGGCCATCTCGGACGCGAACAGCTTCGCCTGCGACGCTTCCGACAGGCACGGCAGCCCGGCCGTGCGCAGTTTCGCCGCGTGATGCACGAGCAGGCGCGCGGCGTTGATCTGCACGGCCATGTCGGCGAGCTTCTGCTGGATCGCCTGGTGCTCGGCGATCGGTTTGCCGAACTGCACGCGCTCGCCCGCATAGCGGCGCGCCTTGTCGAACGCGGCGCGCGCGATGCCGAGCGCCTGCGCGGCGATGCCGATGCGCCCGCCCTCGAGGTTCGACAGCGCGATCTTCAGCCCTTCGCCGCGATTGCCGAGCAGGTTTTCTTCCGGAATCGCGCAGTTTTCGAACGTGATCGGGCACGTGTCCGACGCGCGGATGCCCATCTTCTTCTCGGGCTTGCCGACGATGAAGCCCGGCGTGTCGGTCGGCACCAGGAACGCGGAAATGCCGCGCTTGCCGGCTTCCGGGTCCGTCATGGCAAAAACGATCGCGACACCCGCGCGCTGGCCGTTGGTCACGAACTGCTTCGCGCCGTTCAGCACCCACTTGCCGTCGCGCAGTTCGGCCCGCGTGCGCAGGTTGTTCGCCTCGGAACCGGCATGCGGCTCGGTCAGGCAGAATGCGCCGATCACGCGGCCGGCCGCCATGTCGGCCAGCCAGCGATCCTTCTGGGCAGGCGTGCCGAAGCCGAGGATCGGCCCGCAGCCGACCGAGTTGTGCACGCTCATCATCGTCGCGCACGCGGCGTCGCCGGCCGCGACTTCCTCCATCGCGAGCGCGTAGGCAACGTAGTCCGTATACGAGCCGCCCAGTTCCTGCGGCACGATCATCCCGAGCAGGCCGAGCTCGCCGAGCTGCGCGACAATCGCGTCGGGCAGGTGCGCGTCGTGGTCCCACTGCGCGGCGTTCGGCGCCAGCCTCTCGGTGGCGAAAGCACGCGCGGCGTCGCGGATCATCCGCTGGTCTTCGGTGTAAAGCTCGTCCATGGTGCTGCTGTCTCCCGCGGCCGCCGGGCGCGACCGTCCTTGCGTTTCGATGCAACAAGTGTAGGCAAGCGCGCGCGACTGTTCGATGCTCGCGTCGCTCATTTACACTGAGCGTTTTTGCCACACCGGCGACACCGATGAAGCAGGAAGACAAGGGAACCGTCGCGATCAGCCTCGTCGCGTACAGCGTCGCGCTGGCCACGCGGCGCGGCGTCGCGGCCGAGCCGCTGCTCGCGCAGGCCGGCATCGCGCCGGCGCTGCTCGCGCAGCCGCGCGCCCGCGTGTCCGCGCAGCAATACGGCGCACTGTGGAACGCGATCGCACGCACGCTCGACGACGAGTTTTTCGGGCAGGATCGCCACCCGATGCGCAGCGGCAGCTTCATCGCGATGAGCCAGGCCGCGCTGTCCGCGCGCGACGGGCTGCACGCGATGGCGCGCGCCGTGAACTTCATGCACTGCGTGCTCGACGACCTGCATGCGGAACTCGACGCGAATCCGCAGCGCGTGCGGCTGCGTTTCGTGCACCGCAACAACGGCGCGACGCCCGCGATGTTCACGTACGCGACCTATTTCATCATCGTGTACGGGCTCACCTGCTGGCTGATCGGCCGGCGCATTCCGCTGCTGCATGCGAGCTTCCGCTGCGACACGCCGCCCGCCGACCACGAATACCCGTCGATGTTCTGCGACGACATGCGGTTCAACGAGCCCGATTCGTATGTCGATTTCGATCCCGAATTCGCGACGCTGCCGGTCGTGCAGAACGCGAAGACGCTGAAAACGTTTCTGCGCAACGCGCCGGCCAGCTTCATCGTCAAGTACCGCAACCCGAACGCGCTCGCGCAGCGCGTGCGCGCGGTGCTGCGCGGGATGCCGCCCGCCGCGTGGCCCTGCGCGGGCGGGATGGCCGCGCGGCTGCACGTGGCCGAGGCCACGCTGCGCCGCAAGCTGCACCAGGAAGGCCACGCGTACCAGTCGATCAAGGACACGCTGCGGCGCGATCTCGCGTTCGAGGCGCTGGCCGACCCGGCCCGCACGATTGCCGACGTCGCGGCCGCGACCGGGTTCGCGGAGCCGAGCGCGTTCTACCGCGCGTTCCGTAAATGGAGCGGGCGCAGCCCGGCCGACTATCGCGACGAAGTGCTCGCGCGCGGCGGCGGCGCAAGCTGACGCCGGCCGGTGCGGCCGCACCTTCGCGCTTTCGGCCGAAACCGCCTAATCTTCAAGCATCGGGCCCACGCCCTTTTCGCGAGCCGGACGGCACGCGGCCGTGCACCGCCCGGACGCCCCGATGCGTTTTCACCGTCATGAGCCGCCGCCGGCGCCTGCCGCGCCGGCCGGCCGCTCCCGTCACCCGCTGTCCGCGCGGGTCGCGCGCGCCGCGCTGTTCGCGGCGCTGCTCGTCGTATGCGCCGCGGTCGCCGCGCCGCCATCGGCCGACGCGCCCGCCGCGCATCCGGTCGTCGTGATTCCCGTCAACGGCGCGATCGGCCCGGCCAGCGCCGATTTCATCGTGCGTTCGCTCGACCGCGCGGCCCGCGAGCGCGCGCCGCTCGCGATCCTCCAGCTCGACACGCCCGGCGGCCTCGATACGTCGATGCGGCAGATCATCAAGGCCATCCTCGGCTCGCCAGTGCCGGTCGCCGCGTTCGTCGCGCCGGGCGGTGCGCGGGCGGCGAGCGCGGGCACCTACATCGTCTATGCGAGCCACTTCGCGGCGATGGCGCCGGGCACCAACCTCGGCGCGGCGTCGCCCGTGCAGTTCGGCATCGGCGGCGCCGCGCCGCCGGGTGCGAATCCCGCCGCGCCGCGACCGACCGGTGCATCGGGCGCGTCCGGTGTGTCGGACGCGGCTGCCGTGCTGCCGACTGATACGCAATCGACCGAGATCCGCAAGGCGATCCAGGACGCTTCCGCATACATCCGCGGCCTCGCGCAATTGCGCGGACGCAATGCCGAATGGGCCGAGCGCGCGGTGCGCGAGGCCGTGAGCCTGTCGGCGAACGAAGCGCGCGCGCAGCACGTCGTCGACCTGATCGCGCAGGACCCGGCCGACCTCGCGCGCCAGCTCGACGGCCGCACGGTGACGACGACCGCCGGCACGCTGCATCTCGCGAGCGCGCACGCGCCGCTCGTCGTGCTCGCGCCCGACTGGCGCAGCCGCTTCCTGGCGATCATCGCCGATCCGAACGTCGCGCTGATCCTGCTGACGATCGGCATCTACGGGCTCTTCTTCGAATTCGCGAACCCGGGCTTCGTGCTGCCGGGCGTCGCCGGCACGATCTGCCTGCTGGTCGGCCTGTTCGCGATGCAGTTGCTGCCGGTCAGCTATGCGGGCCTCGGCCTCGTATTGCTCGGGCTCGGCTGCCTCGTCGCCGAGGCGTTCCTGCCGACCTTCGGCGTGCTCGGGTTCGGTGGAATCGTCGCGTTCACGATCGGCGCACTGATGCTGATCGATACCGACGTGCCCGGCTACGGGATTCCGTGGCCCGTGATCGCGAGCCTCGCGCTCGGCGGCGCGCTGCTCGTCGCGGGCGTGTCGAGCGTCGCGCTGCGCGCGCGGCGCCGCCCGGTCGTGACCGGCGCCGAGGCGATGCTCGGCAGCATCGGCGAAGTGCTCGACGACGGCCTGCAGCCGGACCAGCCGCAGGGCGCGGCCGGCACGCCACCGTCGGCCGCCGGCTGGGCGCGCGTGCACGGCGAGCGCTGGCGCGTGGCGAGCAGCACGCCGCTGGCAGCCGGCTGCCGCGTGCGCGTGACCGGCCGCCACGGGCTGACGCTGACGGTCGCGCCGCTCTACGACGTGCCCGGCCCCGCCCATCCCCAGGGAGAACCTTCATGATCGGTTACACGTTCGGCTTCAGCAGCGTCCTGGTCGTCTTCGTCGTGGTGCTCGTCGCGTCGTCGATCCGCATCTTTCGCGAGTACGAGCGCGGTGTCGTGTTCATGCTCGGCCGGTTCTGGAAGGTGAAGGGGCCGGGGCTCGTGCTGATCATCCCGATCGTCCAGCAGGTCGTGCGGATCGACCTGCGCACCGTCGTGTTCGACGTGCCGGCGCAGGACGTGATCACGCGCGACAACGTGTCGGTGAAGGTCAATGCGGTCGTGTATTTCCGCGTCGTCGATCCCGAAAAGGCCGTGATCCAGGTCGCGCGCTTCTTCGAGGCGACGAGCCAGCTCGCGCAGACGACGCTGCGCGCGGTGCTCGGCAAGCACGAACTCGACGCGCTGCTCGCCGAGCGCGAACAACTGAACGCCGACATCCAGAAGACGCTCGACGCGCAGACCGATGCGTGGGGGATCAAGGTGTCGACGGTCGAGATCAAGCACGTCGACCTGAACGAGACGATGATCCGCGCGATCGCACGGCAGGCCGAAGCCGAGCGCGAGCGGCGCGCGAAGGTGATTCATGCGGAAGGCGAATTGCAGGCGTCGGAGAAGCTGCTGCAGGCCGCGCAACGGCTCGCGCTGCAGCCGCAGGCGATGCAGCTGCGCTATCTGCAGACGCTGACGACGATCGCGGCGGACAAGAATTCGACAATCGTGTTTCCGCTGCCGGTCGATCTGCTGGGCGCGTTGCTGGATCGGTTGGGGACGAAGCGCGAGCCTTGAGACGCGCGTGGGCTGCGCCGCCCCGCCCGCGTCAGGCCAGCAGCTTGCGTTCGGCCTTGCCGTACTTGATCGACTTCTCGTCCGGGATCATCAGCCCCGTGTGCTCGTCGCGGCCCTGCAGCAGGAAGCGCGCGTCCGGGTTGCCGATCTGTTCGGCCGCGAGCTTGCTGTCCGCGCCGATCTCGCCCTTCTTCATCCGGTTGACGATCACGCCGGCCGCGGTGTCCTTGAAATCGCGCAGCATCCACGCGTCGCCGTCGCTGTCGCCGAACACCAGCAGCGGGCCGTAGCCCTTCTTCGACGCGAGCACGTTGCGAATGCCCACCGTCTTGCCCGGCCCCCAGTTGAAATGCCAGCCGGCCGGATAGGTGCTCGTGTACTTGCCGTCCTGCATGTCGAGACGCAGGCCGATCACGTTCTCGGGCGGCACGCCGTAGCCGTAGTTCGGATTGCCGGCGAATACGCGCACGACGTCGTCGAGCGACGCGGTGCTCACGTACACGTCGATGCCGTTCGCACGCAGCGTATGCATCACCGCGCGGATTTCCTCGTGAATGCGGATGCCGTGGAAATGCGTATCGGCCACCACGCCTGCCTTGCCCGGCAGCGCTTTCGGGCTTTCGTAGCGGACCTTGCGCAGCGCGTCGCCGATCCCGTAGTTGTTCGACGCTTCCGCCATCGCCTGCAATTCAGCGGTCGTCATGTTCTTGTAGAAGTAGATGATCCACTTGTAGCCGACTTCGAGCGGGTGCGTGTCGCAGATCGCGTCGTACATGAAGTACAGCTTCGCGCGGAAATCCTTGAACGGATCGGTCTCGCGAATCTCGTCGAGGCTCTTGTCGCCGCCGAGGCCCTTGTAATTCGCATGGAGCCAGCGGTAGTCGGACTCCACGTCGGCGGCGAGGTCCTCCATCGTCACCGGCTTGCCGTCGACGGTCGTGTAGTCCTTCATGAACGCGCCCTTCGGCACGTCCTTCCACATCACGGCGACGAACTCGTCCGGCGTCAGCTTGTACTGCAGATGGTTGATCTGGTACATCAGCAGCGCTTCTTCGCAGTCGTTCATGATGCACGTGTTGTCCCAGTCGAACACCGCATACGGGCGGCGCTTGGCGTCGTAGCGCGCGCTCTTGACGCCATGCCGGTCGAGCACCGCCTGCAGGCGCGCGGCGTTGAACGGCGACCAGCGGCCCGGGTCCAGCGCGTCCGGCGCGGTGGCGCTCTTCGCGCCGGCGATGCCGGCCTTGAGCATCAGCGGCGTCGCGGCGGTCGCCGCGGCAAGGGTGTTCATGAACCGGCGGCGTTGCATGGTCTCTCTCCGTGGAAATGTCGAATCGGCTCGGTCGCTGCCCCGCGCGACGCGCGGCACACCGGCCTCGCGAAGCCGAAAAGGCTTCGAATCGGGGCGGATGATGTGACGAAATTATTTCGGCAATTTGACAGCGTCGTGCCGCGACGCGACGGGGAGTTGATCCGGCGCGACATGCCGGGCGGGCGCCGGAGCCTCGCGGGGGGCTCCCGGCCGGCTCCCCCGCCTAGGACGCGTGAGCACGCACCAACCCTCCGGCCCCGACCGCCGCAAACCTAGAGCTTCCCCTCCATTTCGACCGTTCATTAGGAGAAGCCCTCATCCCCAAGGGCTGGCGTATGAGACCAAACCGGCTATGATTTTTACATCGAACAATGGCACATTAAGTGCTGACTGAATAATCCGCTCGGGATCATCGGCGGAGGCGTTCCGGATCAGCGCCCCAGCCTCGCACTGGACCCGCGTCGCGCCGAGACGCAAACGCGGGCCGACACATGGAGACGCATCATGACCGCCCACCATCCGCTGCCGGAAGTCCACCTCGACGAACTGCCGCAATTCCGCGCGGTTCAGCAGCTTGCCTACCGCTGCGTCGAGACCGTCGGCGCGATGCTCTATCCGGGCATCACCGAAAAGGAAGCCGCGCGCCTGCTGACCGAATGGCTGCAGGATCACGGCGTGCACGACTGGCTGCATAAGCCGTTCGCATGGTTCGGCGACCGCACCGCGTTCGACGGCTTCTCCGGCCTCAAGCACATGGGAGGCTTCAATCTCGCGTTCTTCCCGAGCAACCGCCAGCTCGAAACCGACATGCCGGTAATCCTCGACGTCGCGCCGGTGCTCGACGGCATCGTCGCCGACGTCGGCTACGCGCACTGTCTCGGCCGCAACCCGATCCTCGAGCAGTTGCAGGGCGACCTGATGGACCATCGCGACCTGATCGTGCGGCTCGTGAAGGCGCGCCGGCCAATGGCGGAAGTCGCACAGGAAGTCGACGCGCTGTGCCGCCGCCAGGGCGTCGAGCCGCGCCACAAGGCCTATCCGTTCAAAGTGCTCGCGCATCGCGTCGCGAAGATCCACAAGCTGTCGAAGCCGCGCTTCGTCGCGCGCTTCGGGCTGAATGCGACGCGCAACCTGCTGCTCGACCAGGGCCGCGCGGCGAAACGGCAGGGCTGGTCGCCGCTGTGGTCGATCGACCGCCGCTCCGAGCATGCGCCGGTGCCGGGCCTGTGGGCCGTCGAGCCGCATCTCGGCTTCGCCGGCGTCGGCGCGAAATTCGAGGAACTGCTCGTGATCACCGACGACGACGCGTACTGGCTCGACGACGACCTGCCGCACGTGCGCCGCTGGCAGCGCCGCCAGGCTGAACGCGCGCAGGCCGCGGCGAACGTTCCGGCCGCCGCCTGACGCGCCCGCACCTCTCCCTCGACTCCCTGAACGACGGACACACGATGCAGCCTCTTTCCGACGAAGCGCCGCTGGCCCTGTTCGAATCGGTTCACGGCGAAACGGCGGTCGCCTCCGGCGACCTGACGCTCGCGGTCCGGACCTGGGGCGACCCGGCCCGCTCGCCGGTCGTGCTCGTGCACGGCTATCCCGACGACAGCAGCGTCTGGCAGCACGTCGCGCCGCTGCTCGCGCGCCGACACTACGTGATCGCGTACGACGTGCGCGGCGCGGGCCTGTCCGGCGTGCCGACGCGCACGGCCGACTACCATCTCGCGAAGCTGACCGACGATTTCGTCGCGGTGATCGATGCGCTCTGCCCCGGCCGGGCCGTGCACCTGGTCGCACACGACTGGGGGTCGATCCAGGGCTGGGAATTCGTCACCGATCCGCGCCTGGCCGGCCGTATCGCGTCGTATACGTCGTGCTCGGGGCCGTGCCTCGACCACGTCGGCTTCTGGCTGCGCGAACGCGTGCTGCACCCGACGCCCGCATCGCTCGCCAGGCTCGGCGGCCAGCTCGTGCGCTCGTGGTACGTGTATCTGTTCCACCTGCCGTTTCTTCCCGAACTCGGCTGGCGGCTGTGGCTGGGCCGCGCGTGGCCGGGCCTGCTGCGCCGGCTCGAGAAAACGCCTGTCGCGCCGCGCCCGACCCAGGCCGACGACGGCGCGCGCGGCGTGCGCCTGTATCGCGCGAACTTCATCCGCTGCCTGTTCGCGCCGCGCGAACGCTATGCGCACGCACCGGTGCAGACGATCGTGCCGCTCGGCGACAAATACGTGAGCCCCGCGCTGTCCGAAAACCTGTCGCGCTGGGTGCCGCAGTACTACCGCCGCGAAGTCGCGGCCGGCCACTGGCTGCCGCTCGCCGATCCCGCGCGCTTCGCGGATCTCGCCGGGCAATTGATCGACGCGGTCGAATCCGGCAACGAACCGCCCGCGCTCGCGAACGCGCGCCGCCGCGCCACCAGCGGGCGCTTCGGCGGCAAGGTCGCGGTCGTCACCGGCGCGGGCAGCGGGATCGGCCGCTGCGCGGCGCTGGCCTTCGCCCGCGAAGGCGCGACGGTCGTCGCATGCGACATCGATTTCGCGAGCGCCGAACGCACCGCGCTGCTCATCGGGCTGACCGGCGCGCACGCGCATGCGAAGCGCGTCGACGTCGGGTCCGCCGACGAAATGGAAACGCTCGCGGCATGGGTCGGCAGCGAACTCGGCGGCGCGGACGTCGTGATCAACAACGCGGGCATCGGCATGGCCGGCGGCATCCTCGACACGAGCACGCGGCACTGGGAGCGCATCCTGCACGTGAATCTGTGGGGCGTGATCCACGGCTCGCGGTTGTTCGCGCAGCAGATGGCCGCGCGCGGCACCGGCGGGCACATCGTCAATACCGCATCGGCCGCCGCGTTCGGGCCGTCGCGCGACCTGCCCGCGTATGCGACGACGAAGGCCGCGGTGCTGATGCTCAGCGAATGCATGCGCGCGGAGCTCGCGGACAAAGGCATCGGCGTGACGGCCGTGTGCCCCGGTTTCGCGGAGACGGGAATCATGGCGTCGACGCACTACGCGGGCGCCGACGCGCAGGACGAAGCGCGGCTGCGCAAGCGCGCGACCAGGCTGTACCAGATGCGCGGCCTGAAACCCGAAACTGTCGCGCAGGCGATGGTCGACGGCGTGCTGCGCAACCGCCCCGTCGTCGCGGTCGGCGGCGAAGCGCACGCGCTGCGCTTCGTCGGCCGCTTCATGCCGTGGCTGGGCCGGATGATCGCGCGCATCAGCATGGCATCGCATTGACGGCGCACGACGCCGCACAAGGACAGGGGGACAACATGACCGATACCGCCGACTATCACAAGATCAAGGCCCGGCACGTGAAGTTCGACTTCAGCGACACGCCGGTCACCTGGGTGCCGAACGATCCGGGCAGCACGCACATCATCAACACGCTGAACCTGCTGTTCCCGGAAGGCGAGCTGTGGTTCTGCCGCGTGTACAACAAGGCGCTGCCGCTGATCGCCGATGCACGCCTGCGCGACGAAGCCGAAGGCTTCCTGCGGCAGGAAGCCGTGCATTCGCGCTCGCACGGCGGCGTACTGAAGCACTACTACGACCGCCACGGCATCGACACGAAGCCGTTCACGCAGAAGCTCAACCGGCTGTTCACGCGCGTGCTCGGCGAAG
Organism: Burkholderia sp. AcTa6-5; assembly: GCF_017815075.1. NCBI lineage: Bacteria > Pseudomonadati > Pseudomonadota > Betaproteobacteria > Burkholderiales > Burkholderiaceae > Burkholderia > Burkholderia sp. AcTa6-5. The sequence continues at coordinate 30,700 of NZ_JAGIQE010000027.1, read as the reverse complement.
CCCCGCTCGGGCTGAAGATCGGCCATACGCGCTTCTGGCTGCGGCAACAACTCGCGGTGATCGCGTCGCTCGAGCATTTCTTCGGCTATCTCGGCAACTGGGTGCTGAACGCGCACGGGCTCGACGAAGGCCGTGCGGACCCGACGATGGTCGACCTGCTGCGCTGGCACGGTGCCGAGGAAGTCGAGCACCGCACCGTCGCGTTCGACATCTACCGGCACCTCGGCGGCACCTATCCGGAGCGCTGCGTGCACATGGCGTTCGTGATCCTGCTGCTGCTCTACTACATCACGACCGGGGCGAAATTCATGTACCGGCGCGACCCGGACGCCGGCCGCTACCCGGGCTTCGTGCTCGCGTGGTGGCAGGGTTCGCGGCGCGGGCACCTGCCGTCGTTCTGGAAGGTGATCGGCGCGGCGCTGCGCTATTTCAAGCCGGGCTATACGCCGCACCGCGAAGGCTCGACCGAGCAGGCGCTCGCGTACCTCGCGCGCTCGCCGGCCGCGCAGGCGGCCGCGCACGGCGGCAACTGGGGCACGACGAAAGGCGCATAAGCGGGCTTCCGGCCGGTTCGGGGGCGGCGCCCGCCGAAATGCGTACAATCGCGGCTTCAATTTCCCGGAGGTGCCGCGATGGCCATGAAGAAAACCGATCTCGAAAAGAACAAGGCGCTCAAGCTGACGCATGCGATGAAACAGTCGAGCTCCGCGCGTTTCGGCAAGGGCGCCGACGAAGCGGCCAAGCTGGACCGTCGCGCGCAGCGCAAGCTCGACCAGGAACAGGGCCTCGTGCCGTTCGCGTGCAAGCTCAACGCCGAGCTGGTCGAACAACTGAAGGCCCGCGCGGCCACGCACCCGGCAGGGATGACGGGCCTGCTGTCCGAGCTGCTCGTGAACGGCCTCGCGCAACGCGACGCGTAACCCGCGCCCGCATCGAAAACTGTCGTTGACGCCGCCGCTGCGCGGCGACGCGCTCGCTCGCGTGCCGGTGTTCGCGCTCATCGCCATCGCGCTCCATCGCCGGGCACATGCACGAATCGGCGCGTCATCGGTGGCGCTGGTGCGTGAGCGCGCCGATCAGTACCGCCGCCCCTCGCACAAGGCCTCGCCGGAAACGGCCGAGGCCTTTTTTTCGAGCTTGCGCGCCAGCGGGAACAAGGGACCGAAAGCACTCGCGTATTGAGATTCTTTTCAGGAAGTTGGTCGCATCGATGCCGCGTGGACACAATACGAATCCCGAACGCCTTGTGTCACCCCAAAAGGCGTTCCCACCCATCGAAACCGGAGATTATCTGATGAACGCATCCCGAGTGATACTTGCTCTCGCCGCAGCATTCGCCGTCAGCGGCAACGCCGTGGCCTGCGACGATCCTGACCACGACGCGCCCGCTGCCCAGCAACAGACCAGCGACCAGGCGAGCACGGAGGAAACAGCCAGCCGCTGAGCGCCGCGCGCGTTGCCCGAGCAAGCCGGCACGATGCCCGGTCGCCCGGGCATCGCCGACTCGTTCACGGCATGCACTGAACCGGGCTCGCACTCGTTTGTCATCTGGTGTGCGGACCTTCCACATTATTCGCATACCGTATCAATATGACCAAACGAACACTGCTCCAGTTGACCGTGCTTGCGAGCCTGCTCGCAAGCCTCCCCTCCATCCTGAACGCGGCGCCCGCACCGGCAAGTCACGGCGCGCCTGCGGCGTCTTCCGGCGCGATCGCGCTGCCCTCCGGCACCCGCATTGCGGAGCGCGACACCGGCCGGGTTCTCGCGTCGATGGCGCGCGACCACGCGATCAAGACGGTTCGCGGCAACGGCAAGCGCACGCTCTATGTCTTCTCCGATCCGGATTGTTCCCATTGCAAAAGACTGGAGCGCACGCTTGAACGGATCGACAACGTCACCATTCAAACCTTCCTCTATCCGCTCGAGGGACTCCATCCGCAGGCCGCCGTGCATGCGCGTGGCGTCTGGTGCGCGAATGACCGGAATGCGGCGTGGAAAGCGTGGATGATCGACAACGCGCAACCTGCCGCCGGCACGTGTGCCGCACCGCTCGCGCAGATCCGCTCGCTCGGCCTTGCGTTGGGCCTGCGCGGCACGCCGACGCTGTTCAACGCGAACGGCCGCATGATGTCCGGTGCGGTTTCCGCACCCGCCATCGAAACGTTGCTGAACGACTGAACCTGCTCGAAGAAATGCGCGCATCAGGTGCTGGCGGCGAGACGCGGGCCGGTGCTCCGAGGAGTGGAATCGAGGTCGGGGCGTTGCGCCGCCTGCGAAATCGCCCACGGGTCGATGCCTTGCTTTTGCACCTCCTCGAGAAATGACACCCGTGTGCGCCAGTAATCCGCCTGTAATTTCGCATCGATGACGGGCCTGCTGTCCGAGCTGCTCGTGAACGGCCTTGCACAACGCGACGCGTAACCGCCACGTATCTCGAAATTGCCGTTGACAGCGCCGCGCTGCCACGACACACTCGTTCGCATGCCTATGCTCAAGCCCAACGCCATCGCGCATAAAACACGAGTGAACGCCCATGCGTGGCGATCACCGGGGGCGCTTGTGCGTTAGCATCGAGATTCAGTTGCGCATGTCACGAGGCCTCGCCGGAAACGGATGAGGCCTTTTGTTTTGGTGCGCGTCATCCCGCCCGGCTCAACGGATGGAGATGACGATCGACCAAGCAAGCCGGCTGGTTGTTTGTCGCGATCGGTGCCGCACCGACGCAATCGCATTGCCGAGCGTCGAGCTGCATTTCACGGTCGCGCCGCGCAGGACGCTGGCGTGGCGTGCCCGGCACGACGCCGAGATCCGTGTGCACGATGCGACGCTGTGGATCACGCGGCTGGGCAGCGTCGACGATTACTGGATTCGAACCGGCGACGTGCTGCGCGTGCAGCGCGGCGATCGCATCTGGATCAGCACCGACGCCGAGCGGCCCGCCGCAGCCTCGATCACGACCGTGTACGTGATGAAGCGCGACGCGTGGCTTGCGCGCGCGCTCGCGCAGTTGCGCATCATGCTGGGCGAACGATGTCGATGATGTCCCGAGCGACGCATCGTGCATCGCTGCGCGCTCGATCCGCGCGCGCAGCGACCTCGTGAAACGCAGCACGCGCGCGGCAACGTATCGCCCGCGCCTCTCCCGAAAATAGTCGTTGACAACACTGCGGCCCGACAACAAAATCGATCGCATGCCTACGTTCAAGCTCATCGCCGTCGCGATTCATTGCTCGATGAACATTCGAAAGAATGATTCACGGGAGGCGCTTGTGCGTTAGCAATCGAGCAGTACCGCATGTCACACAAGGCCTCGCCGGAAACGGATGAGGCCTTTTTGTTCTGGTGCGCGTCATCCGTCCGGCTCACTGAATGGAGAAGACGATGGACCAGGCAAGCCAGCTGTTTGATCGTCCCGATCGGCGCCGCACCGGCACGATCGCACTACCGACTGTCGTGATCCGTTTCGCGATCGCGCCGCGCACGACGATGACCTGGCGCGCGCCGCAGGATGCGGAGCTCCGCGCGCATGGCGCGGCGCTGTGGGTCACGCGCCCGCCGAGCGTCGACGACGACTGGGTGCGGCCCGGCGACGTGCTGCGCATCGCGCGCGGCGAGCGCATCTGGATCGGCACCGACGCCGACCGATCGGCCGAAGCGACGATCACGACCGCGTACGTGCGCCGCGGCGAGCGCTTCAGGCGCGCGCTCGCGCAAGTGCAACGTTTGCTCGTCGGGATAGGGAGAAGCAGCGGATGAGCGACGTGCCGTCAAGCACGCGAGACGCGGAACGGCCGCGACCGGAAACGGACGCACCCGCGGCGCAGCACGCCGCAGGTGCGCATCGAATGCCGCGGCACACCAGTGCGTGCCGCGAGCGATCGCACGCCGTGCGCAACGACCGGATGCAGTGTGCGCATCAGGTGCTGGCGGCGAGGCGCGGGCCCGTGCTCCGTGGAGTGGAATCGAGGTCGGGACGTTGCGCTGCCTGCGAGGTCACCCACGGATCGATGCCCTGCTTCTGCACCTCTTCGAGGAATGACACTCGTGTACGCCAGTAATCCGCTTGTAATTTCGCATCGATGACGCGCTGTTCGGCTGCGAACAGTTCCATGCGCGCCGTCACGAGCATCGATGCAGCGGTTTTTTCCGGCGTGGGGGCGTGTCGCATCGCCCAACGGCTGATCCAGTTCAACATGCTGACCTCCGTGATTTACGGACGAACCCGCATCGGGCAATCGCAATCTGCCGCGCCTGACCGGCCGTGCCTGACCGGCCGTGCCTGCCCAAACGCGCAACGGCCTTGACCGCCATTCACCGCCTGGCCTGCACGGACTGCGACTCCCCCGCGTCGGCAATTACCGGCCGGCGTGTGCATGCGCGGTGTATCTATCCTAGAAAGACTTGCCGGTTTATGCGATGGGGTCTTGCAATCTTTTACACAGAAACCACAGTCGCGCCCGCATCGCGAAATGACAGTTGCGGACGGGACGGCTTCGGCGCAGGATAGCCCGATATCTGCAGCCACCTGGGCTGACGAATGGCTGCTGCACGCCGCTGCCGGGCATTCGTACCGGCCGCGCGCTCGTGCGGGCGCGCGGTTTCAGTCGCAAGCCGTCGCACACTCGCCATGCGCGACGCGGCCGCCGTGCCGTTGCGCACGCATCGGCCGGTTTTCCGCATTCCTCCTGCTTCCGCTTCCTTCGTTTCGCCCGTTTCCGCCATTTCTGCCGGTCCGCGCCGCGCGAACCGGTAAAATGCGCGCCTTCGTCGCGCGGCCGGGCTGCCAGACCGTTCGCGCGCAGGCAACCGATCGTGCCCTCCAACTATATCGTCCGAGCTATCCGCGCTATTACAATCCGCCGATAGCCGCGCAATAGTGGCTGGTTACATTAAGCCCGCCGCGCGCTGCCTGTAGAACAATTCGGCACAACAATCAACACGATCCGACCGGAGAAACGCCTTCATGGAATCCATCAAGCGGTATTTCGGCTTCGCTGAAGCCGGCACCGACTTCCGCACCGAAATACTCGCGGGCGTCACCACGTTCCTGACGATGGCCTACATCATCTTCGTCAACCCCGCGATCCTCGGCGATGCCGGCATGCCGAAGGAATCCGTGTTCGTCGCGACCTGCCTCGTCGCGGCGCTGGCGTCGATCATCATGGGGCTGTACGCGAACTACCCGATCGCCTGCGCGCCCGGCATGGGCCTGAACGCGTATTTCGCGTACACGGTCGTCAAGGGGATGGGCTTCACGTGGCAGGCCGCGCTCGGCGCGGTGTTCATCTCCGGCTGCCTGTTCCTGCTCGTCACGCTGTTCCGCGTGCGCGAGGCGATCGTCAACGGCATTCCGAAATCGCTGCGGATCTCGATCACCGCCGGTATCGGCCTGTTCCTCGGCATCATCTCGCTGAAGACGTCGGGCGTGATCGTCGGCAACCCGGCCACGCTCGTCACGCTCGGCGATCTGCACAAGCCCACGACGATCCTCGCGATCGTCGGCTTCTTCACGATCGTCACGCTCGACCACCTGCGCGTGCGCGGCGCGATCCTGATCGGCATCATCGGCGTCACGGTGCTGTCGTTCTTCTTCGGCGACAACCAGTTCCACGGCGTGTTCTCCGCGCCGCCGTCGATCGATGCAACGCTGTTCAAGCTCGACATCGGCGCCGCGCTGTCGACCGGCATCATCAACGTGATCCTCGTGTTCTTCCTCGTCGAGCTGTTCGATGCGACGGGTACGCTGATGGGCGTCGCGAACCGCGCGGGCCTGCTCGTCGAGGGCAAGATGAACCGCCTGAACAAGGCGCTGCTCGCCGACAGCACGGCAATCGTCGCGGGCTCGGTGCTCGGCACGTCGTCGACCACCGCGTATATCGAAAGCGCGTCGGGCGTGCAGGCCGGCGGCCGCACGGGCGTGACGGCGATCACCGTCGCGGTGCTCTTCCTCGCGTGCCTGTTCATCGCCCCGCTCGCCGGCGTCGTGCCGGCCTACGCAACGGCGCCGGCGCTGCTGTACGTGTCGTGCCTGATGCTGCGCGAGATGGTCGAAGTACCGTGGGACGATGCGACGGAAGCCGTGCCGGCCGCGCTGACCGCGCTGCTGATGCCGTTCACGTACTCGATCGCGAACGGCGTCGCGTTCGGCTTCATCGCATACGGCGGCCTCAAGCTGCTGACGGGCCAGGCGCGCACGGTCAAGCCGATCGTGTGGATCATCGCGGCCGTGTTCCTGTTCCGCTTCTTCTATCTCGGCAGCGAGTAAGCGAAGCGCATCGCAGCGCGGCATGATGAAAAAACGCCACCTCGGGTGGCGTTTCTGTTTCCTCGCGATTTTTTCTGCGATCCCGAGAATCGCCGCGCCGCGCCGCGCCGCGCCGCGCTGCGTCGTGCGTGCGCCCGGTCGACCGGTGCCGCCCGCATACGAAAATGCCGCCCGGCCCCACCGAACGGCATTGCGTGAAAGGCGGCGTCTTCGCGTGCGCCGCGCCCGGGCGCGCCGCGAGACGGGCGTCGTGCCGTCAGCGCCAGTTCGCCTCGTAGAAACGCACGTAGCCGCTGCGCAGCGTCACGCATTGCGCGCGCGTTTCCGACAGCAGGCGCCGTGCGGCCGCCTCGATACGCTCGCGGTGCTGGTCGAATGCGCCGACCATGTCCTCGAAGCGCGGCGATGCCGCGCCGAAGTGGTCTTCCAGCGCCTCGGCGGTGATCTGGCATTGGACCCGCTCGCCATTGACCAGCGCCGTGAACCCCAGCATCAGGTCACGCCCCGAATACTCCGGCTTCTCGTTCGTGAAATGGATCTGCATGGGAGCCGCCTCGACCGGTAGAAAACGAATGACCGCGTCCGTCGTCCGCTACCGGCCGGACGAAATGTACGCGGGCTCGCCGGCGGAGGCCCCGACCGCGGAGTGTGGCGCGGTCGCTGCATGCCGGTTGAATTCCACTTTAGACGGTTTCGCGCGGGACACAAAAATTTCGGTGTGCGTCGTTCCGATGCGCATTTCGTCTGATCTGCGCGGCATCCGGCACCGTTTCGGAAAACGGCGTCAGTGCGGATCGGTCGGCCAGATGTTGAGCGCGATCGCGGCGGTCGTGACGCCCACCGCAATCGCGGCCGCCCCGTATCTCACCGCATCGGTCAGATCGAACAGCAATCCGTGGATCGCCACGGCAATGCCGCCCAGCATGATGAAGGTGGCAATGGCCGCCAGCACGACTCTCAGTTCCGTCCGAACCATGATGCGTCTCCCGAACGGATGCATGTCGCGTCGCATGCATGTTGCAGTGCGGAACACGGCGCGTGCGTGCTCCATTTCCATCATTGCAGGCGGGCGCTTGAAAGCAAGGGGATTTTATCGGCAGTCGCGCATCGCACGTGGCGCTTGTATGATGATGCGTACCCGGACGAACGGCTGTCGCGCCCCATGGTGCGCCGCGAGCGGAGACGCACTCCGCCGCCGCTTCCGATCCGGTCGGCCCCGGCGGCTCCGGGGAACAGGAGACACATCATGCCGCAACCCTTCGTGCTGCCCGCCACCGCGGGGCGTACCGACCTGCTCGCGCAGGCGCATGCGCGTTCGACCGCGGTCGGCCTGCGCGCGCACGAGCGTCCCGATTTCGCGCCGCTGTCGCGCGTCGCGCTGCGCGAACTGCTCGACACGAACCACACGCTGTTCTCGCACGCCCGCCCGGTGATGGAGGATCTCCATGCGCAGATCGCCGAGACCCAAAGCCTCGTGCTGCTGACCGACGCCGACGGCGTGATCCTGCACAGCATCGGCGATGCCGACTTCATCGAGAAAGCCAACCGCGTCGCGCTGTGCAACGGCGTGTCGTGGGCCGAAGGCGCACGCGGCACCAACGCGATCGGCACCGCGCTCGCGTCGGGCCAGGCCGTCGTCGTGCACGGTGCCGAACACTTCCTGCGCGCGAACCACATCCTCACCTGCGCGTGCGCGCCGATCGTCGATCCGTTCGGCCGCACGCTCGGCACGCTGGACGTGAGCGGCGACCCGCGCGGCTCCAGCCCGCATACGCTCGCGCTCGTGCGGATGTCCGCGCAGCTGATCGAGAACCACCTGTTCGCGAACCAGTGCGGCGAAGCGCTGCGGCTGCGCTTTCACGCCCACGAGGATTGCGTCGATTCGCTGTTCGCCGGGCTCGTCGCGTTCGGCCCCGACGGCGGGCTGATCGCCGCGAACCGCAGCGCCCAGTTCCAGCTCGGCGCGTCGTTCGACGCGCTGCAGCATCAGGCCAGCGACGCGTTGTTCGGCATGCGCTTCGCCCAGCTCGCGCAGCAGGCCGCGCGCGCGCCGGGCGCCACGTTCCGTCTCACGCTGTCGACCGGCGTGCGCGTGCTCGCCCGCTGCGAATTCCCTGAAGCGCAGAAAACGACCGTCGCCGTCACCCCGTCGGCACCGGCCGCACGCGTGCGGGCGCCGGACCCCGATGCGATCACGTTCGCGACGCTCGACACCGGCGACGCGCGCATGGCCGCCGTGCTCGAACGCGTCGCGAAGATCCGCGGGCGCGACCTGCCGCTGCTGATCCTCGGCCAGACCGGCACCGGCAAGGAATGGCTCGCCCGCGCGCTGCACCAGGCGTCGCCGCGCGCGGACGGCCCGTTCGTCGCGGTCAACTGCGCGGCGCTGCCCGATTCGCTGATCGAGGCCGAACTGTTCGGCTATGAGGACGGCGCGTTCACCGGCGCGCGCAAGCGCGGCAGCCCCGGCAAGATCGCGCAGGCCGACGGCGGCACGCTGTTTCTCGACGAAATCGGCGACATGCCGCTCGCGCAGCAGGTTCGGCTGATGCGCGTGCTGCAGGAACGCGCGGTGATGCCGCTCGGCGGCGCACGCGCGGTGCCGGTCGACGTGCGCGTGGTATGCGCGACCCACCGCGACCTGCGCGCGATGATCGCGGACGGCACGTTCCGCGAGGATCTGTTCTACCGGATCAACGGGCTCGCGGTCACGCTGCCGGCGCTCGCCGCACGCACCGACCTGCCGGCGCTCGTCGAGCGGATCCTCGCGCGGCTCGCGCGCAGCGAGCCGATGCCGCGCCGCCTCGCGGCCGACGTGCTCGACGCGTTCGCGCGCCACCGCTGGCCCGGCAACCTGCGGCAGATGACCAACGTGCTACGCACGGCCGGCATGCTCGCCGAAGACGAAGCCGAGATCACGCTCGCGCATTTGCCCGACGATTTCTGGCTCGACTGCGAGGATGCGGCCACTACGTCGGCGGCAGCCATACCGGTCGCATCGATCCCATCGGTCGGCAAACGCGAAGGCACGACGCTGCACAGCCACCAGGCCGCGATGATCGATGCGGTGCTCGCGCGGCATGGCGGCAACGTATCGGCGGCCGCGCGCGAGCTCGGCCTCGCCCGCAACACCGTGTACCGGTATCTGCGGCGGCACTGACGCACGCGGCTGGCGGCCGTCGGCCGCCGGCGGCTTCGGGTATGCTTGGCGCGTTGCCGCCGAACCGCCGCCCGCTTCACTCATGACCGATCCAGAACATCCGCCCGTCGTGCGCATCGAGCCGCTCGGCGCAAGCTTCGACGCACCCGATACGCTGACCGTGCTCGAAGCCGCCGCGTTCGCACGCGTGTCGCTGCCGCGCTCGTGCCGCAACGGCACGTGCCGAAGCTGCCTTTGCCGGATCGTCAGCGGCAGCGTACGCTACACGATCGAATGGCCGGGGCTCTCCCGCGACGAAAAAGCCGACGGCTATACGCTGCCGTGCGTGGCCGTCGCGACGTCGGACCTCGTGCTCGACGTGCCCGACGCAGCCATGCTCGACTAGACGCGGCGCGCGGCCGCGCGCGTCGTTCTGCAACGCTCGATCCTGCATGGAGAACATGATGGTCCAGCAAACCGATCGCATCGAAAAACAGGCGCTGCTCGCCGCGTCGCCCGACCGCGTGTGGGCAGCCGTCAGCAACTCCGGCGAATTCGGCCAGTGGTTCGGCGTGTCGTTCGACGGCCCGTTCGAGGCCGGCCAGTCGCTGTTCGGTCGCATCACGCCGACCCGCGTCGACGACGACGTCGCCAAGGCGCAGGAGCCCTATGCGGGCACCGTGTTCGAAATCGTCGTCGACCGTATCGAACCCAAGCAACTGTTCTCGTTTCGCTGGCATCCGTTCGCGATCGATCCGAATGTCGATTACGCGTCGGAACCGATGACGCTCGTCACGTTCACGCTCGCGGCACAAGCCGGCGGCACGCTGCTCACGGTCACCGAAACGGGTTTCGACCAGTTGATCGAAGCGCGTCGCGCGACGGCACGCGACATGAACGACCAGGGCTGGGCCGCGCAGATGACACTGATCGCGAAGTATCTGGCGCTGCACGCATAGCGCGCCGCGATGCCGCAGGTGGGTGCCGACCGGCGAACCGACGTGCGTGGCATAATCGCCCGCATCGTCAGTCCACCCGCCGCCGTGCATCGCATGCTGAGTCGTCGCCTCCGGAAGATCGGCAGTCTGATCGGGATGTTCGCCATCCTGATGACGGCGCTCGCGCCGACAATCTCGCAGGCGCTGACCACGCAGGGGCGCATCGACGCGCTGCTGGCCGGCTACTGTTCGGCCGCGCCGGCCGCCGGCGACCGCTCCGCCGATGCGTCGACGAAAAGCCTGCAGGCCCATCTGCAGGCATGCGGCTACTGCAGCCTGCTTGCCCATACGCCCGCGCTGCCCGCTCCCGAACTGACGTTCGCGGCCCGCGTGCACGCGATCGAGCATCGCGCGGCAACCCGCTTCGAAAGCCTGCGCCGCGCGCTGCCGCTCACGGCCGCGCAACCGCGCGCGCCGCCGTTCACGTCCTGATCCGTCGCCATTGCGCGTGATGCCGTCGTGCATCGCGTCGCCCGCGCACGCCGCCCGCGTGCGCGACATGTCACGTTTCGAAGGACGATCATGTCTCACCCTGCTGCGCGCGGCGTCGTGCCGGGTGCGCGGTTGGCCGCCACCGGTTCGGATTGCCGTGCCTGCATTCGCCCGCATGCGAATGCGCGCCCTCGCACGTCCGCGCTAAGCGCCGCCGACATCGATGCCGCTCGCGCAGCCGTCCGTCGAATCCGTCTTTTTCCATCCGATTCGTTACTCGCACACCCAGCCATGAAAACCGCTACTTTCGTTCGCGGCGCACTCGCCGCACTCGGCTTCGTCGCCCTCCACGCCGCGCATGCGCACGCGCTCCCGAAAATGCAGGACCCGGCGCCCAACGCCACGCTGTCGAGCGCGCCGCACGCAGTCACGATCGATTTCGGCGAAGCGCTCGAGCCCGCGTTCAGCTCGATCGCCGTGACCGACAGCCAAGGGCAATCGGTCGTCGACGGGAAGTCGGCCGTCGACGCCGGCAACCGGAAGCGGATGCACGTCGCACTGGCGAGCCTGAAGCCCGGCGCCTATACCGTCGCGTGGATCGCGGTGGCCAGCGACGGCCATCGCACGCACGGCCGCTATGTATTCACGTTGAAGTAACGCATGTCACGCACGCGATGCGCATCGGCGCCCCATGCCGACCGCATTCGCATCGATGCCGTCGGCATCGCACCCGATAAGGAGAACAAATGATGAAACGCCCTCTTCCGACTGCCCTGCCCATGGCACTGGCGCTGCACGCGTCCGCCACCTTCGCCGCACCCGCCATCCAGGCCGATGCGTGCTGGATCCGCACGATGCCGGCGACGGTGCCGTCGTCCGGCTACTTCACGCTGAAGAACGGCGGCGACGCGCCCGCGACGCTGACCGGTATCGACACGCCCGCCTACGGGATGGCGATGGTGCATGAAACGCAGACGAGCGGCAGCACCGCGAAGATGGTGCACGTCGACTCGGTCGTCGTGCCGGCGCACGGCACGCTGACGTTCAAGCCGAAGAGCTATCACGTGATGCTGGAGGAACCGCGCCAGGCCGTCGCGCCCGGCGCGAAGGTGCCGCTTCGGCTGCACTTCGCGGACGGCTCGACCGTGTCCGTGACCTGCGACGCGAAGGCGCCGACCTACGCCGGCCAGTAACGCCGCCGACCTCACGACCGAAGGAGAGGCACATGAAAAACCGCCTGCCGCTGGCCGACCTGATCGTCCGCTACCGGACCCCGCTGAACGTCGCGGTGCTGATCGCCTGCGGATTATGGGCCGCGTGGATCGCGTGGATGACACGGCCTGCCGCCATCGATACGCCGCCGTCGATTCCCGCGTACTGCATGCGCGACGCGCGCTGACGCGCGGCGACCGCACGGTTCCGGCGGTAGCGGCCCGCGCCATTATTGGCGTGCGATCATCGCTTCATCCCGACCGCCGGAACCGCCTTTCGGAGCGCCGCATGTCCGTTCAGACCTGGATGCTGTTTGCCGCAGCCTATCTCGCCACGACGCTGTCGCCGGGCCCCAACGTGCTGCTCGTGATTCGCAACACGGTGCGCTACGGCGCGCACGGCACCGCCGCGACGATCGCCGGCAACCTCGTCGCGCAGGGCGTGGTCGTGCTGCTGGTCGCGCTCGGCGTCGGCGCGGTGCTGGCGGCGATGCCGCCGCTGTTCGTCGCGATGAAGGTGATCGGCGCAGCGTACCTGATGGTTCTGGGGGTCCGGCAGTTGCGCGGCGACCGCCAGGCCGGCGTCGCATCGAGCGGCGCGGCGGAACTCGCCGTGCCCGATCGCCGGAAGCTGTTCCGCGAAGCGCTGTTCGTGTCGGGCAGCAATCCGAAGACGATGATCTTCCTGTCCGCGTTCATGCCGCAGTTCGTCGTGCACGATCGCCCGCTCGCGCTGCAGTTCGTCGTGATGTACGCGACGATCGCGTGCACGGTCGTGGTCGTTCACAGCGTCTATTCGGCCGGCGTGCGCTGCCTGCATCGCGGCGTCGGCATGAGCCGCGCGGTGCGCGCGCTCAAGCGTGCGAGCGGGTTGCTGTTCGTCGGGCTCGGTATCAAGCTGCTGACCGCGCGGCAGGCGTAAGCCGCCCCCATCAGCCCATGCGAGCGGCCAGCGCGGCCGTGATCTCGTCGAACGACGGCCGCGCGTCGACGTCCTCGTTCATGCACGCCGCCGCCAGCGCATCGAGCGCGCCGGCGTGCGGTTCGCAGCGCTCGAGCAATTCGCCGAGCAGATAGCCGAACGCGCGCACTTCGAGCCGCTCGAACCTCGCGCCGCGCGTGCGCTCGTTCACGTCGTACAGCGACGCCGCCCCGAAATCGCCGAGCAACGCGCCGCCTGCGCCGTCGTGCAGGACGTTGTGCGCATACAGGTCGCCATGCATGATGCCGCGCGCATGCAGATGGGCGGCGACCGACGCGATGCCGTGCGCGATCCGCAACGCGTGCGCCGGATCGAATTTGGTATCGGCGACATAGACGTCGCGCGTGCAGGACGCGAAGCTCGGTGGCCCGGCGAGGTTCGTCAGCGCGGGATCGACCTGCTCCATCACGAGGCCGTGCGTGCCGTCCGGATGCCCGCGCACCTTGCCGATCACCGGGATCAGATACGGGTGGCGGCCGGCATGCAGGCATGCGGCCATTTCGCAATCGGGCAGGCCGTCGCTCGTCACCGCGCCCTTGAACAGCTTGAGCGCGACCGTCCGCGGCGGATGGCCGTCCGCCCGCCATTGCGCGCGATAAATGACACCCGACGCGCCCTCGCCCAGTTTCCGTTCACATGACAGCGCGGCCCAGTCGATCTCCGCGACGTCCGGCCCGGCGGACGCCGCGGCCTCCGGCGCCGCGCCGAACGGGTTGCCGGCCACGGCGAGCCACGCAAGACGCGGCAGGCGCAGCAGCCAGTCGGGCAACGTGGGCAGCCGGTTCGCCGACAGGCGCACCAGCTCCAGCGCGCGGCACGCGGCCATTTCCGCGGGCAGCGCCCGCAGCCGATTGCCGGCCAGCATGAGCTTCTGCAACCGCGCGCAGTCGCCGATGTCGGCCGGCAGTTCGTCGATCGCGTTGTCGGTCAGGATCAGCCAGCGCAGCGCACGCGGCAGCGCGCCGCGCGGCACCGTGCGGATCCGGTTCGCCTTGAAGCCGATCATGTCGAGTCGTTCGCACGCGCCGAGCACGTCGGGGAACGCGGTGAAGCGGTTGCCCGACGCGAACAGGATGCGCAGGCGATGCAGCCGCGGCAGATCGTCGGGCAACGCGGACAGCACATTGCCGGTCAGGTCGAGCACTTCGAGCGTGTCGGCCAGCTCGAAGATCTCGCGCGGGAATTCGGTCAGTCCGCACGCGAGCTTCAGTTGCCGCGCGCCCGACAGTTGGCCGGCCTGCAGTTGTTCGAGGGTGTGGGTCACGGGGAGAAAACGGGGGGCGGTTGCGGGGACCCGTCGGGTCGATCGGACGAATTCTACCGGGATCGACGAGGTGCCCTTACACGACCTTGTCATCCCCCCCTTCACAAATGCGAAATGTGACGTTAGAATTGCGCCCCTTGCAGTGCCGACGTGGTGAAATTGGTAGACACGCTATCTTGAGGGGGTAGTGGCGAAAGCTGTGCGAGTTCGAGTCTCGCCGTCGGCACCAGATGCGTTTTCCTCGCATTCCCGCATTTCAGAAACCCGCGACAGCAGATGGCTTCGCGGGTTTTTTGTTGCCCGCTACGCGAGCAGCAGAAAATTCCGCACCACCGCGGACGGCTCGTCGCAGCGCGACGCAATGGCCAGCCTCGCGCGAAACCGGTTGCCCGCGAACGGCCGGTATACGACCCCGGGAACCTGCACCTGCGTAATTGCCTTCGGCACGACCGACACGCCGAGGCCCGCCGCCACCAGCGTCACCGCGGACGCGATCTGCGGCGCCGGTTGCGCCATACGCGGCTCGAACCCGGCGGCCTTGCACGCGGCGACGATATCGTCGAACAGCGCGCCGCCGGCCGCGCGCGGCACCTGCACGAACGACTCGTCGGCCAGCTCCGCCAGCTCGATGCGCCGGCGCTGCGCCAGCCGATGCGCGACGGGCAGCGCGACGAACATCGGCTCCTCGTCCCAGTCGGCTACCCGCAGCGTCGCGGCCACGCGGCGCTCGGGCCGCACGATCGCGACGTCGAGGCGCCCGGCCTCCAGCGCCTCCAGCAGCACACCCGACGTCGCTTCCTGCAACGTCAGCTCCGCATCCGGAAACGCCTCGCGAAAGCGGCGAATCAGATCCGACACCTTCGGATTGAACGCGGCCGTCCCGGTGAAGCCAACCCGCAAATGGCCGGTTTCCCCGCGCGCGGCGCGTCTCGCCGCCCGTGCCGCGCGCTCGGCATCGTCGAGCACGCGTCGCGCCTCTTCCGCGAAAACCTCTCCCGCCAGCGTCAACTCGGCGCCGCGCGCGGTCCGCTTGAACAGCTCCACGCCGAGCTCGTTCTCCAGCGCCTTGATCTGCTGGCTCAATGGCGGCTGGCCGATGCCGAGCGTTTCGGCGGCCTTCGTGAAATTCGATGCGGCCGCGACGGCCAGAAAGTAGCGGAGATGCCGGAGTTCCATGCGTGACGTGACCTCGCGGTGTGAGTCGGGTTGGCGCGTGAGCCAGTGTTAAAACATAGTACTGCGGTTCATTTCATATATTGGACATATACATGACCGTGCGCAAGAATTCGTGTATTCCGTCGCACATCGAGTGCCCCATGTCCTCCGCTTCGATTTCCCGCTCCATGCCCGGTACGCAACCGTCCGCGCCCGATGCGCTGCCGGCCGGCGTGTCCCCGCGCTCGGCCGCGTACAAGCGCATCGCGTTCGCGCTGTTCCTCGCCGGCTTTTCTACCTTCTCGCTGCTGTACTGCGTGCAGCCGCTGCTTCCCGCGTTCGCCCGCGAATTCAACGTCGGCGCGGCGTCGAGTTCGCTGTCGCTATCGCTGTCGACCGGGATGCTCGCGGTGTCGATCCTGTGCGCCGGCGCGCTATCCGAACGGGTCGGGCGGCGCGGGCTGATGTTCGTGTCGATGACGCTGGCCGCGCTGTTCAATCTGCTCGCCGCGCTGTCGCCGAACTGGCACCTGCTGCTCGTCTGCCGTGCGCTCGAAGGCTTCGCGCTGGGCGGCGTGCCGGCGGTGGCGATGGCCTATCTCGCGGAAGAAATCGCCGCGGACGGGCTCGGCTTCTCGATGGGGCTCTATGTCGGCGGAACCGCGTTCGGCGGCATGATCGGACGGATCGGGATGAGCGCGCTCGAGGAGCACTTCTCGTGGCGCACGGCGATGCTGTCGATCGGCGTCGTCGATCTGCTCGCGGCGCTCGCGTTCGTGATGCTGCTGCCGGCGTCGCGACGCTTCGTGAAGCGCACCGACCTGACGCTGCGTCACCACCTGCGGCTGTGGCACGCGCAATTGCGTCACGCACGCCTGCCGTTCGTGTTCGCGATCGGCTTCCTCGTGATGGGCGCGTTCGTGACGATCTACAACTACGCCGGGTTCCGGCTCATGGCGGCGCCGTTCAACCTGAGCCCGACCGCCTGCGGGCTGATCTTCGGGGCCTATCTGTTCGGGATGGTGTCGTCGTCGAGCGCCGGCGCGCTCGCCGATCGTCTCGGGCGGGCGCCGGTCCTCGTCAGCGGCATCGTCGTGTTCGCGGCGGGCCTCGCGCTGACGCTGTCGCACTCGCTCGTCGCGATCGTCGTCGGCATCGTGCTCGTGACGATCGGCTTCTTCGTCGCGCACTCGGTCGCGAGCGGCTGGGTCGGCGCGCTCGCGGGCGCCGCGAAAGGGCATGCGGCGTCGCTGTATCTGCTCGCCTACTATGTCGGGTCGAGCGTGCTCGGCTCGGTCGGCGGCGCATTCTGGCAACGCGGCGCGTGGACGAGCGTCGCCGCGTATGTCGCGGTGCTGCTCGCCGTCGCATTGCTGGCCGCGCGGCGGTTGAGCCGTGCTTGATGCGACGCCCGACGACGATCGCGCTCGGCGCTGTTCGCGGGCTGCGGCATCGTCGCCGAGTCCGAGCCGGGCAACGAATATCAGGAAACCGAACTGAAGCTATCGGGCATGCAGGCGGCAATCCGCGTGCGCGATGCGGCCGCGCAGACGCGTGGCCGCACGCAGATGTCGGCCTCGTCGATGGTCGACTGATCCGCGTCGACCGTCAAAGCAATGGCAGCGTTTGCCGGATATGGTCGGCGAATGCGGCGGTCAGGTGCGACGGTCGCTTCCGGTCGAACCGCAGCGTAATGCCCACCGCCGGCAACGGCGGCAAATGCGGATCGCCGTTGACGATCGCGACGTCGGCCGGCACGGCCGTCTGTGTCATCACCGCGAACGCCTGCCCCGAACGCACCAGCGCGATCAGCCCGGCGAGGCTGCTGCTCGCATACGCGACGCGATAGTCGCGGCCGGCGCGGTTCAACGCGTCGCACGCGGCAACGTGATCGAGCGTATCGCGATCGGACAGCGCCAGCGGCAGCGGATCGAAATGCGCGGGATCGAGCCCCGGATAGCCTATCCAGACCAGTTGCTCGCGGCGAATGATGTCGCCGGTCGCACCGTCGTCCGGCACGGAAATCATCGCCAGATCGACCGCGCGCTTCTCCAGCTGTTCGACGAGCCGCGGCGTCGGCCCGCAGACCACTTCGACGATCGCCTGCGGATGCTGGCTCGAAAACTGCCGCAGCAGCGACGGCAGCCACACTTGCGCGTAATCGTCCGGGCAGCCGAACCGGATCGTCCCCGACAGCCCCGTGCCGCACAGATCGGCCATCGCCTCGTCGTGCAGCCGCAGGATGCGTTGCGCATGCACGAGCAGCCGCTCGCCCGGATGCGTGAGCACCACGCCACGGCCGGTGCGCTGGAACAGCGGCTGGTCGACCACTTCCTCGAGCCGCTTCATCTGCTGGCTGAGCGCGGATTGCGTGCGGCCGACGCGCGCGGCCGCGCGGCTCAACGCGCGCACCTCGGCGATCACGACGAACGAGCGCAGCAGGTCGATTTCGAGCGAAAGCGCCAAGGTATTAGCCCCTTTTCTAGCTTGCATTAGAACTATTCGTTTCCATCAAACCAGACGCGCGCCTAGACTGCAAGCGATCCCTGCCCTTTTGCCCGGAGACGCCCATGTCCCTGAACGACGACGCAACCTTCTGGCGCAACGCCAGGCAGCATCTGGTCCGCTACGGCGGCACGTTCGAGCCGATGATCGTCGAGCGCGCGAAAGGCAGCTTCGTGTACGACGCCGACGGCCGCGCGATCCTCGATTTCACGTCGGGCCAGATGAGCGCGGTACTCGGCCACAGCCATCCGGAGATCGTGTCCGTGATCGGCGAATACGCGGGCAAGCTCGATCACCTGTTCAGCGGGATGCTGTCGCGGCCGGTCGTCGATCTCGCGACGCGCCTCGCCGATATCACGCCCGCCGGACTCGACCGCGCACTGCTGCTCAGCACCGGCGCGGAATCGAACGAGGCGGCGATCCGGATGGCGAAGCTCGTCACCGGCAAGTACGAGATCGTCGGCTTCGCGCAGTCGTGGCACGGGATGACGGGCGCCGCCGCGTCGGCCACGTACAGCGCCGGCCGCAAGGGCGTCGGACCGGCGTCGGTCGGCTCGTTCGCGATTCCGGCACCGTTCGCGTACCGGCCGCGCTTCGAGCGCAACGGCGCGTACGACCCGCTCGCCGAACTCGACTACGCGTTCGACCTGATCGACCGTCAGTCGAGCGGCAACCTCGCCGCGTTCATCGCGGAGCCGATTCTCAGTTCGGGCGGGATCATCGAGCTGCCGGAAGGCTATATGGCCGCGCTCAAGCGCAAGTGCGACGCACGCGGGATGCTGCTGATCCTCGACGAAGCACAAACGGGCGTCGGCCGCACCGGCACGATGTTCGCGTGCCAGCGCGACGGCGTGACACCCGACATCCTGACGCTGTCGAAGACGCTCGGCGCCGGGCTGCCGCTCGCGGCGATGGTCACGTCCGCGGCCATCGAGGAACGCGCGCACGAACTCGGCTACCTGTTCTACACGACGCACGTGTCCGACCCGCTGCCGGCCGCCGTCGGCCTGCGCGTGCTCGACGTCGTGCAGCGCGACGGCCTCGTCGCGCGCGCGAACACGATGGGCGAGCGGCTGCGGCGCGGGCTGCTCGACCTGATGGAGCGCTTCGACTGCATCGGCGACGTGCGCGGGCGCGGGCTGCTGCTCGGCGTCGAGATCGTCAAGGATCGCCGCACGAAGGAGCCGGCGGACGGCCTCGGCGCGAAGATCACGCGCGAGTGCATGAAGCTCGGGCTCAGCATGAACATCGTGCAGTTGCCCGGCATGGGCGGCGTGTTCCGGATCGCACCGCCGCTGACCGTCAGCGAAGACGAGATCGACCTCGGCCTGTCGCTGCTGGAGCAGGCGATCACGCGCGCGCTTTAACGTTCTTCACCGCCTCACTCGGTCCGTCGCACCGGCTCAACCTGCCGGCGCGACGGGTTCCGATCGTTCAACCCGCTTCCGCCGCCCACGCTTGTGCGTCGGCGCCAGCCGGAATGCGCATCGGGCTCGACGGATCGGTCGCCGCGCGCCACACGGCTTCGGCGACGTCCTGCGCATGGGTGATCGGCCCCGACGCATCGAGCATTCGCGCGACGGCCTTGCCGACGAAGTCTGCATACGCTTCGTGCTCGAAGCCGTGCATGTTGCCCCGTGCGTTGTCCGCGAAACGCGTATCGGGCGCGCGGCCCGGCAGCACGAGATGCGTGCGCACGCCGAATGGCTCGAGTTCGACCGCCATCGATTCGGTATAGGCGTTGACCGCCGCCTTGCTCGCCCGGTACGCGCTGACCAGCGGCAGCGCCTTCAGCGTCACGCTCGACGTGACGTTCACGACCACGCCGGCACCGCGCGCGCGAAACTGCGGCAGCACGGCCTGCGTCACCGCGATCGTGCCGATCGTGTTGGTGTCGAACAGCGCGCGCACCGTGTCGAGCGGCGTGAGTTCGGCCGGCGCGGCCGCGCCGAAGCCCGCGTTGTTGACGAGCACGTCGATCGGGCCGGCAGCGTCGACCGCGGAGCGAATGCTGTCCGCGTTCGTCACGTCGAGCGGCAGCACGCGCAGGCGCTCCGCCGGCGGCAGCACGTCGTCGCTCGGCGTGCGCATCGTCGCGACGACCTGCCAGTCGCGCGCGAGAAAATGGCGGGCGATTTCGAGGCCGAAGCCGGAAGAACAGCCGGTAATCAATGCGGTTTTCATGCGAACTCCTCGGGTGTGTTGAGCATGTGTTCGTACGATAGAGGGCCGGCGCCGTATTCGCTACAATCGACAATCCGCTTTTCTTTTGCGAGAGTCCGGCGATGATCGACCCGCTGACCGAAGTCGTGACGCTGCTGCAACCGGGCGCGCGGTACGCGAAGTACGTGCGCGGCGCGAGCCCGTGGGCGATCAACCGCACGGTCGCCGGCGAGCCGTTCTATTGCGCGGTCCTCGACGGCGGCTGCCGGATCGCGATCGACGGGCACGCGCCGATCGAGTTGCTGGCCGGCGATTTCATGCTGATTCCGGCCGCCTACGGCGTCGCGATGTCGAGCCTCGAACCGCCGCCGCCGGGTGTCGAGACCGCGCCGCCCGTCATGATCGAGCCCGGCGAATACCGGATCGGCGACCCCGCGAACCCGGTCGACACGCGGATGATGGCCGGCAACTGCAGCTTCGGTTCGCCCGATGCGGCACTGCTGGTGTCGCTGCTGCCGCGCTTCGTGCACGTACGCGGCGAGCCGCGGCTGACTACCCTCGTGCAACTGGTGCGCGACGAATCGCGCGCGCAACGGCCGGCCCGCGAGATCGTGCTGGCGCGTCTGCTGGAAGTGCTGCTGATCGAGGCGATGCGGTTCACGACCGGCACGCACGCGTCGCCCGGGCTCGTGCGCGGGCTCGCCGACAGTCGCCTCGCCGCCGCGCTCCGGCGGATGCACGAACGCCCCGCGCACCCGTGGACGATCGTCGAACTCGCGAAGGAAGCCGCGCTGTCGCGCTCGACGTTCTTCGAACGCTTCAGCCGCGCGGTCGGCGTCGCGCCGATGGAATACCTGCTGACGTGGCGCATGGCGCTCGCGAAGGATCTGCTCCGCCGCAACGAAGGCCGCATCGCCGAAATCGCGGCGCGCGTCGGCTACAGCTCGGCAAGCACCTTCAGCGTCGCGTTCGCGCGGCACGTCGGCCGGCCGCCCGCGCAATATGCGCGCGACGAACAGGCGACGGTGAGCGAATCATGAACCGCACCCGCCCTCTCTGTTCCGCCACCTGCAACCCCGTTGCGTCACGCCGCGACGACGGTCGAGGCCCCCGATGACGACAGACGCCAAGGCCGCCGGCACGACCGACCACTGGCTCGTCGCGCGTCGCGACGCGGAGACCGGCATCGAAAGCCTGCACGCGCATTTCAACGGCCATGCGTACGATGCGCACGATCACGACGACATGCTCGTCGGCTTCACCGAACAGGGCGTGCAGCGCTTCCAGTGCCATCGTTCGCTGCATACGAGCGTGCCGGGCCGCGCGATCCTGATCGAGCCGGGCGCGATGCACGACGGCCACGCGCCCGAAGCCGGCGGCTTCACGTACGGGATGCTGTACCTGCCGCAAACGTGGGTCGAGCGCGCCGCGCGCCGGCTCGACCTGCCGGGCCTGGGCAGCGTCGAAGCCACGTTCGGCCATACGCTCGTCGACGATCGCGGCCTCGTCGACGCGATCCGGAATGCGTTCTTCGCGCTCCACGACAACGAAGGCCGGCTCGCGCGCGACCAGACGCTCGACCGCCTGCTGATGCGGCTCGGCAGCCAGCTAGGCCGCCCGCCCGCGCTGGAAAGCGGCGTCGTGCCGCCCGCGATCGTCCGCGTGCGCGACCTGCTGCACGAACACATGGACGACAACATCGGCCTCGACGAACTCGCGAGCGTCGCCGGCATCGACCGGTTCCGGCTCACGCGGATGTTCCAGCGCGCGTTCGGCACGTCGCCGCACGCGTACCTCGTGCGCTTGCGGCTGCGCGCCGCGCGCAGGCTGCTGGCCGCCGGCCGCACGCCCGCGCAGGCGGCCGCCGACGTCGGTTTCGCGGACCAGAGCCACCTCGGCCGCTGGTTCCGCCGCGCGTACCGGATCACGCCGGCCGCATACCGGCAACTCTGCACAAACGTTCCAGACTGATCGCGCACGACGTCCGATCATGAGCGCTCCAACCAGGAGCAAGCATGTTCGATACCAAAGTAGCGCTGATCGTGCGCGACGATCTCGCCGCGTGGCAGAAACTCAACGTGGTCGCGTTTCTCGCGACGGGTGTCGCGGCCGGTGCGCCGGACGCACTCGGCGAGCCTTACGAGGATGCCGCCGGGCGCCGCTATGGCCGGATGCTCGGCCAGCCGATGATGGTGTTCGCGGCGGACCTGAACGGGTTGCAGGCCGCGCACCGGCAGGCGCTGTCGCGCGAGCTAATGATCGTGCCCTACGTGCGCGCGATGTTCTCGACCGGGCACGATACGGCCAACCGCGAAGCGTTTCGCGCCGAGGATGCGGACAATCCCGATCTGGTCGGCCTGGCGTTGCACGGGCCGAAGAAGGCCGTCGACAAGGCGGTGAAAGGGCTGGCGTTGCATGCGTAAGCGGGTCGGGCAACCTCGCCGCTTTCGTTCGATCCGCGTTTGGGCCCATGTAGCCGAATTTGCAGCGAACGAAGCCAATCCGGCCACATGTTCCCTGCAAGACGACGGCTGCGCCGCCGGCCCGTTGCAGGCCGGCGGCGTCCCGTCGATCAACCGCCGAGATACGCCTGCTTGATCCGGTCGTTCGCGAGCAGGTTCGCGCCCGTGTCGGCCAGCACCACGCGCCCCGTTTCGAGCACGTAGCCGCGATCGGCCACGCCGAGCGCCTTGTTCGCGTTCTGTTCGACGAGGAACACCGTGACGCCTTCGTCGCGGATCGTCCGGATGATGTCGAAGATCTGCGCGATCACGAGCGGCGCGAGGCCGAGCGTGGGTTCGTCGAGCAGCAGCAACCGCGGCTTGCTCATCAGCGCGCGGCCGATCGCCAGCATCTGCTGCTCGCCGCCCGACATCGTGCCGGCCCGCTGCGCCGCGCGCTCCTTCAGGCGCGGAAACAGCTTGAACACGTGCTCGATGCCGTCGTCGATCTCGTGACGGCTCGCGAAGAAGCCGCCCATCTTCAGGTTCTCGAGCACCGTCAGGCTCGGGAACACGCGCCGCCCTTCCGGCGAGATCGCCATCCCCTGCCGCATGATCTGGTGCGTCGACATCGCGGTGATGTCGTTGCCCTCGAACAGCACGCGGCCCGACGACGCGCGCGGCGTGCCGCATACCGTCATCATCAGCGTCGTCTTGCCCGCGCCGTTGCTGCCGATCAGCGTGACGATCTCGCCCTTGTTCACCTCGATCGACACGCCCGCGAGCGCCTCGACCGCGCCGTAGTGCGTATGGACCTGTTCCAGCTTCAGCATCACTCTTCCCCCAGATACGCCTTGATCACGCGCGGGTCGTTGCGGACCGCTTCCGGCGTGCCGATCACGATCGGCCGGCCGTGCTCCATCACGAGGATGCGGTCGGACACGCCCATCACGAGGCTCATGTCGTGTTCGATCAGCAGCACCGATACGCCGAATTCGCGGCGAAGCGTGTCGATCAGGTGCTGCAGCTCGATCTTTTCCTGCGGGTTGAGGCCGGCCGCCGGCTCATCGAGCATCAGCAGGCGCGGCTCGGTGATCATGCAGCGCGCGATCTCCAGACGCCGCTGATGCCCGTACGACAGCGTGCCGGCCGGCCGGTTGGCGACCGCCGTCAGCCCCATCCGGTCGAGCCACACGGCCGCGCGTTCGAGCGCTTCCTTCTCGGCATGACGATACGCAGGCGTCGCGAACAGGCCGTGCAGCAACCCGGCCTTCACCTTGCGATGCTGCGCGACGAGCAGGTTCTCGACGACGGTCAGCGACTTGAACAGGCGGATGTTCTGGAACGTGCGCACCAGGCCCTTCAACGCGATCTGATGGCTCGGCAGGCCCGCGATCGCGTGACCGTCGAGCACGACGTCGCCGCCGGTCGGCTTGTAGAAGCCGCCGACGCAGTTGAACACAGTGGTCTTGCCCGCGCCGTTCGGCCCGATGATCGCGAACACCTCGTCGCGGCGCACGTCGAAATCGATGCCGTCCACCGCGAGCAACCCGCCGAAGCGCATCTGCAGCCCGGCGACCTTCAACAGTTCCGTATTCGCGCTCATTGCGGCAGCTCCACGTGGGGACGGCTCGCGGGCAAGAGGCCCTGCGGACGCCACATCATCATCAACACCATCACGAGACCGAAGATCAGCATCCGGTATTCGGCGAACCCGCGCGCGACTTCCGGCAGCACGGTCAGCAGGATCGCCGCGAGAATCACGCCGAGCTGCGAGCCCATCCCGCCGAGCACGACGATCGCGAGGATCAGCGCCGATTCGATGAAGGTGAACGATTCGGGATTCACGAGGCCCTGACGCGCCGCGAAGAACGCGCCGCCGATCCCCGCGAACGCCGCGCCGAGCGTGAACGCCGACAGCTTGATCCGCGTCGGGTTCAGGCCCAGCGACCGGCATGCGATCTCGTCGTCGCGCAGCGCTTCCCACGCGCGGCCCATCGGCATGCGGATCAGGCGGCTCGTCACGAACAGCGTGAAGCCGACCAGCACCAGCGCGATCAGGTACAGGAAGATCACCATGTGCTCGCCGCTGTATTCCAGCCCGATCAGTTCATGGAAGGTCTTCGCGCCTTCGACGCTCGCGCTGCGCGCCATCTCGAAGCCGAACACCGTCGGCTTCGGAATGCTCGAGATGCCGTCCGGGCCGCCGGTGAGGCTCGTCAGGTTGTTCGCGAGCAGGCGGATGATTTCGCCGAAGCCGAGCGTGACGATCGCCAGATAGTCGCCGCGCAGACGCAGCACCGGGAAGCCGAGCAGGAAGCCGAACGTCGCCGCGGCGATCGCCGCGATCGGCAGGCATTCCCAGAACGACAATCCGAAATACTGGTTCAGCATCGCATACGTATAGCCGCCGACCGCGTAGAACCCGACATAGCCGAGATCCAGCAGCCCCGCGAAACCGACCACGATGTTCAGCCCGAGGCCGAGGATCACGTAGATCAGCGCGAGCGTCGCGACGTCCACCGCGCCGCGCGAACCGAAGAACGGCCACACGAGGCCAACGGCGAGCAGCACCCAGATGATCGCGCGCTGCTGCTGCGCGCCCATCGCGGGCATCGCCGGCAGCTTCACCGCCGATTTCGCGCGCACGAGCCACGGCTTGAACAACTGGAACAGGAACACGGCCGCGACCGCGATCCATACCGGGCGCCAGTGCGGCGTCAGCACGACCTGATAGCCTTCGAGCTTCAACTGCAGCCCGAGCACCGGAATCGTGAGGATCGCCGTCAGGATCGCGGCGGCCACCGCATTCTTCAGCGCCTGGCCGACCGATGCGTCGGCGGCCGGGCGGCGAACGGAAATGACTTGACTCATCTGCGTCTCCCTTAGACCTTTTCGATGTCCGACTTACCGAGCAGGCCGGTCGGGCGGAAGAGCAGGATCAGCACGAGCAGGCCGAACGCGACCACGTCCTTGTACTCGGCCGGCATGTAGCCTGCGGCGAAGGTTTCGGCCAGACCCAGCAGCACGCCGCCGAGCATCGCGCCCGGGATGCTGCCGATCCCGCCGAGCACCGCGGCGGTGAACGCCTTGATGCCCGCGACGAAGCCGATATACGGATTCAGCTTGCCGATCGTCAGCCCGATCAGCACGCCGCCGACGGCCGCCAGCATCGCGCCGAGCACGAACGTGAACGAGATCACGCGGTTCGTGTCGATGCCGAGCAGGTTCGCCATCTTCATGTCCTCGGCGCACGCGCGGCACGCCCGGCCCATCCGGGAATGCGAGATGAACAGCGTGAGCGCGATCATCAGCACCAGCGTCACGCAGACGATCAACAGGCGCGCATACGGAATCGTCACGTCGAAGTCGCCGCCGAGATGGATCTCGAACGCGCCGGAGATCAGCACGGGCACGGACACGTCGCGCGCGCCCTGGCCGATCTGCACGTAGTTCTGCAGGAAGATCGACATGCCGATCGCGGAGATCAGCGGCACGAGGCGCGGGCCGCCGCGCAGCGGACGATACGCGACGCGCTCGACCGCGAAGCCGTACAGGCCGGTGACGATCACCGACACGATCAGCGCGGCGCCGAGCACGAGCGGCAGCGGATAGCCGGCGGAGATGCCGATCGCCGTGAGGGTCACGAGGCCCACGTACGCGCCGATCATGTAGATCTCGCCGTGGGCGAAGTTGATCATGCCGATGATGCCGTAGACCATCGAATAGCCGATGGCGATCAACGCATAGATCGCACCCAGCGTCAGGCCGTTGACCAGCTGCTGGGCGAATTGAGGAAGGAAGTCAGTCATGTGCGGGAAGCTCCCGTTGGCATTGCGTCGCGTGCCGCCGCCGGATCACGGCGGTCGGCCGCGCGCAACGCACGGTGTCGTCTCGGGCCGCCCTTTGGCGCGCACGGGTCAGAGGCGCGACCAATACGCACCCGCCCCGTCCGGGTTTCGGACAGGGCGGGTGCGCGGGCGGGTACTCCGTATTACTTGGCGGCGGTCTTCGTCGCGTCCTTGTGCCACGTGTAGACGACGAACTTGAACGCCTTCAGGTCGCCCTGTGCGTCATACGCGACCTTGCCGATCGGCGTGTCGAACGTCGTCTTGTGCATGTACGCGGCGACCTTCGTCGGGTCGGTCGTCTTCGCGCCCGCGATCGAGTCGGCGATGATCTTCACCGCTGCGTACGCCGGCATCTGGAACGGGCCGTTCGCGTCGCGCTTCTTGTCCGCGAATGCCTTCACGAGCGCCGCGTTGGCCGGATCGGCCGAGAAGTCGGCCGGCAGCGTCACGAGCATGCCTTCCGAAGCCGGGCCGGCGATCGCCGTCACGTCCTTGTTGCCCACGCCTTCAGGCCCCATGAACGTCGCCTTCACGCCCTGCTCGCGCGCCTGGCGCATCAGCAGGCCCATTTCCGGGTGGTAGCCGCCGAAGTAGACGAAATCGACGCCTTGCGACTTCAGCTTCGTGATGATCGCCGAGTAGTCCGAATCGCCGGCGTTGACGCCTTCGAACAGCACAACCGGGATCTTCGCGGCTTCGAGGTCCTTCTTCACCGACGACGCGATGCCCTGGCCGTACGACTGCTTGTCGTGCAGGACCGCGACCTTCTTCGGCTTCACGTTGTTGATGATGTAGTGCGCGGCAGCCGGGCCTTGCTGGTCGTCACGGCCGATCGTGCGGAAGATGAAGTGACGCTTCTTGCCTTCCGTCAGCTGCGGCGCGGTGGCCGACGGCGTGACCATCACGATGCCTTCGTTCTCGTAGATGTCCGACGCGGGAATCGTCGAACCCGAGCACACGTGGCCGATCACGTACTTGATCTTCTGGCTGACGATCTTGTTGGCGACGGCGACGGCTTGCTTCGGTTCGCACGCGTCGTCCATCAGCACGACTTCGAACTTGTTGCCGCCCGCACCGCCGGCTGCATTGATCTGTTCGATCGCGGTCAGCGCGCCGGCCTTCACCATGTCGCCGTATTGGGCGACCGAGCCGCTCATCGGACCGGCGATGGCGATCTTCACGGTTTCCGCTTGCGCGGCGGCGGCGCCGGCGGCGAACAGCACGGCGGCGACGGAAATGGACGTAAGACGGGACAGCGTCATCTGGGAGCTCCTCGATGTTGTTTAGTCATACGGGCAAAGGCGGCATGACTTGCGCAATCGAACAGCACCCGGGGCGAGGACAGAGGACACGCCCGAGACACATAGAAGACGGAACTCCAGCGGAATGTTGCGTAGCGGGGCCCGGCTCTTGCAGTCCCCGAAGGGGACGTCTGGTTCGGAAAGACATCGTGATGCGTCTTGCATTGCGCAAGCGTTTCGCCTGCCCCGCTTGCCAAATCGCTCGTTCGGAGGGATGGTCCGACAGCCATTGGCAAGGCAGCCGAAATTATATGGGCGTTTTTCAATCGTCTGTCAAAAATGCCTGTCGATTGAGGGAAAACACGTAGGTTTTTGAGATGGGTGGGTGGCGATGAGGGTGCAACTTCCGGGAGGCTGGGGCGGTTGTTTTGGGTGCAATCGGGTTGCTATTCGGTGGGGGGATCGGGTGTGTTCCTTGCTGGGCTTGGTGTTTGGCGAGGGGCGGTTCTCGGTTTCGTATTTTTCGGGCTACCGAGGGGCTGCTTGGGGAAAATCAATCAACTGACGATTGTGCGAACGCGCACCAGGACGGGGCGCTCGATGAGACGGAAAATCTTTCTGTTTGCAAACCAAGCTAGTGCGATTGAAAGGTTTTTGAGATTTCCATGAAATAATACGGGCTCGCTTCTGCAATCCAGCCAGCCTCCCCTGCAAGTCGCCCCCGCCGCGCCTTGCAGTCGCTTCAGGGCCGCTTCGACGCCCCCTCGTCGCCCAGCCGCCAGCCAGTGATCTGCCGTTTTGTTCAATGCACATCACCTGCTTCGGATCGCCCATGAATTGCCCTGTTCGCTTGTCTTCCGCCGCCGCCGCGATCGCTTGCGCGCTTTCTGTTTCTGCTTCCCATGCTTCAGGACGCGATGCGCTGACCGATCGGTCGGCCGGTGCCAATGTGTTTCGCTCGGAACGGCGTGCGGCTGCTCGGGATGATGGACATGCGGCACGTGTGGGCCGTCGACGGGTGCAGTTCGCTGCGCCTGACGAACGGAGCCCGTTCGATACGCCTGATACGCGGCCGGTGCGGGTGACAAGCGATGCGCTCGTGGCATCGCCGCCTTCTTTTAAACACGAACCCGATTTTGTCTCGGCTCCGAACCGCGTCGCGCTTGGCGCGGGCGGGAGCGATAGTTTTGGCCGCGCAGTGCCTGGATATGAGCAGCGCGAGCAGAACTGGAATGAATACCTGCGCGCGAATGGCTCTCGGCCGGCTGGTAGTGTCGGCTCGTATGCGCCGCAGCGGCCGTACGATGCGCCACGTGGTCCGCACGGGGCGCCGAATCCGTTCGATCCGTCGGTGCCGCAGCCGGAGACGCGGACGTTCTACGACAACGGATCGGGGACGAAATGCACGGCTACCGGCGGTGCGGGGACGTCGCGGTCGTCTTGCGATATCGCTTGGTGATGCGTGGTTTTGGGCGGCTGCCGCTTGCGGCTGCTCTACCCTGTCCGGCGCGCTGCGCGACGTCGCACAGCGCGGCCGCATCCCGCGGCGTTGCGCTTACAGCTGCGTGATGATCAGCCTGCCCGGCTCAATATCGATCCGCGCCTTGCGGCCCGGAACAAAACACGCATCGTTGATCAGCCACATTCCACCGATCTTCATGTACGGATAAAACGTCTCCGGCCTCGGATCCATGGTCTTCGGGGTACCCCACATTTCCTGGATCGTGACGAAACGTTCCGTCTTCGGTGGTCGTGCTTTATGATTCGGCTTAGCCATGGGCAACTCTCTCTTAGTTGACTGTGGTTAGCGGGTCGTGAGTGTTGGTAGCACTTGCGGCCCGCGCTCGTTTACCGCGGCGTTTTTATAGTTCGGATTCCTCCTTTGTTGGTGAATCGGTGGAAACGATGCTTCGGTAGAGGATCAGCGCGTGTGGCACTTCCGTTCGCGCGCACTGCAGGCAACACGATCATCATCAGTTGGACATTGCTCATTAAACCATCATTGGCACGCATTTGAGCGTACGTTAGCCATTGGGTATAGGTATGCGGCTTGGTCACCTTTCTGGTTATTGCGCGTGTTGACGGTAATGGCGAGCAAGTCGACGCCTGCGCCATCTATTCGGAACACGATTAATCCGAACGTGACGATTTGAAACACTTCCACGAGTTCGGACCCGACGATATGCGCTGGGCTCGATACTTGTGTAGCCAATGCAAGGCTTTTGAGCGCGCGCTTGTGGATCCCACTTGTGCTGAGCGTGGGCCTATCCATCGCCCTCATTCAGCAGGGAATCCCCCTTTTTTATAGCCGCTCCACAAAGCCTTAACTGGCCAACTATCCGGTTTCCCGGCCAACATGCTCTTTGCGATCAGTTCGACGTCGTCTGAAACTCTTCCCGCGATGTCGGAATTTCCCGAGGCTCGAAACGAGAGCTTGAATGCCTTCTCTCTAATAAAATCCAAGAATTTCTTGTCTTCGGCTACGAGGTCGAGTCCATCGACCTCGTTAAACGCCTGCATCCAGAGATCGTCGAATGATGCGGCGTTCCTTTTGTCAAGTAGGTCATCGAAATCCAGGCCAATAAAAAAATCGAAAAATCCCGGCTTGGATATCTCCGAATCGATACTATTCAAAATCTCATTTGGCATTCCATAATCCCTGTTCTTGTGCCGGTGGCACTACAGCGGCGCTACCGTCAGTATAGATTCCCACAACGTCCGGACCGGGGATAACTGCCATTGAGCTTCCAGATCCGCCGACCATACGCGTCGAACTCGAAGCGACGGGGTCTACGGCACTAAACCGCGTCATGCCACCATTGCCGCACACGGCGTGGCCCCTTCGATCCCACCGCGCGATGGTGCCGCTCGTTGCTCCCTCAATACGCCGGGTATGATGTGGTAGAACGGTAATCCCCCCGTTTTCCACGGGGTTCAGAAGTAGAAACTAAGCGGCCATGGCCAGCCGCTGCTTCGGCGTAAATCCGCCCAGGGCCATGTTCGGGCGGTCGTGATTGTAAGTCCACATCCAGTCGGTCGCGAAGCGCTGC
>NZ_JAGIQE010000026.1:0-102352 GCF_017815075.1 Burkholderia sp. AcTa6-5 | reverse complement strand
GATGGCTCCCGCCGTCCGCTCGCGAACATCCGCTACCGAATCGTTACCGACACCGGCCAGATTTTCACGGGCACCACGGATACGGCCGGGCAAACACATCGGATCGCCACCGACGTCTTGGCAACTCTGAAAATCTATACGATGGAACATTGAAGCAATGAAAAATTTTGATGTAAACGACGGCGGAGAATGGTTCCTAGTACATTCAGGTGCAGTCACCAATACCAATCCTGGGTCGATGGTGGAGGTAACAATCAATACCGAAAGAATATGTCACAACATGACAAACAAGGAATTCCGTGAAATGGTATTGATTAAGCGCGATCGATCCGTTTCTCTTGTCGAAAAAAGAATCGAAGATTTGCAGCGCTGGTCCCACGCTGACAAGGCACGTGTATTACAGTGGTTCGGCAGAGCCGATGAGAGCACCCGCATAGCGCTATTAGCAGGTCTAGCCGCAATCGCTCGCGTACTAAAGTCACTCACAGGCTACAATTTCACGCGATGGGATAGCGAGCGATTCAAACACATTGGATGCGTTCCAAATCCAAACAAATCGGGAGTTGCAGCATCAGTTTGCTCACCGGACACTGCAACTCATACGATTGCAATACATCCCGATTTTTGCACAATGCGAGATTTCTCATGGGAAAAGGATTCCGTAGTTTCCACGCTGATTCATGAAGTGAGTCATTTCGACGATACAATGGGAACCAAGGATCACAGATATTTCATGGAGGAATGCTTGACGTTTGGAGCCGAAAATCCGAATCAAGCAATCAACAATGCCGACAGTATTGCAGGATACGTTATCTACAATGCTTAAGTTTATTCTTGGCATAAGCCTTCTCACCTCCAATCCGGTATTCGCATGCATCGCCAGCGAGAATTTCGACATCTACTTTTCGAGAGATAGCTCGCACATATCGAATTCCGAGATCGTCCGCATTGCAAAATGGGTAGTCGACCAAAAAATCAATTATGCAAATCACCTAACCAAAGAAACGACGCTGATCAGCGGCCATGCCGAGGAAAGCGAACCGGAAGCACCGGCCCTTGCGCAATCGAGATTGCAAACCGCGTATGCGCTGTTGGAGGAATTAGGTTTTTTACGCGGGACCATCAAGAAGAGCGCCCGCGTTTATTCGCATGGCGACGTGGACAATGGACGGCGTGTGGAAATTTCCTTCCTGCCCGACTGCCCTAACAAGTGCTGCGACGGCAAGTAACGTCATAATGCCGCCGGCCACAGCGATGCGGTATCGACGTACGCATGCGGCGCCCCCGCTGCACCGTGGCCTGCAAGATTCCTATGCCCTACCGGCCGTGGCTCACCAAAGAAAAAGCCACCCGGCCCAACGGCCCGGTGGCTTTTTCGCATGAATCGCGGGACGACGCATCGCGCCGCCGCCCGCTCTCCACATCAGGCTGCTTACTTCCCGCCGATGCTCTTCAGCGGCTTCCAGTCGCCCTTCTCGACCTTGTACATCGTGATGCCGCCGTTCTTCAGGTCGCCCTTCGCGTCGTACGCGACGTGCGTCGACGTGACGCCGGCCATGTCGGTCTTCGCGAGCACCGGCAGGTACTTCGCCGGATCGGTCGAATCGGCCTTCTTCATCGCGTTCAGCATCGCCATCGCGCCGTCGTACGCGTACGGCGAGTACGTCTGCACGTCTTCGCCGAAGCGCTTCTTGTACTTGTCGGCGTAAGCCTTGCCGCCCGGCATTTCTTCCAGCGGGAGGCCGGCCAGCGATGCGATCGTGCCTTCGGCCGCGTTGCCCGCGATCTTCAGGAACGTCGGCGTCTTCACCATTTCGCCGCTCATCAGCGGAGCGGTGATGCCGAGCGCCTTCATCTGCTTGACCATCGGCGCAGCCTGCGAATCCGCGCCGCCGTAGTAGACGAGGTCCGGCTTCGCCGCCTTCAGCTTCGTCAGAATCGCCTTGAAGTCGACAGCCTTGTCGTTCGTGAATTCACGGTCGACGATCGTCGCGCCGCCGGCCTTCGCGGCCTTCTCAAACTGGTCGGCGAGACCCTGGCCGTAGGCCGTGCGGTCGTCGACGATCGCGATCTTCTTCATGCCGAGATCCTTCGACGCGAACGTGCCGGCCACCGAGCCCTGCTGCGTGTCGGACGTCATCATGCGGAAGGTCGTCTTGTAACCCTGCTGCGTGTATTCCGGCGCCGTCGCCATCGCGATTTCCGGAATGCCCGCGTTCGCGTAGATGCGCGAAGCCGGAATCGTCGTGCCCGAGTTGAAGTGGCCGAGCATGCCCTTGATGCCGTCGTCGACCAGCTTCTGGGCGACCGTCGTACCCGTGCGCGGGTCGGCCTGGTCGTCCTGCGTGTCGAGCACGAACTTCACGGCCTTGCCGCCGATCTTCGGGTTCGTCGCGTTGAAGTCTTCCAGCGCGAGCACGATCCCGTTCTGCATATCCTTGCCGTAGTGCGCCTGCGCGCCCGTCATCGGCCCTGCGTAACCAATCTTCACGTCGTCCGCATGGGCCGTCCCCGCCAGCGACATGACCGCGACGAACGTCGCGCCTGCCACTTTTTTCATCGTGTGTTGCATAGCATCTCCTTGGTACCAGGGTAAATGGAGCGGCTTCGGGATCGCCTGGCCGCTTCCTTTGTTTGATCCGAACGGCAAGGATGATCAGCCGATCGTCATCAAATTCGCATTGCCGCCCGCCGCGGCCGTATTCACGCTCACCGAGCGCTCCGTCAGCAACCGCTCGAGCGCGTAGTCTTCCGCGTCGCCGTTCTCGAACGCGCCCGCCGACACGCCCTGCACCGATACGATCGGCCCCGGGCGCTGCGCGACGTCCTTCACGAGCGTCTGCAGCTCGTCGCTGTCGCCTTCGAACAGCACCGCGTCGAACGGCGCGTCGGCCTGCTTGCGCACGGCCGCGTGCGCCTTCAGCGACGCCGGCAGCGCGGCGACCAGCGCCTCGCCCGCCGCGCCGGCGAACAACGCGCGGTTGCCGGTCGCCAGCACCGCCGCGAACTGCGCGCGCGCGCCGCCCGGCGTGGCCGCGACACACAGCACCGTGCCGCGCGGGCCGAGTGTATACGTGTTTCGCTCGCCCGTCGGGCCGGTCAGCACCGCGGTTGCGCCGGCCGGCACCTGTGCGAGGTAACCGTCGCAGCGTGCGGCGAGCGCCGGCTCGCGCTGCTCGATCAGCCAGTCGCGCAGCGCGGTGAGCGCTGCCGCCGGATTGCCGCGCGCGTCGCCATCGGCCGCGCCGTCCGCGATCAGCGACTCCGCGAGCGAACGCGGCAGCCCCGACGGACGCGTCGCGAGCAGGCGCTGCAGGTACAGCGCGCCGCCGGCCTTCGGCCCCGTACCCGACAGCCCTTCGCCGCCGAACGGCTGCACGCCGACCACCGCGCCGATCACGTTGCGGTTCACGTAGATGTTGCCCACGTGCGCATTCGAGATCACGTGCGCGATCGTCTCGTCGATCCGCGTGTGGATGCCGAGCGTCAGCCCGTAGCCGGTCGCGCGGATCTGCTCGAGCAGCTTGTCGAGCTGGCTGCGGCGGTAGCGCACCACGTGCAGCACGGGGCCGAACACTTCACGCTTCAGCTCGTCGATACTGCCGATCTCGATCAGCGTCGGCGGCACGAACGTGCCGTGCGCGCACGCGTCCGGCATCGGCAGCTGCGTGACCGCATGGCCCTTGTCCTTCATCGCCGCGACATGCGTGTCGATCGTCTGCTTCGCTTCGCCGTCGATCACCGGGCCGACGTCGGTCGACAGCCGGTCCGGGTTGCCGAGCGCGAGCTCGTGCATCGCGCCCTTGAGCATCGTCAGCGTGCGGTCCGCGACGTCGTCCTGCAGACACAGAACGCGCAGCGCCGAACACCGTTGACCGGCCGAGTCGAACGACGACTGCATCACGTCCGCGACCACTTGCTCCGCGAGCGCCGACGAGTCGACGATCATCGCGTTCTGGCCGCCCGTTTCGGCGATCAGCGGAATCGGCTTGCCGTCCGGGTCGAGGCGCGCGGCGAGCGTCTTGTTGATCAGGCGCGCGACTTCGGTCGAGCCCGTGAACATCACCGCACGCGTGCGCGGATCGGCGACCAGCGCCGCGCCGACGGTCTCGCCCGTGCCCGGCAGCAGCTGCACCGCGCCGGCCGGCACGCCGGCCTCGCGCAGCAGGCGCACGGCCTGGGCGGCGATCAGCGGCGTCTGTTCGGCCGGCTTCGCGAGCACCGTGTTGCCGGCGGCGAGCGCCGCGGCCACCTGGCCCATGAAGATCGCGAGCGGGAAGTTCCACGGGCTGATACAGACGACGGGGCCGAGCGGACGGTGCGTGTCGTTCGAGAATTCGCCGCGGATCTGCGCCGCGTAGTAACGCAGGAAGTCGACCGCTTCGCGGATCTCGGCGATCGCGTTCGGCAGCGACTTGCCGGCTTCGCGCACGATCAGGCCCATCAGCGTGTGCATCTGCGCTTCGAGCAGATCGGCCGCGCGCACCAGGCAATCGGCGCGCGCATCGACCGGCGTGGCCTGCCAGATCGGCGCGGCGGCCACCGCGTGCGCGAGCGCCGCGCTCACGTGTTCGGACGTCGCTTCGCTGACCGTGCCGACCAGGTCGCGCTGGTCGGCCGGGTTGCGCACGTCGCGCGCCGGCGCGTCGGCGAGCGCGTCGTCGGCGAGCATCGGCGCCGCGCGCCACGGGTGGTGCGCGCTCGCGAGCAGCGCGGACGACAGCGACGCGAGACGGTGTTCGTTCGACAGGTCGAGGCCCATCGAGTTGGGACGCTCGTCGCCGTACAGGTGGCGCGGCAGCGGGATCTTTGCGTGCGGCGCGCCGAGCGGCACGATCTTCGACGCTTCGTCGACCGGATCGGCGACCAGCTCCTTCACCGACACGGTTTTATCGGCGATGCGGTTCACGAACGACGTGTTCGCGCCGTTTTCCAGCAGACGGCGCACGAGGTAGGCGAGCAGCGTCTCGTGCGTGCCGACCGGTGCATACACGCGGCACGGACGATTCAGCTTGTCGCGGCCCGTGACTTCCTCGTACAGCGGCTCGCCCATCCCGTGCAGACACTGGAATTCGTACTGGCCCGGGTAGTAGTTCTGGCCCGCGAGCTGGTAGATCGCGGCCAGCGTGTACGCGTTGTGCGTCGCGAACTGCGGATACACGGCGTCCGGCGCCGCGAGCAGCTTCTTCGCGCATGCGAGGTACGACACGTCGGTGTAGATCTTGCGCGTGTAGACCGGATAGCCTTCGAGGCCGTCGACCTGAGCACGCTTGATCTCGGTATCCCAGTACGCACCCTTCACAAGGCGGATCATCAGGCGGTGACGGCTGCGGCGCGCGAGATCGATCAGGTAGTCGATCACGAACGGGCAGCGCTTCTGGTAACCCTGCACGACGAAGCCGATGCCGTTCCAGCCCGCGAGATCCGGATCGAAGCACAGCGCCTCGAGCAGGTCGAGCGACAGCTCGAGGCGGTCGGCTTCTTCCGCGTCGATGTTCAGGCCGATGTCGTAGCGACGCGCGAGCAGCGCCAGCGCGCGCACGCGCGGCAGCAGCTCGCTCATCGTGCGGTCCTGCTGCGAGCGCGAGTAGCGCGCATGCAGCGCCGACAGCTTGATCGAGATGCCCGGGCCTTCGTAGATGCCGCGGCCGCCGGCCGCCTTGCCGATCGCGTGGATCGCCTGTTCGTACGACGCGTAGTAGCGCTGCGCGTCCTCTTCGGTCGTCGCCGCTTCGCCGAGCATGTCGTACGAATAGCGGAAGCCGCGCGCTTCGTACTTGCGGCTGTTCGCGAGCGCCTCGGAAATCGTTTCGCCGGTGACGAACTGCTCGCCCATCAGGCGCATCGCCATGTCGACGCCCTTGCGGATCAGCGGCTCGCCGCCGCGGCCGATCAGGCGCGTGAGTGCCGACGACAGCCCCGCTTCGCTGTTGGTCGTCACGAGCTTGCCGGTGATCATCAGCCCCCAGGTCGCCGCGTTCACGAACAGCGACGGCGCGTGGCCGACGTGCGAGCGCCAGTCGCCCTTGCTGATCTTGTCGCGGATCAGCGCGTCGCGCGTCGCGCGATCGGGAATGCGCAGCAGCGCTTCGGCGAGGCACATCAGCGCGACGCCTTCCTGGCTCGACAGCGAGAACTCGTGGATCAGCCCTTCGACGCCGCCGCCCGAGCTCTTCTCGCGCAGCGCCTCGACCAGCTTCGTCGCGAGCGCCTGCACGTCCGCCTGCAGGTTCGCGGGCAGGCGCGCCTGGCCGAGCAGGAACGGCACGCACTCCGGTTCCGGCCGGCGGTACGCAGCCGTGATCGCCGCGCGCAGCACCGATTGCGGCTGCACGTTCTGCGCGAACTCGAGGAACGGATGCGGCGAGTTGTCGTCGTCGCCGTCCGCGGCCTGACCGTCGGCGAGCTCCGTCACGCCGCTGTGGCCCGACAGCTCGGGCGGCAACTGGCCGTGCTCGATCCGCTCGAGATACGCGAAGATCGCCTGCTTGATCAGCCAGTGGGGAGTGCGCTCGAGACGCGCTGCCGCATCTTTCAGGCGCGAGCGGAGAAGGTCGTCGACTTTGACGCCGAGAGTCGTGCTTGCCATGGTGGGTTCGTGCGCCGGTGCGAGCCCGGCAGTATGGTGTAAGAGGATGCGCGAAATCCTACGGCACGCAATAAAAAGGTGCAACCAAATTGAGAGAGAGGTTGCACCCATAAGTTAGTCAATATAATCAGCTACTTATGAGGTTGCAACCTAGGGGTTGCCCGTGGTCGGGGGCTCGGTGTTTTCCCTGATCGGGGCGATTCGGTACGCGTGTGCAACCTTCGGCATACGCGGAAGCAGTCGAAAACGGGTTGCACTGGGTGGTGTGACGCGGTGGGGTGCGGGCGCCGGGCGCGAGACGGGAGACGATTCGGGCGCGCGGCGGCCCGGGCTTCCCGTGTCAGGCAACGCCCCGCGCGACAGCCGCGCGGTGCCGCTCAGATATCCAGCGGATCGACCTCGACGCTCCACCGCAGCACGCCCTTCAGCGCGCGCAACTCCGGCAACCATGCGCGCAGCGCATGCTGCAGCGCCGCCCGCGATGCGCTTTCGAGGAGCAACTGCGCGCGGTGAACGTTGGCGACCTTCACGATCGTCATCGGCACCGCGTCGTACACGGTCACGCGTTCGGCGCCCGGCAGCCCCGGCAACGCGGCCGCGGCCTGCAGCAGGAACGCGAGCGCCGCGTCGAGCGTACGCCCTTCGGCGCGCAGCAACGCCTGGTAGACGAACGGCGGCAGGTGCGCGTCGCGACGCTCGCCGAGCTGCGAATTCGCGAAGCCGACGTAATCCTGCCGGCCGAGCGCGTGGTACAGCGCGTGACGCGGGTAGCGCGTCTGCACCATCACCTCGCCCGGCAGCCCGGCCCGCCCCGCGCGGCCGCTCACCTGCATCAGCTGCGCGAACAGCCGCTCGCTCGCGCGGAAGTCGTGCGAAAACAGCGCGGTATCGGCATTGAGCACGCCGACGAGCGACACGCGCTGGAAGTCGTGCCCCTTCGCGATCATCTGCGTGCCGACCAGGATGTCGACCTCGCCCGCGTGCACGTCGGAAAAAAGCGCCTGCGCGCTGCCCTTGCGGCGCGTGCTGTCCGCGTCGATCCGCAGGATCCGCGCGCCCGGCACGGCCTCGGCGAGCGCCTCCTCGATGCGCTGCGTGCCGCGCCCGAGCGGCGCGATGTCGACGTTCCCGCACTCGGGACACGACCGCGGAATCCGCGCTTCCCAGCCGCAGTGATGGCAGCGCAGCGCATGCTCGGGCTTGTGCAGCACGACGTACGCGCTGCAGCGCGGGCAACCGGCCACCCAGCCGCATGCGTCGCACGCGAGCTGCGGCGCATAACCGCGCCGGTTCAGGAACACGAGGCTCTGTTCGCCGCGTTCGAGCCGCGCCTTCAGCGCTGCGACGAGCGGCCCCGACAGCCCGCCCATCGACGCGCGCCCGCGCCGCCGCTCCTCTTCGAGATCGATCAGCCGCACGGTCGGCAGCGTCGCGTCGGCCACCGCGCGGCGCGACAGCGTGAGCCGCGTGTAGCGCCCCTGCTCGGCCTGCCACCAGCTTTCGAGCGACGGCGTGGCCGAGCCGAGCACGATAGTGATGCCGAGCTGCTTCGCGCGCCACACCGCCAGGTCACGCGCCGAATAGCGCAATCCTTCCTGCTGCTTGTACGCGGGCTCGTGCTCCTCGTCGACGACGATCAGCGCGAGCGTCGGCATCGACGCGAGCACCGCGAGCCGCGTGCCGAGCACGATCCGCGCGCGGCCCGTGTGCGCGGCGAGCCAGTTGCGCGCCCGCTCGCCTTCGGCAAGCCCGCTGTGCAGCGTGACGATCGCATCGTCGGCGAGCGCGCCCGCGAAGCGCGCGCGAAACGCGGCCTCGAACTGCGGCGTCAGGTTGATTTCCGGCACGAGCACGAGCGCCTGCGCGTCCGGCCGCGCGTCGAGCAGCGACGCGAGCGCATGCAGATAGACCTCGGTCTTGCCGCTGCCCGTCACGCCGTGCAGCAGGAACGGCGCGAAGCCCTGCGCCGCGCGGATCGCGTCGAGCGCTTCGGCCTGCTGGTCGGTCAACGCCGGCGGCACAGCGCGTCCACTGCTTGTCGACAGGTTATCCACAGGGTTGGCCACAGGCGCATCGGCCCAGCCGATCTCTTCGACGTCGACCCAGCCGCGTGCCGCCCAGTCGTCGAGCGTCGCGACAGCCTTCGGATGCAGCGCACGCGCGTCGGGCAGCGTCAACGAACCGGTATCGGCCAGCGCCTGCGCGAGCCGGCGCAGCGCGGCGCCGCGCGCGGGCAATGCGTCGGGCAGCGCCGCGCGGCCGGCTTCGGTCGGCCGGTAGCGCACTTCGGGCGCGAGCAACCGCCCCCAGCGCCCGGCGTCGCGCAGCGCCTGCGGCAGCGCCGGTAACGCGACTTCGCCGCGCCCGCGCTGATAGTAGTCGGCGGCGAACGATACGAGCGCGAGCCAGTCCGCCGACAGCGGCCGCAGCTCCGTGCAGATCGCATCGACCGCGCGCAGCCGCGTCGGCGGTACCTCGGTGTGAGTGGTGACTTCGCAGACAAGCCCGACGGCCTGCCGCTTGCCGAACGGCACCTGCACGAGCGTGCCGGGCACGGGCACCGGCTGCGCGTCGCAGCGGTAGTCGAACAGGGTCGCGAGCGGATGGTCGAGCGCCACGCGCAGGTAGGTGCCGCTCATCCGCGCGCTCCGGCAGCGGCGGGACGCAGCATACGGACGGCCGGCATCCGCGTCCGCATCGCGGCGGCGAACTTAAAGTAAAACGTCAGATTCGGCGCTAAGTTTTGGATTCGCATTAGGAATCGCCGTATACCCTGCCCAGCCTGTGGATAACTTTGTTGAGAACTCGCCGCTCAATGGCCGCAACGCGCGCCGGGCCGTGCTTTCCGCTGTTTTTCGCCGCTTCCGGCGGTGCCCCGCGAAGCCTTATTCCATAAGGCTGCTATTCAAATTACCCAACCATAGCGAGACAAATTGACCGATACGGGGCTCTACCGCGCTGCAACGTGGAAAATGTGTATAAGTCAAGTCTTGACAAGCACCGAATCGGCAACGGGAGCGGGGTTGCGTCCTGTTTAGTTTCAAAAACGAAACATCGTCATCCCGCAGCGCAGCATGACGGCGCTTGCGTTC
Source organism: Burkholderia sp. AcTa6-5 (assembly GCF_017815075.1). Lineage (NCBI taxonomy): Bacteria > Pseudomonadati > Pseudomonadota > Betaproteobacteria > Burkholderiales > Burkholderiaceae > Burkholderia > Burkholderia sp. AcTa6-5. The sequence goes on along the minus strand of NZ_JAGIQE010000026.1, from coordinate 92,671 downwards.
AGCCCGCCGCTCCGCTACGGATCGCGCGGCTGTGGGTATGGACTTCGTCGACGAGTTCGGCGACGTGATCGGGCGACGTGAATTGCGAAATGCCGTGCCCGAGGTTGAACACGTGGCCCGGATGGTTGCCGTAGCTGTCGAGCACCGCGCGCGCCTGTTCGCGCACCGCGGCCGGCGGCGCAAACAGGATCGTCGGGTCGAGGTTGCCCTGCAGGGCGACGCGCCCCGCGACGCGCTCGCGCGCGGCGCCGAGGTTGACCGTCCAGTCGAGCCCGACCGCGTCGACGCCGGTCGCCGCGATCTCCTCGAGCCACAGCCCGCCGCCCTTCGTGAACGTGATCACCGGCACGCGCTCGCCGTCATGCTCGCGCTTGAGCTGCGACACCACGCGGCGGATATAGTCGAGCGAGAAGCGCTGGTACGCGCCGTCGGCCAGCGCGCCGCCCCACGTATCGAAGATCATCACGGCCTGCGCGCCCGCTTCGATCTGTGCGTTCAGGTACGCGGCCACCGCCTGCGCGTTCACGTCGAGGATCCGGTGCATCAGGTCCGGGCGCGAATACGCCATCGACTTCACCGTACGGAAATCGTCCGAGCCGCCGCCTTCGACCATGTAGCACGCGAGCGTCCACGGGCTGCCCGAGAAGCCGATCAGCGGCACGCGCTGCCGGCCCTGGCCGTCGGTGAGCGCGCGGCGGATCTCGCGCACGGCGCCCGTCACGTAGCCGAGCGTCTCCTCGATGTCCGGCACCGCGAGCCTCGCGACGTCGGCCTCGGTGCGCACCGGATGCGCGAACTTCGGCCCTTCGCCGACCTGAAAGTCGAGGCCGAGCCCCATCGCGTCGGGAATCGTCAGGATGTCCGAGAACAGGATCGCGGCGTCGAGCGGAAAGCGCTCGAGCGGCTGCAACGTCACTTCTGTCGCGTAGTCGGGATGCTTCGCGAGACCGAGGAAGCTGCCGGCGCGCGCGCGCGTCGCGTTGTATTCGGGCAGGTAGCGGCCGGCCTGGCGCATCAGCCAGATCGGCGTGTAGTCGGTCGGCTCGCGCAGAAGCGCACGCAGGAAGGTGTCGTTGAGCAGGTTATGGGCCACGGTAGGAGCGACGAAGCGAAGGCAAAGCGGCATTTTACCGGACAGCCGCGATCGGGCTGCGCATGCCGATGCGATGGCGGCCATATGACGCGCGCGATGGCTCCGTTATGATCGGACGCTCATATCGAACGAAACGAAGGAGGAGACGATGAAGACACTCGCCACGCTTGCCGCGCTCGCCACTGCCACCGCGTTTTGCTGCGCTGCCGCGCACGCGCAGGGAGCGGCCACGGCCACGGCCGCGCCCGCGGGCGCCGCGGCCGCCGGCTCGCGGCTCGACGACGTGCTCGCGCGCGGCACGCTGCGCGTGTGCACGACGGGCGATTACAAGCCGTATTCGTACTACCGCGCGGACGGCCGCTTCGAGGGCATCGACATCGATATGGCGGAGTCGCTCGCGAAATCGCTCGGCGTGAAGGCGGACTACGTGAAGACGAGCTGGCCGAACCTCACCCACGACTTCGTCGCGAAGTGCGACATCGCGGTGGGCGGCGTGTCGACGACGCTCGAGCGCCAGAAGCGCGTGTTCTTCACGCAGCCGTACGTGGTCGACGGCAAGACGCCGATCGTGCGCTGCGCGGATGCCGACAAGTACCAGACCGTCGCGCAGATCGACCGGCCCGATACGCGTGTGATCGTGAATCCGGGCGGGACCAACGAGCGCTTCGCGAAGCAGTTCTTCGCGCATGCGAACCTGAGCGTCTATCCGGACAACGTGACGATCTTCAAGCAGATCCTCGCGGGCAAGGCTGACGTGATGGTGACGGATGCGTCCGAGACGCTGCTGCAGCAAAAGCTGAATCCGGGCCTCTGCTCGGTGCATCCGGACAAACCGTTCCAGTTCGGCGAGAAGGCGTATATGGTGCCGCGCGGCGACGTCGTGTTCCAGCAATACGTCGACCAGTGGCTGCATCTCGCGCTGTCCACCGGTGAATACCAGGCAATTGCGGACAAGTGGCTGAAGTAGTCGGCTGAAGTAGTCGCGAGCGCGTGCGGCCTCGGCGGTCAATAATGGAAATCGTCCCCGTTGTTGCCGCCGATGAAGACTGAAAGCGGTGTGTTCTGCAGCCGGGCCGGCGCCCCGCCGTTACAGATTGCGGTGACGCCGACCGGCGTAAAACCGCGAAAATTGGCCGAATGGCCGACTACCGCGTGCGCCGATCACGTTTCAAAATCTTTCTGACGAATGAATCCTCATGCGCGGTATCTATCGCGCGATGCACATTCACGCGTGCAAATGGGCAATTCACTGACGCGAAAACGCAGGAAAAACGCGTGATGCGCATACGATGAAAACTCTGTGGAAAAGATGGGTAAATATGACCTTTTTCAGGACCCCGAAAACAGCAAAAAATCCCGGAAAGCCTTATCTGGCGGGCGTTACAACCTGAAACACTTTGTTACCGCCACGGGTCATTAATTCGCCCACAATGGGCCTCAACGGTTTCAACACGGATGCGGTCTCGTGTGCCAAGTGTGAGCGGACGCGAAGCGCTGCGAGCCAGTCGGTCACGTACCGAAGCCCTTCCGAGGGGCATCCCTGTTGGAGTCGTTTCCGGCCCCCGCCGGATCCGGTTTCATCTTTGGTCTCCTCGCGCTAACCCCGTAGCGTGTGGTTTTTAGCGGGCTAATAAGCCCGCTTTTTTTCGTCCATCGAAAACGTAGCGACCTACAGGCCGCCACGTTTTTTCGCACCGTCTCCCTTCAAGCAGTCTTCTGCACGTCGAGCTTCAGTTCGTCGATCATCCGCTCGCGCATCACGAACTTCTGCACCTTGCCCGTCACCGTCATCGGCAGTTCGTCGACGAAGCGGATATAGCGCGGAATCTTGTAGTGCGCGATCTGCCCGTTGCAGAACGCGCGCACGTCGTCCTCGGTCATCTGCTCGTCCGCGCGCAGCACGATCCACGCGCACAGCTCCTCGCCGTACTTCGCATCGGGCACACCGAATACCTGCGCGCTCTGGATCTTCGGATGGCGGAACAGGAATTCCTCGATCTCACGCGGATAGACGTTCTCGCCGCCGCGAATCACCATGTCCTTCAGGCGGCCGACGATGTTGCAATAGCCGTCCTCGTCGAGCGTCGCGAGGTCGCCCGTATGCATCCAGCCGTCGACCAGCACCTCGCGCGTCTTCGCGTCGTCATCCCAGTAGCCGAGCATCACCGAATAGCCCTTCGTGCACAGCTCGCCCGTCGCGCCGACCGGCACGATGTTGCCGCCCGGATCGACGATCTTCACTTCGAGATGCGGCTGGATGCGGCCGACCGTCGTCGTGCGCTTTTCCAGCGGATCGTCGGTCGAGCTCTGGAACGACACGGGGCTCGTCTCCGTCATCCCGTACGCGATCGTGATTTCGGACAGATGCATCTGCGCGACGACGCGCTTCATCGTCTCGATCGGGCATGGCGAGCCGGCCATGATCCCGGTGCGCAGCGTCGACAAGTCGAATCTCGCGAATTCCGGATGATCGAGCTCCGCGATGAACATCGTCGGCACGCCATGCAGCGCGGTGCAGCGTTCTTCGGCCACTGCCGCGAGCGTCGCGACCGGATCGAACGCTTCGCCGGGAAACACCATCGCGGCGCCCTTCGACACGCAGGCGAGCACGGCCAGCACCATCCCGAAGCAGTGATAGAGCGGCACCGGGATGCAGAGCGAATCCTGTTCGGTGAAACGCATCGCCATCGCGATCGAGCGCGCGTTGTTGACGACGTTGCGGTGCGTGAGCGTCGCGCCCTTCGGGCTGCCGGTCGTGCCGCTCGTGAACTGGATGTTGATCGGATCGTTGGCCGCGAGCGTCGCGCCGATCGCATCGAGCAGCGCCGGATCGACGGCCCGGCGGCCGCGCGCCATCACGTCCGCGAAGCGGAACATGCCGGCGGGCGCCACCTCGCCCATCGACACGATCGTGCGCAGGCTCGGCACGCGCGCCGCATGCAGGTCGCCCGGCGTCGCGGTCGCGAGCTCCGGCGCGATGGTCTGCAGCATCTCGACGTATGCGGAGCTCTTGAAGCGCTCGGCTGCGATCACGGCCTTGCAGCCGACCTTGTTCAGCGCGTATTCGAGCTCCGACAGCCGGTAGGCCGGATTGATGTTGACCAGCACCGCGCCGATCCGCGCGGTCGCGAACTGCGTGAGCAGCCATTCGCTGCGGTTCGGCGACCAGATGCCGACGCAGTCGCCCTTCACGATCCCGAGCGCGGCGAGCCCCGCGGCCAGCACGTCGACCTCGTGTGCGAATTCGCGCCAGGTCCAGCGCACCTGCTGCTCGCGAAACACGACGGCCGGACGGTCGGGAAAGCGGCCGGCCGTGTCGAGCAGGAACCGGCCGATCGTCGCGTCGGATAGCGGCACGTCGGTCGCGCCGCGCACGTAGGACAGTCCGTTTTCGGGCGCGATCAGCGCCCCCTTGCCAAGGTCTGCTGCCATCGATGTCTCCGTCCGTTTTTGTCTGATCGGCCCGCGCGCGTGCTGCGCCTGCCTGCTGCGCGCGCGCCTCCGCCGCGACGATCGCGACGGACGCCCTCAGCGCGGATGATGCCGCGCTCCGCTGACGACACTCTGACATCGAATCGCGGCGGGCGGGTGAAATAGCACGACCGGACGATACGATCCGGCCCGCAAAAAAACAGACGAAAAAGCCGGGCGAAAAAAAAGCAGCCCGAAGGCTGCTTTCTTTCGCGGGATACGCGGCGCGGCTCAGTGCCGGCTGCGGATCTTCGCCAGACGCTGGATCGCCTCGAGCTGCGCCATCGCGGTCGCGAGCTCGGATTGCGCTTTCGCGAGGTCGAGATCCGACTTCGCGTTCTGCAGCGTTTCCTCGGCGCGCTTGCGCGCTTCCTCGGCTTTCGCCGCGTCGAGGTCCTTGCCGCGGATCGCGGTATCGGCGAGCACCGTCACGGCGCCCGGCTGCACTTCGAGAATGCCGCCCGCGACGAACACGAATTCGTCGTTGCCGCCCTCGACTTCGATGCGCACCGCACCCGGACGAATCCGCGTGATCAGCGGCGTGTGACCCGGCAGAATGCCCAGCTCACCCGTTTCGCCCGGCAGCGCGACGAATTTCGCCTCGCCCGAGAAGATCTGCTCTTCCGCGCTGACGACGTCTACTTTGATGGTTGCCATATCGACTCCAATCTCATCCACAGGTTGAGCGTATTGCGGCCGACGCGGGCGGCCGGCATACAAGTCATCGCTGACTCATTGCTCCGGCCGGCACACGCCGGCTTGCGCCCCACTCAAGCCCTTACTGGATCTTCTTGGCCTTTTCGAAGGCTTCGTCGATCGTGCCGACCATGTAGAACGCCTGTTCCGGCAGGTGGTCGCACTCGCCGTCGACGATCATCTTGAAGCCGCGGATCGTTTCCTTCAGCGGCACGTACTTGCCCGGCGAGCCCGTGAACACTTCAGCGACGTGGAACGGCTGCGACAGGAAACGCTGGATCTTACGCGCACGTGCGACCGACAGCTTGTCTTCCGGCGACAGTTCGTCCATGCCCAGAATCGCGATGATGTCGCGCAGTTCCTTGTAGCGCTGCAGCGTCTGCTGAACGCGACGGGTGATCGAGTAGTGCTCTTCACCGATCACGTTCGGGTCGATCTGGCGCGACGTCGAGTCGAGCGGGTCGACCGCCGGGTAGATGCCCAGCGAAGCGATGTCACGCGACAGAACCACGGTTGCGTCCAGGTGGCCGAAGGTGGTCGCCGGCGACGGGTCGGTCAAGTCGTCCGCAGGGACGTACACGGCCTGAACCGACGTAATCGAGCCCTTCTTGGTCGACGTGATGCGCTCTTGCAGCTTGCCCATTTCTTCAGCCAGCGTCGGCTGATAGCCCACTGCCGACGGCATACGGCCGAGCAGTGCCGACACTTCGGTACCGGCCAGCGTGAAACGGTAGATGTTGTCGACGAAGAACAGCACGTCGAGGCCTTCGTCACGGAAGTGCTCGGCCATCGTCAGGCCGGTCAGCGCGACGCGCAGACGGTTGCCCGGCGGCTCGTTCATCTGGCCGTACACCAGCGCGACCTTGTCGAGAACGTTCGAGTCCTTCATTTCGTGGTAGAAGTCGTTCCCTTCACGGGTACGCTCGCCCACGCCCGCGAACACGGAGTAACCGCCGTGTTCCTTCGCGATGTTGTTGATGAGCTCCATCATGTTGACGGTCTTGCCCACGCCAGCACCGCCGAACAGGCCAACCTTGCCGCCCTTCGCGAACGGGCAGATCAGGTCGATGACCTTGATACCCGTTTCGAGCAGTTCGGTCGACGGCGACAGTTCGTCGAACGCCGGTGCCTTCTGGTGGATCGAACGCGTCGTTTCGCTTTCGATCGGGCCGGCTTCGTCGATCGGACGGCCGAGCACGTCCATGATACGGCCGAGGGTCGGCTTGCCGACCGGCACCGAGATCGGCTTCGCCGTGTTCTTCACGGTCAGGCCGCGGCGCAGGCCGTCGGATGCACCCAGACAAATGGTACGGACCACGCCGTCGCCCAGCTGTTGCTGGACTTCGAGCGTCAGTTCCGAGCCATCGAGAATGAGCGCGTCGTAGATCTTCGGCATGCTGTCGCGCGGGAATTCCACGTCGATAACGGCGCCGATGCACTGTACGATCTTGCCTTCTACCAAAGCAGCAGTACTCATCGCTTTTCCTTTAAATACCTGATTCTTTACTCGCGCAAAGGCGCAGTTGTCGTCCCGGGCGCGCGCTTAAACAGCGGCTGCGCCGCCGACGATCTCCGACAGTTCTTTCGTGATCGCGGCCTGACGGCTCTTGTTGTATACGAGCTGCAGTTCGCTGATCACCGTCTTCGCGTTGTCGGACGCGGCCTTCATCGCGACCATGCGCGCCGATTGCTCGGACGCCATGTTTTCCGCGACGGCCTGGTACACCAGCGCCTCGACGTAACGCACGAGCAGTTCGTCGACGACTGCCTGTGCGTCCGGCTCGTAGATGTAGTCCCACGACGTCGCCGGCGTACCGTCATCGGCTTCGAAGTGTTCCGACGACAGCGGCAGCAGCTGCTCGATCACGGCTTCCTGCTTCATCGTGTTGACGAAGCGCGTGTAAGCGATATAAACCGCCGACAGCTTGCCTTCCGAGTACAGATCGAGCTGCGTCTTCACGGCGCCGATCAGCTTGTCCAGGTGCGGGGTGTCGCCGAGGTGCACGACCTGCGACATCACCTTCGCGCCGAAGCGGTTCAGGAACCCGAGGCCCTTGCCGCCGATCGCGGTGGCTTCGACCTTCTGGCCCTTCTCTTCCAGCTCCTTGAACTTCTGCACCGTCGCACGCAGCACGTTGGTGTTCAGACCACCGCACAGACCCTTGTCCGTCGTGACGAGGATGATGCCGGCCGTCTGCGCGCCGTCGTTCGCCACCATGAACGGGTGGCGGTACTCGGGGTTCGCACGGCTCATGTGCGCGGCGATGGCACGGACCTTGTCTGCATACGGACGAGCAGCGCGCATGCGTTCCTGCGCGCGACGCATCTTCGATGCAGCCACCATCTCCATCGCCTTCGTGATCTTGCGCGTGTTCTGCACGCTCTTGATCTTGCCGCGAATTTCCTTCATTCCAGCCATAGCTTGCTCCTTTGCGCCCCGAGTTAGCGCTTTAGCGCTTTACTCGGGGCTCATGCCTCGCTCACCGAAGCGGCGCGGGCGCATCATGCGCGCCCGCGCGGCCTCGGTGTGTCACTCGCGGATCAATAGGCACCGGACTTCTTGAAGGATTCGATCGCCGCGCGCAGCGCGCCTTCGTCGTCCTTCGAGAGATCCTTGGTGTCTTCGATGCGCTTGATGAGGTCAGCGTGGCTGGTCTTCAGGTTGTCGCGCAGGCCCTTCTCGAACGACAGCACTTGCTTGACGTCGAGATCGTCGAGGTAGCCGTTGTTCGCGGCGTACAGCGACACGGCCAGTTCCCAGACCTGCAGCGGCTGGTACTGCGGTTGCTTCAGCAGTTCCGTCACGCGGCGGCCGCGCTCGAGCTGCTTGCGGGTCGCTTCGTCGAGGTCCGATGCGAACTGCGCGAATGCGGCCAGTTCACGGTACTGCGCGAGGTCGGTACGGATACCGCCCGACAGCTTCTTCACGACCTTCGTCTGAGCGGCGCCACCGACGCGCGACACCGACACGCCGGCGTTGATTGCCGGGCGGATGCCTGCGTTGAACAGGTCGGTTTCCAGGAAGATCTGGCCGTCGGTAATCGAGATCACGTTCGTCGGAACGAACGCGGTCACGTCGCCAGCCTGCGTTTCGATGACCGGCAGTGCCGTCAGCGAGCCGCTCTTGCCCTTCACTTCGCCGTTCGTGAACTTCTCGACGTACTCTTCCGACACGCGAGCCGCACGCTCAAGCAGACGCGAGTGCAGATAGAACACGTCGCCCGGGTACGCTTCACGGCCCGGCGGGCGGCGCAGCAGCAGCGAGATCTGACGGTATGCCCAAGCCTGCTTGGTCAAGTCGTCATAGATGATCAGCGCGTCTTGGCCGCGGTCGCGGAAGTATTCGCCCATCGTGCAGCCGGCGTACGGCGCCAGGTACTGCATCGCAGCCGAATCCGATGCCGAAGCGGCGACGACGATCGTGTATTCCATCGCGCCCGTTTCTTCGAGCTTGCGAACCACGTTCATGATCGACGAAGCCTTCTGGCCGATCGCGACGTAGATACAGATCAGGTCCTTGCCCTTCTGGTTGATGATCGCGTCGAGCGCCACCGCGGTCTTGCCGCACTGACGGTCGCCGATGATCAGCTCGCGCTGGCCACGGCCGATCGGCACCATCGCGTCGATCGACTTGATGCCCGTCTGCACCGGCTGCGACACCGACTTACGCCAGATCACGCCCGGGGCGATCTTTTCGATCGCGTCGGTCAGCTTCGCGTTGACCGGGCCCTTGCCGTCGATCGGGTTGCCGAGCGCGTCGACCACGCGGCCGACGAGTTCCGGACCAACCGGGACTTCGAGAATGCGGCCCGTCGTCTTGACGATGTCGCCTTCCGAGATGTGTTCGTATTCGCCGAGAATCACCGCGCCGACCGAGTCGCGCTCGAGGTTCAGCGCGAGACCGAACGTGTTGCCCGGAAACTCGAGCATTTCGCCCTGCATCACGTCCGACAGGCCGTGGATACGCACGATACCGTCGGTCACGGAGATCACGGTGCCCTGGTTGCGAACGTCTGCGCTCGCTTCAAGGCCCTGGATCCGGCTCTTGATCAGCTCGCTGATCTCAGAGGGATTGAGTTGCATTATTCGCTCCTGATAGTCAATTCTGTTGCGTGCCGGCGTGGCGCTCAGGCGGTCAACGCAGCCTGCATCGATGCGAGACGCGCGCGAACCGAGGTGTCGAGCACTTCGTCGCCGACCGTCACGCGCACGCCGCCGATCAGCGACGAATCGACTTCGACCGTCGGTTTCAGCTTGCGCTTGAACTTGCGTTCGAGGCCCGAGACGAGACTGTCGAGATCCGCGCCGTTCAGCGGGAACGCGCTCACGATCTCGGCGTCGGCTGCACCTTCACGTTCGTTCTTGAGCGCCTCGAACTGCTCGGCAATTTCCGGCAGCAGCGCGATGCGATGATTGTCGACCAGCATCTGCACGAAGTTCTTCGCTTCGGCGCCGGCCGCGACGGGCGACTTCACCGCAGCAAGCAGCAGCTCGGCTACTTGCGTGCGCGTCACCTTCGGGCTCGACGCGACCGACAGTACTTCCGGCAGACGCGCAACCTGGGCCAGCTCTTGCACGAGCGTGGACCAGGCGGCGATGTCACCGCCCTCGGCCACGCGGAACAGCGCTTCTGCGTAAGGGCGGGCGATGGTTGCAAGTTCGGCCATGATCAGAGCTCGGCTTTCAGTTGATTCAGCAGTTGGGCGTGGGCCGTTTGATCGACTTCGCGCTTCAGGATCTGCTCGGCGCCCTTCACGGCCAGCGCGGCGACTTCGCCACGCAGCGCTTCGCGCGCCTTCACGATTTGCTGTTCTGCTTCCGCCTTCGCCTGGGCGACGATGCGGGCGGCTTCAGCCTGGGCGTTGGCCTTGATTTCCTCGGCGACCGCCTGCGCACGCTTTTCAGCGTCGGCGATGCGCTGCTGGCCGTCGTTGCGGGCCTGCGCGAGTTCCTGGTCCACGCGCTTGTGCGCTGCGTCGAGTTCCGCCTTGCCCTTCTCCGCGGCGGCGAGGCCGTCGGCGATCTTCTTCGAACGTTCGTCGAGGGCGTTGATCAACGGCGGCCACACGAATTTCATCGTGAACCACGCGAGGACCAGGAACACGACCATTTGCGCAAACAGAGTTGCGTTGAGATTCACGGTGTTTCCTTATCTGCTATTCCGGAAAAATGAAACGGTAAGGCGCTCATCGAGTTGCATTCGATCAGCGCCCCAAGTCTCCGTTCCGCCCTGCGCCGGCTCGCGCCGGACGCATATTTCCGAGGAACCTTAGCCTGCGAGCTTCGACAGGAGCGGGTTCGCGAACGCGAACAGCATTGCGACACCCACGCCGATCAGGAATGCAGCGTCGATCAGACCAGCCAGCAGGAACATCTTCGTTTGCAGCGGGTTGATGAGTTCCGGCTGACGTGCGCAGGCTTCGATGTACTTGCCACCCATCAGCGCGATACCGATACAGGCGCCGATTGCACCCAGGCCGATGATGATGCCGATACCGATGGCGGTCAGACCCTGGATGTTGGCGATGTAAGCTTGCATGATCACTCCTTTGTGAAAAGACTTGGAACTGAGATTTAAAAAACTAAAACGAAGACTCTTTGTTGCACGCCGCGCTTAGTGCGTGTCGTGCGCCTGGCCGAGATACACCAGCGTCAGCATCATGAAAATGAATGCCTGCAACAGAACAATCAGGATGTGGAAGATTGCCCAGACGCTACCCGCGATCACATGACCAACGAAGCCGAGGAACGTTGCGTCGCCACCGAAGCTCCACATACTGCCGAGCAGGGCGATCAACAGGAACAACAGCTCACCCGCGTACATGTTGCCGAACAGCCGCATGCCGAGGGAGACGGTCTTTGCGAGGTATTCGACGATGTTCAACGCGAGGTTCGGAATCCACAGCAGCGGGTGGGCGCCGAACGGCGCCGACAGCAGCTCATGCACAAAGCCGCCCGCGCCCTTGATCTTGATGCTGTAGTAGATCATCAGGACGAACACGCCGAGCGCGATGCCGAGCGTGCCGTTCAGGTCGGCCGTCGGGACGATGCGATGGTGGGAAATCACGTCCGACAGACCGAGCAGGCCGATCACGCGGCCCGGCAGGTCGACCGGGAGGAAGTCGAGGGAGTTCATCAGCGCGACCCACACGAACACCGTGAGGGCGAGCGGCGCGATGAAGGTGCGATTGCCGTGGACGATGGCCTTCGACTGGTCTTCGACCATTTCGACGAGCATCTCGATCGCGCACTGGAAACGGCCCGGCACGCCCGACGTCGCCTTGCGGGCGGCCAGACGCAGCAGGAGGATCGTCGCGATGCCGCATACGATCGACCAGAACAGCGTGTCGATATTCCAGACGTGAATATCGAAAATCGACGTCTGATGCGAGGTGGAGAAATTCTGCAAGTGGTGCGCAATGTACTCGGACGGATCCGGACCGCGCGTGCCTTCGCTAGCTGCCATATCGTTAATGCCACCCAAATTGTCGAAAATCGTTTTGCCCCGTTCCGCAACACGCTATTGCGGGAACGGGCCGGTGCGGTTCGTTGTCGAAACCGCACGCTGCTTGTTCCTTACCGCCAGGCCAGCGCGATCCAGTACGTCTTCAGCACGACGAGGTACGTGACGAGGAACGGCACCCAGTGCACGCCGGCCCAGCCGAACGCCACCGCGGTGAACATCCCGATCGTCAGAGCGAGTTTCAGGGCTTCGCCCATCACCCAACTCATCACGGTGGCCGAGCCACCTGCCTTCAGTCGTGCCACGAATACCGCACTGGGCACCCAGCCGATCGCTCCGCCCAGAAACGCGGATTGCGCAGCGGCGCCCGGCGACTTCGAAAACAGCCACCACGCCAGCGTTGCAACCAGGGACAGGACCACTTGCGCGAACACCACCTTGTAGGGGGTCACGCGCGAGGGCTTGCTCACGTTCGGGCCAAACAGCCTTTCGGCCTCGGCCCGCGTCAGCGGAACGATGTTGTTATCTTGCTGCTCGACATCCCAGTCGTCGTCGGATTCACGCCGCTCGCCGGCCGCCGAAGCGGTGCGTTGCGTGCGCTGATCATCGTGCCTGTCGTCCGGCGCCTGACCCGCCATCGCAATCTTCCGCTGAAATCCTTGAACCCGACCCCAAGCTTTCTGAAAGCTTTCAGGGGTGCCTAGCTAACAAATCCGGGCGATTGTAAGCGATAGTTGCAAGTGATTCAAGGCTTTAGACGCGACAAAAACCTGCATAAAACGACGCCTCATGATGTGAAAAAACGCCCGATTCGACGACGTACGATGACAGTTGTAAGGTCGGTTTCGTGCACCGGTATTTCGTGCGCAAAAAACTCCGGTGACGGGGGTAAATGGCGGGGAAACGATGCGCGAGGCGGGTCAGGCGGAAGCGGTGCGATCGCCGCACGGAATTCGCTGCAATGCAGCCATTGGAAACGACTCGGCGCGACGCGCCCGAATCAGCCACACGCGAGAACCGAACAGCGCGCGCGACGCGAGAAATTCGACCGGATGTTCGCGCATCGATTCATCCAGTCAGTTGTCGCGCCGCCACAGATGTTCGACTGTGGATTGCAACACTTATCCACAATGCTCGATCACGATGGACGCTGTGCGCCCTGCCCGCGACCCGAACGGCACACCTGCGCCGCACGCACCGGCCTCGCTCAACCGTGCATGAGCAGCCACGCGCCGAGCGTCGCGCTCACCAGCGCGAACGGAATCGACACGACGTGGAACGGCAGCCACATGCGCGGCTCCTTCGCGAGACGCACCGCGATCAGGTTCGCGAGCGAACCGATCGCGAAACCGAAGCCGCCGACCGATACGCCGAAGGCAAGCGCGCGCCAGTCGTGCGTGAACTCCGAGAGCAGGATCGCGGCCGGCACGTTGCTGATCACCTGCGACAGCACGGCGCCGGCGGCATAGGCGCGCAGCGGCGAATCGAGTTGCGCGTGCGCGATCGCGTCGTGCACGACGGGCAGCGCGGCCGCGCTGCGCAGCACGACGAACATCAGCACGAAGATCAGCAGCAGCAGCCAGTCGATCTTCAGGACTGCGTCGCGTTTGACGGCGAGCAGCACGATCGCGACCCCGACGAGGCCCGGCAGCGGATGGTGCGCATCGGCGAGCAGCACGAATGCGGCGAACAGCACCGCCGCGATCAGCGCGTGCATGCGTTGTACGGGAAAGGCCGCGGCGTCGCCGGACAGGTCGAGCGGCTTCGCGCGGAACATCAACGCGGTCAGCACGAGCAGCAGCGCCATTAGCGCGACGGCGAGCGGCCCGAGCGTGACCACGAAGCGGCCGAACGACACGCCGCTCAATTGCCACAGGAAAAGATTCTGCGGATTGCCGAGCGGCGTCGCGACGGACCCCGCGTTGACCGCCAGCGCGACGACGATCACGAGCCGCCGGAACGGCAGCGGCGTCAGCGCGCGCAGCGACACCATCAACGGCACGACGACGAACAGCGCGACGTCGTTGGTGAGCCACATCGACAATACCGCGGCGAAGCCGACGAGCAGCATCGCGAGCCCGCGCTCGGAATGCACGTGATGCACGATGCGATGCGCGAGCCACATCAGGCAGCCGGACAGCTCGAGCGCCTTCGTCAACATCAGCAGGCCCGCGAGCGTCGCGACCGTCTGCCAGTCGACGCGATCGGCGAGTACCGAAAATGGTTGCGGACGCACCCATTGCAGCACGATCAGCCCCAGCGCGAGCACCGATAGTACCGGTTCCTGCGCAAGCCAGCCGAGCCACCGGCGCGGCGGCGGTGCGCCCGTTTCCTGCATACCTGCCCCGTTATTCTTCTGTTGCGACGTTGCCGCGCAGTCGCGCGAGAATGCCCTCGAGTGCATCGAGGTTGCCGAAGTCGATCATCACCTGCCCTCGCCCGCGGCGGCCGAGCTTGATCTTCACTGTCGACGCGAGCAGGTCCGACAACTCCTCTTCGAGGCGACGCGTATCGCGACCGCCATCGTCCTTCGCACGCGCCTTCACGGCCGGGGCTTCCTTCGTCGTGTGCGAGACGAGCTTCTCGGTCTCGCGCACCGACATGCGCTTGTTGACCACCTGATGCGCGAGCGTGATCTGCGTGGCCGCATCGACCGCGAGCAGCGCCCGTGCGTGCCCCATGTCGAGATCGCCGGCCAGCAGCATCGTCTGCACCGGCGACGCGAGGTTCAGCAGGCGCAGCAGGTTCGACACCGCGCTGCGCGAACGGCCGACCGATTCGGCCGCCTGTTCGTGCGTGAAACCGAACTCGTCGAGCAGACGCTGGATGCCGTGCGCCTCTTCGAGCGGATTCAGGTCCTCGCGCTGGATGTTCTCGATCAGCGCCATCGCGGCGGCGGCCTGATCGGATACGTCCTTCACGAGCACCGGCACTTCATCGAGGCCGGCCAGGCGCGCCGCGCGGAACCGCCGCTCGCCCGCGATGATCTCGTATTTGTCTGACGAAATGGGCCGTACCAGGATCGGCTGCATCACGCCCTGCGCGCGAATGCTTGCCGCGAGTTCCTGCAGGCTGCCCTCGTCCATCCGCGTGCGCGGCTGGTACTTGCCGGCTTGCAGCTTGCCGAGCGCGAGCGTGTTCGGTGCGCCTTCGATCTTCACCGCTTCGGTGATATCGGCGCTGCCGCCGAGCAGCGCTTCGAGGCCACGTCCCAAGCCCTTCTTCTTTGGTACCGCGTTCATGTCTTTCTTCCTCGCTTCGCTCATGTCCGGATCACGACACCTCGAACGCGCGCACGCGCTCGATCATCTCGGCACCGAACTGGATATACGCCTGCGCACCACGCGAGCTGCGATCGAACACGACGCCCGGCAACCCGTAACTCGGCGCTTCGGCGAGGCGCACGTTGCGCGGAATCACCGCGTCGAACACCTTGTCGCCGAAGTGCGCTTTCAGTTGATCGGAGACTTGCTGCTGCAGCGTGATGCGCGGATCGAACATCACGCGCAGCAAGCCGATGATCTTCAGGTCGCGGTTCATGTTCGCGTGAACCTGCTTGATCGTGTTGACGAGGTCCGACAACCCTTCCAGCGCAAAGTACTCGCACTGCATCGGAATCACCACGCCATGCGCCGCGCACAGGCCGTTCAGCGTCAGCAGCGACAGCGTCGGCGGGCAATCGATCAGCACGAAATCGTAGTCGTCGGCCACGTGCTCGAGCGCGGCCTTCAGGCGACGCTCGCGGTTGTCGATGCTGATCAGTTCGATCTCGGCGCCGGACAGCTCGCGGTTCGCGGGAAGCACGTCGTAGGTGACGCCTTCCGGACGCACGCGCGCGTCGGTGACCGACACGCCGTCGACCAGCACTTCGTACACGGTCGCTTCGCAAGCGGCCTTGTCGATCCCGCTGCCCATCGTCGCGTTGCCCTGCGGGTCGAGATCAATCAACAGGACTCGTTGCTCCTGCGCTGCAAGGCTTGCGGCGAGATTGACCGATGTCGTCGTCTTGCCGACGCCCCCCTTCTGGTTCGCAACGCAGAAGATCTTTGCCATCGTTGGTGTGTTCCCTTTACCTTCAAACAAACGGCGCGCTACCGCGCGCCTTCAATTCGCGTCGTCGACGGCCACTTCGAACAGATGCCGCTCCGCATCGAGCATCGGCACCGCCAGCCGGATCGTCTGCTTCACGCGGCTGCCTTCCGGCAACCGCGCAATCTCGTCGTCCGGATGAACGCCCTTCATCGCCCAGATCGATCCGCCCGGCGCAACCAGATGTCGAGCAAGTTTAACGAAGTCGGACAGGTCCGCGAAAGCGCGGGATACGATCATGTCGAATTTTTCCGGGACTTCGACACCCGGCTGCAGCGATTCGACCCGGCCGGTCACGACCGACAGGTTCGCGAGCTTCAGTTCCGCGCGCATCTGCGTCTGGAACGCCGATTTCTTCTGCACGATGTCGTTCAGCGTGACCTGCCAGCCCGGCTCGACGATCGCCAGCACGATACCGGGCAGCCCGCCGCCCGAGCCGACGTCGAGCACGCGCGCGGACACGCGGCCGCGCAGATGCGTGACGATGGAAAGCGAATCGAGGATGTGCTGGATCAGCATCTGCTTCGGGTCGCGGATCGCGGTCAGGTTGTAGACCGCATTCCACTTGCCGAGTAGCGCGACGTAGTCCAGCAGCTGGTTGCGCTGCGTATCCGTCAGCGTGAGGTCGAGCGCCGCCGTGCCTTCGACGAGCATCCCCTCCAGTACGTCCCGATTAACCGCCGGCGCGCGACGCGCCGTCATTGTTGCGTCGGGACAGTGCCGTCCCCCTGCTCCGCGGCCGCGGCGGCCTCTGCGGCCGTACCATTACGGCGGCCCAGGCCGCGACGCTTCAGATGCACCATCAGCAGCGAGATTGCCGCCGGCGTGACGCCCGAGATGCGGGACGCCTGCCCGATCGTTTCCGGCCGGAACTCGTTGAGCTTCTGGCTCACCTCGAACGACAGGCCGCGAACCTCGCGGTAATCGATACCGTCCGGCAGGCGCGTGTTTTCGTTCGCGTCGTTGCGCTCGATCTCCGACGCCTGGCGCTCGATATAGCCCTGATACTTGATCCCGATCTCGACCTGCTCCTTGATCTGCTCGAGCAGCACCGGATCGTCGGTCAACGGCTCCGCGGGGCCGCACTCGCCGCCCTTCAGCCCGCACACGCCGTCGTAGCTCACGCCGGGGCGGCGCAGCAGCTCGGCGAGGCTGTATTCGTGGTCGATCGCCTTGCCGAGCAGCGCGGTCGCCTCTTCGGCAGGCAGCGTCTTCGGCGTAACCCACGTCGACTTCAGGCGTTCGGTTTCACGTGAAACAGCGTCGCGCTTCCGGCTGAAGGCATCCCAACGTGCATCGTCCACCAGCCCAAGCTCGCGGCCGATCTCGGTCAGGCGCATGTCGGCGTTGTCTTCGCGCAGGCTCAGGCGATACTCGGCCCGGCTCGTGAACATCCGGTACGGCTCCGCCACGCCGCGCGTGACGAGATCGTCGACCAGCACGCCCAGATATGCCTGGTCGCGACGCGGGCACCACGCATCCTTTTCCTGCACGTAGCGGCCCGCATTGAGACCAGCCAGCAGACCCTGCGCAGCCGCTTCTTCGTAGCCGGTCGTCCCGTTGATCTGACCCGCAAAGAACAGTCCGTTGATCGCCTTCGTCTCGAGCGACGCTTTCAACGCACGCGGGTCGAAATAGTCGTACTCGATCGCGTAACCGGGGCGCAGGATGTGCGCATTCTCGAGGCCGCGCATCGAATGCACGAGCTCGAGCTGCACGTCGAACGGCAGGCTCGTCGAGATCCCGTTCGGGTAGAACTCGTTGGTCGTCAGCCCTTCCGGCTCGAGGAAGATCTGGTGCGATTCCTTCGATGCGAACCGGTGGATCTTGTCCTCGATCGACGGGCAATAGCGCGGCCCGACGCCTTCGATCACGCCTGTATACATAGGCGAACGGTCGAGACCGCCGCGAATGATGTCGTGCGTGCGTTCGTTCGTGTGCGTGACCCAGCACGGCAGCTGCTGCGGATGCTGCTCCGCGCGGCCCAGGAACGAGAACACGGGAATCGGATCGAGGTCGCCCGGTTGCTCGTCGAGCTTCGAGAAGTCGATCGTGCGGCCGTCGATACGCGGCGGCGTACCGGTCTTCAGCCGGCCCTGCGGCAGCTTCAGCTCCTTCAGGCGCGACGACAGCGACACGGCCGCCGGATCGCCCGCGCGACCGCCCGTGTAGTTGTTCAGGCCGACGTGGATCTTGCCGTCGAGGAACGTACCGGCCGTCAGCACGACCGCGCGAGCGCGGAAGCGGATGCCGATCTGCGTGACGGCGCCGACCACGCGGTCGCCTTCGACCATCAGATCGTCGACGGCCTGCTGGAACAGCCACAGGTTCGGCTGATTTTCGAGCCGGTGGCGGATCGCGGCCTTGTACAGGATGCGATCGGCCTGCGCACGCGTCGCGCGCACAGCCGGCCCCTTCGACGAATTGAGGATCCGGAACTGAATACCGCTTTCGTCCGTCGCGGCGGCCATTGCGCCGCCCAGCGCGTCGACTTCCTTGACCAGATGGCCCTTGCCAATGCCGCCGATCGACGGATTGCAGCTCATCTGCCCAAGTGTTTCGATGTTGTGGGTCAGCAGCAGTGTCTTTGCGCCCATACGGGCGGACGCCAGCGCGGCTTCCGTGCCGGCATGGCCGCCACCGACGACGATGACGTCAAATTCTGTGGGAAAAAGCATGGTGGATTCCGTACGCGGAACTGCGTACGAACCTATCTGAGAAATGTATGGGCCGAATTATAGCGGGTTCGCTTTTCGCCCGAAGGCCGTCCGAATGGTAGGGTCTGTGCATTTCGGCGATTTTTTAGTCGGGAACACGCAAATTTGCCGCGCCGGGGCTGTCTCAGCGTTGTCGGTGAGCGATTCAACGCACATCTTCGGGCCTGTGCAAAGCATGTACGGAACCCCGAACTCCCCGATGTCTGTGGCCAGCGCAACACTTCGAACCCGTGGCCGTGCGCCCTCCGCCACACAACATTTCCGCCGGTTGTCCCGGCACTTGTCCACTGAAGTGCAGCATGGTCGACCTGTGGAACCAGCCTGCGCGGCACCGCACAGCGCTTCCCACTGTTCCCGCACGACTTATCCCCGGCCTTGAACCGTGGACGCGAAAACTGCACCCGGCTCACAAACAAAAACGGCGTGTTTCACGTGAAACACGCCGCCCGTTTCCTGTCCACCGCACCGGCAATCAAGCCGTCTTCTTCGCCAACCCAAGATACGTCTCGATCACACGCGGATTCTGCGCAAGCTCGGCCGCCGGCCCTTCCAGCGCAAACTCGCCCGTCTCCAGCACATAGCCATAGTCGGAGATCTGCAGCGCCGCCCGTGCATTCTGCTCGATCAGCAGCGTCGCCACGCCGGTGCCGCGCAACGCGCTGATGATATGAAAGATCTCCTTCACGATCAGCGGCGCCAGCCCGAGGCTCGGTTCGTCGAGCATCAGCAGGTCGGGCTTGCCCATCAGCGCGCGGCCGACTGCCAGCATCTGCCGCTCGCCGCCGGACAGCGTGCCGGCCGCCTGCCGGCGCCGCTCCTTCAGCCGCGGAAACAGCGCGAACACGTGATCGAGCTGATCGAGGAAGTTCGATTCCCCCGCCTGCTTGCGCCGATACGCGCCGAGCACGAGGTTGTCCTCGACCGTCATCGTGCTGAACAGCTCGCGCTTTTCCGGTACGAGGCACATTCCACGCGCGACGCGCTGCTCGACCGGCAACACGCTGACGTCGGTACCGCGATACACGACCGCGCCCGACGCGTGCCCCGTTACCGGGAGCGCCCCCATGATCGCGTTCAGCAGCGTCGATTTACCGGCGCCGTTCGGGCCAATCACGCTGACGATCCGCCCCGCCCCTACCTTGATTGCCGCACCGTGCAGCGCCTCCACCTTCCCGTACCGCACCGCCAGCCCGCGTACGTCGAGAATCGGCATCGTCGTGTCCGTCATCACTCCACCCCGCCCAGATACGCTTCGAGCACGGCCGGGTCCTGCTGCACGTCCTGCGGCAGCCCTTCCGCGATCCGCGTGCCGAATTCCATCACCACCAGCCGGTCGGTGAGGTTCATCACGAAATCCATGTCATGTTCCACGAGCAACACGCTCATTCCTTCCGCCTTCAGCCGCCGCAGCAGGTCGGCGAGTTGCTGCTTCTCCTGGTAACGCAGCCCCGCGGCCGGCTCGTCGAGCAACAGCAGCGTCGGATCGCAGCACAGCGCCCGCGCGATTTCGAGAATCCGCTGCTGACCAAGCGCGAGGCTCCCCGCTTCGTCGTACATGTGCGCTTCGAGCCCGACACGCCGGATCTGGCGCGCGGCTTCGGCCAGCAACTGCGCTTCCTCGCGCGCATTGAGCCGCGCAATGCTGCGCCACACGCCGGTATGACCGCGCAGATGCGCGCCGATCGCGACGTTCTCGAGCACCGTCATCGTCGGCAACAGCTTCACGTGCTGGAACGTGCGACCGATGCCGCGGCGGACGATCTGGCGCGACGTCAGTCCGTCGATGCGCTCGCCGCGGAACGTGATCGCGCCGCCGGTCGGCTTCAGCACGCCGGTCACGAGGTTGAACGTGGTCGACTTGCCCGCGCCGTTCGGGCCGATCAACCCGATGATCTGCCCCGCTTTCACGTCGAAGCTGACGTCGTTCACGGCCACGAGCCCGCCGAACTGCTTGCGTGCGGTGTCGACGACGAGCAGCGGCTCGCCGGCCACGGGCTTCGCACGCTGCGGCGGCGGATCGGCCTGCTCGGGCACGTGCGCACGGGGCCCGCGCGGGAACAGTCTCGCGACGAACGGCCATACGCCCTGGCGCGCGTACTGCAGCAGCAGCACCATCAGCACGCCGAACACGATGATCTCGAAGTTGCCTTCCGAGCCGAGCAGCTTCGGCAGCAGCGTCTGCAGATAGTCCTGCAGCACGGTCAGGATCGCCGCGCCGAGCACCGCGCCCCATACGTGCGACACGCCGCCCACCACAGCCATGAACAGGAATTCGATCCCGTGGTTCAGACCGAACGGCGTCGGGTTCACCGCGCGCTGCAGGTGTGCGTACAGGAAGCCCGATACCGCCGCGAGCACGGCCGCGTAGACGAAGATCACGACGCGCATCCACGCGGTGTTCACGCCCATCGCCTCGGCCATCACGCCGCCGCCGCGCAGCGCGCGGATCGCGCGGCCGGGCCGGCTGTTGAGCAGGTTCTGCACCGACACGATCGCGGCCAGCACCACGGCCCAGATCAGGAAGTACAGGCTGCGGCCGCTGTCGAGCACGATGCCGAACAGGTTCAGCGCCGGAATCCCGTTGATCCCGTCGTACTTGCCGAGCAGTTCGAGGTTGCCGAACAGGTAGAACAGCGCGAGGCCCCACGCGATCGTGCCGAGCGGCAGGAAGTGCCCGGACAGCCGCATCGTCACCGCGCCGAGCACGAGCGCGACGAGCGCCGTCAGCACAACGCCGACGATCAGCGCGAGCCACGGCGATACGCCGTAGCGCGTCGTCAGGAACGCGGTCGCATACGCGCCGATGCCGACGAACGCGGCCTGTCCGAAGCTCGTCATCCCGCCGACGCCCGTCAGCAGCACGAGCCCGATCGCGACGATCGCATACAGGCCGATGTAGTTCAGCAGCGTGATCCAGTATTCGGGCACCTGCAGCGCGCCGGGCAGCACCGGCAGCGCGAACAGCACCACGAGAAACAGCCAGAAGGTCTTGTTGCGTACCATCGTCTTCATCGCGTCACTCCTCTTCCTCTTCCGCATGCAGCGTCGCGAAGCTCCGCCACAGCAGCACCGGAATGATCAGCGTGAACACGATCACCTCCTTGTAGGCGCTCGCCCAGAACGACGAATACGATTCGAGCACGCCGACGAGCAGCGAGCCGGCGGCCGCGAGCGGATAGCTGACGAGCCCGCCGATGATCGCGCCGACGAAGCCCTTCAGCCCGATCAGGAAGCCCGAGTCGTAGTAGATCGTCGTCAGCGGGCCGACGAGGATCCCGGACAACACGCCGAGCCCCGCCGCGAACGTGAACGCGAGCCGCCCGGCTTCGGTCGTGCCGATGCCGACGAGCCGCGCACCGAGCCGGTTCACCGACGTCGCGCGCAGCGCCTTGCCGGCGATCGTGCGCCCGAAGTACACATACAGCGCGCCGATCAGCACGAGCGCCGTGACGACGACCAGGATGCTCTGCACCGACACCGTCATGCTGCCGATCGCGAGCGACGCGTCCGAGAACCCGTTGGTACGCGAGCCTTCCGCGCCGAACATCACGAGGCCGAGGCCGACCATCGCGAAATGGACGGCGACCGACACGATCAGCAGCAGCAGCGTCGTGCCTTCGGCGATCGGCTGGTACACGAGCCGGTAGACGAACGGCCCCATCGGCACGACGATCGCGAGCGTCAGCGCGATCTGCGCGAGCATCGGCATCGGCTGCGCGGCGAAGCTGCGCGTGATTGCGAACACCGCGAGCGGCAGCAGGATGTAGCGGCTGCCGAGCGTCGCGAGCGTGCGGCCGAGCTGATGGCGGCGTTCGCGATGCCGGATCAGGCCGCCGGCTTCGAGCAGGAAGCATGCGACGCCCATCACGAACAGCAGCCAGCAGGTGGCGGGAAATTTCTGCGCCTGCAACGCGGCCAGCGTCAGCGCACCGTAGGCGACGAATTCGCCCTGGGGAATGAAGATCACCCGCGTGACGGAAAACACCAGCACGAGCGCCAGCGACAACAATGCATAAATGGCGCCGGTCGTGATGCCGTCTTGCGCGAGGATCGCCGCAATCGAGAGATCCATACGTTTCGTGTATCGAGAGAATGCTGCGGAGAAACGAAAGGCGGAAACGGCCGGGGCGCACGGCGGGCCCCGGCCGTTCCAGGCGGCACGGATGCGGCCGTGACGCGCGCCGCCCTGCCGACGGCGTGCACGGCGCCGTTCGCGCCGCGCACGCCGGTTTCACGTGACGCTTACTCGGCCTGCAACTTCCACTTGCCGTCGACGATCTGCACCATCACGCGCGCACGTGTGTCGAAGCCGTTGTGATCCGTCGCCGTCATGTTGATCACGCCGTGCGAGACGGGCAGGTCCTTCACGCTTTCGAGCGACGCGCGCAGCGCTTCGCGGAACGCCTCGGTGCCCGGCTGGCCCTTCTTCAGCGCGTCCGGGATCGCGCGCTGCAGCAGCAGGCCCGCATCCCACGCATGGCCGCCGAAAGTCGACAGCGAACCCGCGCCGTAAGCCTTCTCGTACGCGGCCTTGTAGCCGAGCGCCGGCTTCTTCACCGGATTCGAATCGGGCAGCTGGTCGGTCACGAGCACCGGGCCGGCCGGCAGGATCTCGCCTTCGCAATCCTTGCCGCACACGCGCAGGAAATCGTTATTCGCGACGCCGTGCGTCTGGTAGACCTTGCCCTTGTAGCCGCGCTCCTTCAGCGTCTTGGCCGGCAGCGCCGCCGGCGTGCCGGAGCCGGCGATCAGCACCGCATCCGGGTTCGAGCCCAGCAGCTTCAGCACCTGCCCCATCACCGACGCGTCGGTCCGGTTATAGCGTTCGTTCGACACGAGCTTCAGCCCGTTCTTCGCGGCCGCCGCGTCGAACGTCTTGTACCAGCTGTCGCCGTATGCGTCGGCGAAGCCGATGAAGCCGACCGTCTTCACGCCATGCTTCGCCATGTAGCCGGCGATCGCATCGGCCATCAACTGGTCGTTCTGCGGCACCTTGAACATCCACGCGCGCTTCGCGTCCATCGGCGCGATGATCTG
Organism: Burkholderia sp. AcTa6-5; assembly: GCF_017815075.1. Classification (NCBI taxonomy): domain Bacteria; kingdom Pseudomonadati; phylum Pseudomonadota; class Betaproteobacteria; order Burkholderiales; family Burkholderiaceae; genus Burkholderia; species Burkholderia sp. AcTa6-5. The sequence goes on along the minus strand of NZ_JAGIQE010000026.1, from coordinate 69,105 downwards.
CGCGCTCGCCGCGAGCGAGATCGTCGGCGTCTTGCCCTGCGACACCGGATCGAGCATCGCGAGCGAGTTCGGCGTGACGGACGAGCCGATGATCGCGTCGACGTGGTCCTCGTCGATCAGCTTGCGCACGTTCTGCACCGCACGGCTCGTGTCGGACGCGTCGTCCAGCACGATGTACTGCACGCTCTTGCCCGCGATCTCCTTCGGCAGCAGCGCGATCGTGTTCTTTTCCGGAATCCCGAGCGACGCGGCGGGCCCGGTGGCCGACAGCGTCACGCCGATCTTCACCTGCGCCGACGCCGTGGCCGCCGCACACACGAGGCCCGCGGCAAGCAGGGCCTCCATCCATCGATTCATCTTCATTTACGTTGTCTCCAAACGCTGCTCGAAAAAACCACGGTTGCTCGGGCGGCTCCCGGTCCCCAAACAAGTTAATATCTTAATTATCCCACCCGTCCGCGCCCATGCTCGTTTTCCCGCGACACGCCGCCACGCGCCGCGCGCCGATTGAAACGGCCGTCCGACCGTCACGATGCGCAGCAGCGGTGTCGTCAGGATGAAGAAAGCGAAGAAATGCGGGAGCGTGCGCAAGCTCGTTGCGCGCGCATCGATGGTCGGCACGCACGGCAAGCGATGAAACCTCGGAAAGCCCGCCGCTCATGCGATTGCGCATACGGATGCAGAGACGGATGCGAGCGCAACGACCCGCGCCGGCGCCGGGACGTGCATACAGGCCGCGGAACGGCTCGGAAATGCCCCGATGACCCATCGAGCACCCCATGACGAACGAACGGCGTCCGCCGCGTCTCCTGCCCCGAACCACCGTGCTGCGCTGCTCATCCAACCGTACTCCCTGTTCTGCATTGTGCTTGTAGGAGAACTGCCGACCGATTTTCCCGACCGCACGGTCGGCGAAAGCCGAGTGTAACGGACGCCTTTCGCGCCCGCCAACCGGGTAAGCCCGAAGCGCCTGTGCAGGATTGCGCATCGTCGGCGAACGGATCGCGGGAAACGGAAAAACGGGCAACGCGGCAAAGCGCGGAAAAGACGCGGTGCGAACGCAAACGCGGAAAGCGGCGCCATCGGCTGGCGTGCGGGCCGATGCACCATCGAGGGAATTCGTGCACGCAAATGAAAAAGCGCTGTTGGATTCCGTCCAACAGCGCTTTGGGGTCCGGGCACTTTGTGCCTCGATTGTCTCCTCGTTCTCCACCTGCAAATTCGTTTCGCGGTGCATCAGAACTGAAGTGAATCTTAAAGAGGCTTAAGCACCACGACAACTTAGCATTTACCCCTATGGTGCATTGCCGCACGAAAATGGGGCACCAGCCGGCCGCGCGGCGACGGCCCGAGCCCGCGGTGACGCCCTTCCCGGCCGAGCCGGATGGTGCTTCGCATCAACGCGGGCGACGCGCACCGCATGCTCACGACGACGCCCTGAGCGGCTTGATACGCGCGACCATCTCACCGACGATGCCGCGCCGGAACGCCAGCACGCATGCGATGAAGATCAGCCCAGTGACGATCGTCGTCGATTCGCCGAGCGAATGGAACCACGCGACACCCGTCGTCGACGCGAGCCATTCGCCGATGTCGCCGAGCCGGTCTTCCAGCGCGACGATCAGCGCGGCGCCGAGCAGCGGCCCGAACAGCGTGCCCATCCCGCCGACGAGCGTCATCAGCACGACGAGGCCCGACATCGTCCAGTACGCATCCGACAGCGTCTCGAAGCCGAGCACGAGCACCTTCAGCGAGCCGGCCAGCCCCGCGAGCGCGGCCGACAGGATGAACGCGAGCAGCTTGAAGCGATCGGTGTCGTAGCCGAGCGAGATCGCGCGCGCTTCGTTCTCCTTGATCGCGACGAGCACCTGGCCGAACGGCGAATGGACGACCCGCACGATGAACGCGCACGCGGCCACGACCGCCGCCAGCACGACGTAGTACAGCGTGACGTCGTTCGACAGGTCGAGCAGCCCGAACAGATGGCCGCGCGGCACGCCCTGCAGGCCGTCCTCGCCGTGCGTGAACGGCGCCTGCAGATAGATGAAGTAGACCATCTGCGCGAACGCGAGCGTGATCATCGCGAAGTAGATGCCTTGCCGGCGGATCGCGAACAGCCCGACGACGAGCCCGAGCAGCGTCGCGGCGACGGTGCCGGTCAGCACGCCGAGCTCCGGCGTGAAACCGAGCGTCTGCATCGAATAGCCGGTCGCATAGCCGGCCGTCGCGAGGAACATCGCATGGCCGAACGACAGCAGCCCCGTATAGCCGATCAGCAGGTTGAACGCGGCCGCGAACAGCGCGAACGCGAGCACCTTCATCACGAACACCGGATACGCGCCGATGAACGGCGCGGCGAGCAGTGCGGCGAGCAGCACGCCGTAGAGCATTTTTCTCTGCATCATTTTTCCTTGCCGAAGAGGCCCGCCGGGCGGAACAGCAGCACGATCGCCATGATCACGAACACGACGGTGGCCGACGCTTCGGGATAGAACACGCGCGTGAAGCCCTCGATCACGCCGAGCAGCAGGCCCGTGACGATCGAGCCGAGGATCGAGCCCATCCCGCCGATCACGACCACCGCGAACACGGTGATGATCATCGGCTGGCCCATCAGCGGCGACACCTGGATCACCGGCGCGGCCAGCACGCCCGCGAACGCGGCGAGCGCGACGCCGAAGCCGTAGGTGAGCGTGATCATCATCGGCACGTTCACGCCGAACGCCTCGACGAGCTTCGGGTTCTCGGTGCCCGCGCGCAGGTACGCGCCGAGGCGCGTCTTCTCGATCACGAACCACGTCGCGAGGCACACCGCGAGCGACGCGACGACGACCCACGCGCGATAGTTCGGCAGGAACATGAAGCCGAGGTTGGTCGCGCCGGACAGCTGCGACGGCACGTCGTACGGTTGGCCGGATGCGCCGTAGATCGAGCGGAACACGCCTTCGACGACGAGCGTGAGGCCGAACGTGAGCAGCAGCCCGTACAGGTGATCGAGCTTGTACAGCCAGCGCAGCATCGAGCGTTCGATCGCGATCCCGAACGCGCCGACGATCAATGGCGCCAGCACGAGCATCGCCCAGTACGGCAGCGCGAAATACGACAGCCCCATCCACGCGAGCATCGCGCCCAGCATGAACAGCGCGCCGTGCGCGAAGTTGATCACGTTGAGCAGCCCGAAGATCACCGCGAGCCCGAGGCTCAGGATCGCATAGAACGAGCCGTTGACGAGCCCGAGCAGCAACTGGCTCAGCATCGCCGGCAACGGAATGCCAAAGATTTCCATCGACTTAGCCGTCAGAATGAGTTTCGTTGCGTACGCAACTTTGCAGCCGCGCGCACGCGGGCGGCGCAGCGGGCACGTCGCTGCCGCCGCCACCGTGCGGCGCGCCCGTGCGCGCCGCTATCCGATGCTTACTTCCACAGCGCGCAGCGCGTTTCCTGCTTGGTGCCGAACGCCTGTTCGCCCGGAATCGTCGCGAGCACCTTGTAGTAGTCCCACGGCTCCTTCGATTCCGACGGCTTCTTCACTTCCATCAGGTACATGTCGTGGATCATGCTGCCGTCCTGACGGATGTAGCCCTTCGCGTAGAAGTCGCTGATCTTGATCTTCTTCAGCTCGGCCATCACCTTGTCGGAATCGGTCGTCCCGGCGGCCTGCACGGCCTTCAGGTAGGTCGTCACCGACGAGTAGTCGGCCGCCTGCAGGCTCGACGGCATCTTCTTCATCTTGCCGAAGTAGCGCTGCGCCCACTGGCGCGACGCCGCGTCGCGGTTCCAGTACCAGCTGTCGGTCAGCACGAGGCCCTGCGTCGTCTCGAGGCCGAGGCTGTGCACGTCGTTGATGAACATCAGCAGCCCGGCGAGCTTCATCGTCTTCGTGATGCCGAATTCCTTCGCGGCCTTGATCGAGTTGATCGTGTCGCCGCCCGCGTTCGCGAGACCGAGGATCTGCGCCTTCGACGATTGCGCCTGCAGCAGGAACGACGAGAAATCCGACGCGGACAGCGGATGCCGCACCGCCCCCAGCACCTGTCCGCCGCTCGCCTTCACGACGTCCGACGTGTTCTTCTCGAGCGCCTTGCCGAACGCGTAGTCGGCGGTCAGGAAGAACCACGTCTTGCCGCCCTGCTTCACCACCGCCGAGCCGGTGCCTTTCGCGAGCGCCATCGTGTCGTACGCATAGTGCACCGTGTACGGCGTGCACTCCTCGTTCGTCAGCGTGTCCGCGCCCGCGCCGATGTTGATGTAGACCTTCTTCTTCTCCGCGGCCAGCTTGGCCATCGCCAGCGCCGTCCCCGAATTCGTGCCGCCGACGAGCAGGTCGAGCCCGCCGCGGTCGATCCATTCGCGCGCCTTCGACGCGGCGATGTCCGCCTTGTTCTGGTGATCCGCGTACACGACCTCGATCGGCTTGCCGAGCACCTTGCCGCCGAAGTCGGCGACCGCCATGCGGATCGCCTCGAGACCGCCCTGGCCGTCGATGTCCGCATACAGCCCCGACATGTCGGTGACGAAACCGATCTTCACGCTATCCGCGGCATGCGCGGCGCCGGCGGTGAGTGCGGCGGTCGCGAGCGCGAGACAGGCCTGTGCGAGGGTCTTCATTTTCATTGACGTCTCCTGTTGTTCTGATGCGTTGTGGTTATTCGAGGGCCGCCACGGCTAGCGGCAACGGAAACGAGGCGGCGTCATACTCCGAGCAGGTCGTGCAGGGTCGGCATCTTGCCTTCCAGTTCGGACGCGCGGAAATGCTCGACGATGCTGCCGTGCTCCATCACGTAGAAGCGGTCGGCGAGCGGCGCGGCGAAGCGGAAATTCTGTTCGACCATCACGATCGTGTAGCCGCGCGCCTTCAGCGCGACGATCATCCGCGCGAGCGCCTGGACGATCACCGGCGCGAGGCCTTCGGAGATCTCGTCGAGCAGCAGCAGGTTCGCGCCGGTGCGCAAAATTCGCGCGACCGCGAGCATCTGCTGCTCGCCGCCGGACAGCCGCGTGCCCTGGCTCTGCCGACGCGACGCGAGGTTCGGGAACATCGCGTAGATCTCGTCGAGCGACATCGAATGCTCGCGCGGCCCGATCAGCGGCGGCAGCATCAGGTTCTCCTCGCACGACAGGCTCGAGAAGATCCCGCGCTCCTCCGGGCAATAGCCGATGCCGTAATGCGCGATGCGATGCGTCGCGAGGCCGATCGTCTCGTGGCCGGCGACCTTGATCGACCCGCTGCGGCGGCCCGTGAGGCCCATGATCGCGCGCAGCGTCGTCGTGCGGCCCGCGCCGTTGCGGCCGAGCAGCGTGACGACCTCGCCGCGATGCACGGTCAGGTCGACGCCGTGCAATATGTGGGATTCCCCGTACCAGGCCTCCAGGCCCGTGATTTCCAGCGCAGGCGTACCGCTCTCGACGCCGCTCAATTCGCGTTCCTCCCGTTCGCTGTGCTTCATGCGTGCGCCCCCGCGAGCGCCGCGTCGGCGCTGCCCATGTAGGCTTCGATGACGAGCGGATTCTTCGACACTTCCGCGTACGAGCCTTCGGCCAGCACCTCGCCGCGTTGCAGGACGGTGATCGTGTCGGAGATCCCCGCGATCACGTTCATGTTGTGCTCGACCATCAGGATCGTGCGGCCGCTCGCGACCTTCTTGATCAGCGCGGTCACGCGGTCGACGTCCTCGTGGCCCATCCCCTGCGTGGGCTCGTCGAGCAGCATCAGTTCGGGCTCCATCGCGAGCGTCGTCGCGATCTCGAGCGCGCGCTTGCGGCCGTAGGCCAGCTCGACGGTCGGCACGTGCGCGAAATCGGTGAGGCCGACCTGCGTGAGCAGGTCCATCGCGCGATCGTCGAGCCGCTTCAGCGTGCGTTCGCTGCGCCAGAAATGGAATTCGGTGCCGAGCGCGCGTTGCAGGCCGATGCGCACGTTCTGCAGCGCGGTCAGGTGCGGGAACACGGCCGATATCTGGAACGAGCGGATGATGCCGCGCCGCGCGACCTGCGCGGGACGCTCGTCGGTGATGTCGATGCCGTTGAAGACGATCTGCCCGGCCGTGGGCGTCAGGAATTTGGTGAGGAGGTTGAAACAGGTGGTCTTGCCCGCGCCGTTCGGCCCGATCAATGCGTGGATCGCGCCGCGGCGCACACGCAGGTTGACGCCGTTCACGGCGGTGAAGCCCCTGAATTCCTTCGTCAGTCCGCGTGTTTCCAGAATCGTGTCGCCGAGAATCATGTTCCCTTCCGTACGAAGTCAGGCGAAGCACCGGGAAGCCTGGCGCAAGCGGCCGCGAACAGGTCAGCGGATCAGCGGGCTGCCCCCGGGCGCCGTGGTACGCCTCGAGGGTTGGTCTCCCGCGCCGACGCGTATGCACATTACAGAACATTGTCGCGCCGTTGGTGCAGTGCAATCATCGGGATTTGCACTTATAGGGGTGGCCGCCATATCGGCTGCGATTGCGTGCGGTTTCGCACCGCGCTTTTTTGACACGTGCATCATCACGCGTTGACCTGCCGCAGGATCTGGCACACGCGCACCCGATAAAAAAGCCGCGCGACGGCGCGGCTTGCACGGATCTTGCCGTTAGAGCGGACGCGCCGGCAGCTTGTTTCGCATAGCGAATCAGCGGGCGTTCGCATGACGGCCCGCTGGCGCGCGGGTCAGCGAGCCTTCATGCCGCCGTCACCGCGGCCTCGGTGCGCACCGACGTCGTTTCGCGCGCCGCACGGCGGTCGGCGCGAATCATGTCGCTCGCGCGCTCGGCGATCATCAGCGTCGGCGAATTGGTGTTGCCCGACGTGATGAACGGCATCACCGACGCGTCGACGATCCGCAACCCCGCGATGCCGCGCACGCGCAGCCGGCTGTCGACCACCGCGCGCGCGTCGTCCGCACGCCCCATCCGGCACGTGCCGACCGGATGGAAGATCGTCGTGCCGACGACGCCGGCCGCGTCGATCAGTTCGGCCTCGGTCTGGTACCGCGGGCCCGGCAGGATTTCCTCGGGGCGATAGCGCGCGAGCGCCGGCGCGGACGCGATCCGGCGCGTGAGGCGCAGCGCGTTCGCGGCGACGTGACGATCGTGATCGGTCGACAGATAGTTCGGCGCGATCGCCGGTGCGCTGCGCGGATCGGCGCTCGTCACGTGCACGCTGCCGCGCGAGCTCGGCCGCAAGTGGCACACCGACGCCGTGAAAGCGTTGAACCCGTGCAGCGGCTCGCCGAAGCGTTCGAGCGACAGCGGCTGCACGTGGTATTGGAGATCGGGGCGCGTGAGCGCGGGATCGTCCGGATCCGATTTCGCGAACGCGCCCAGTTGCGACGGCGCCATCGACATCGGCCCGCGCTGCAGCAGCGCATATTCGGCGCCGATCATCAGCTTGCCCCACCAGCGCGCGGAGAGTGTATTGAGCGTACGCACGCCGTCGACGCGAAACGCCATCCGCAATTGCAGGTGATCCTGCAGGTTTTCGCCGACGCCCGGCAGATCCTGCACGACGTCGATGCCGAGCGCCTGCAGCCGCCGGCCGTCGCCGACACCCGACAGTTCGAGCAGTTGCGGCGAATTCACCGCGCCCGACGTCAGCAGCACTTCCACGCGCGCCCGCGCGACGTAGTCGGTGCCGCCGCCGTGATATTCGACGCCGACCGCGCGCCGACCGTCGAAGATCACGCGCTGCGCATGCGCGCCGGTGATCACGGTCAAGTTCGGGCGCGCCATCGCGGGCCGCAGGAACGCCTTCGACGTATTCCAGCGCACGCCGCGCTTCTGGTTCACTTCGAAGTAGCCGACCCCGGCGTTGTCGCCGCGGTTGAAATCGTCGGTGGCGGGAATGCCCGTCTGCTGCGCGGCCTGCGCGAACGATTCGAGGATCTCCCAGCGCAGCCGCTGTTTCTCGACGCGCCAGTAGCCACCCGCGCCGTGCGCATCGCTCGTGCCCGCATGGTGATCCTCGCTGCGCTTGAAGATCGGCAGCACGCTGTCCCACGACCAGCCGGCGTCGCCGGTTTCCTGCGCCCAGTTGTCGTAATCCTCGCGCTGGCCGCGCATGTAGATCATCCCGTTGATCGACGAGCAGCCGCCGAGCACGCGGCCGCGCGGATACGACAGCGCACGGCCGTTCAGCGCCGCTTCGGGCTGCGTCTTGTACAGCCAGTCGGTGCGCGGGTTGCCGATGCAGTACAGATAGCCGACCGGGATATGGATCCAGTGATAGTCGTCCTTGCCGCCCGCCTCGAGCAGCAGCACGCTGATGTCGGGATCCTCGGTCAGGCGGTTCGCGAGCACGCAACCCGCGGTGCCCGCGCCGACGATCACGTAGTCGAATTCGCCCTCGAGCGTGCGTTGAGTACTCACGGCGTGTCTCCTTCCTGCTTGTCGTGTACCGCGCGGCGCGATGCCGCGCGCATGTTCAGCATAGTGCGTCGCGCCGCGCCTGCGGCCCCGCGCCACGATCCGATGAAGCGTACTCCCGCGCCCGGCCGCCGATCCAATGAGTTATGCTGAACTGCGTTATAAGCCACGCTCATATCACGACGATGGATCTCACCCTGCTTCGCGCGTTCGCGACGGTCGCCCGCGAAGGCAACCTGACGCGCGCCGCCGTGCAGCTACATCTGACGCAGCCGGCCGTCAGCCTGCAGATCAAGCATCTGCAGGAAACGCTCGGGGTCGTGCTGTTCACGCGCACGTCGCGCGGGCTCGCGCTCACGCGCGACGGGCAGACGCTGCTGCCGCACGCGGAGCGCGCGCTCGCAGCCGCCGCCGACGTGCAGCGCGCCGCTGCCGCGCTGCGGCACGAGGTGCGCGGCCGGCTGCGAATCGGCACGATCCTCGATCCGGAGTTCCTGCGGCTCGGTGGCTTCCTGCGCGCGCTGGTCGAGACCCATCCGCAGATCGAAACGGCGCTGCGGCACGGGATGTCGGGCTGGGTGCTCGAACAGGTGCGCGCGCAGGCGCTCGACGTCGGCTACACCATCGGCCGGCCCGACGACGATTCGCCGCGCGACGGCGCGCTGTTCCACACCGTCACGCTCACGCGCTTCGAATACCGCGTGCTCGCGCCGGCCGGCTGGAAGGAGCGCGTGCAGCGCGCGCACGACTGGCGTGCGCTGGCCGCGCTGCCGTGGATCTGGACGCCGCCCGCGTCCGCGCATCACCGGCTGCTGTCGCGCCTCTTCGCGACGGCCGGCGCGCAGCCGGTGAAGGTCGCCGAGGTCGACCAGGAGCAATCGATGCTCGATCTCGTCAAATCGGGGATCGGGTTGACGCTCGCGCGCGATTCGATCGCGCTGGCCGAAGCGCACGCGCATGCGCTGACGATCGTCGAACGCATGACGGTGCCGACCGAGCTGACGTTCGTGACGCTCGCCGAGCGGCGCGACGAGCCGGCGATCGCGGCCGCGCTGCGGTTGATCGACGCGCAGTGGGCGATATGAGCGCGGCTGATGTCGACGCGGCCGGTTACGCATCGAGTTTCGGCGCCTGACGCATGCCGCGGATCGAATCGCGTGCCCCGCGTCGTGTCGCCGCGGCCGGTCCGCGCGTCACGCCACCATCGCAGGCTTTTTGCTAGATTGTGCGTTCGCACACCGCGAGACCCCGATTGAAGGAGACCCGCATGGCCCGCAACATCGAGATCAAAGCCCGCGCCCGCGAATTCGACCGGCTGCGCGAACGGGCGGCCCAGCTCGCGACCGAAGCGCCGCTCTTCTACCGCCAGCAGGATTTCTTCTATGACGTGCCGCGCGGCCGGCTCAAGCTGCGCCGCTTCGAGGACGGCACGCCGGCCGAGCTGATCTTCTACCAGCGCGACGATCGCGACGGCCCGAAGGCGTCGTACTACACGCGCAGCCCGGTGACGAATCCCGACGCGATGCATTCGCTGCTCGCGACCGCGCTGACCACGCGCGGGATCGTGACGAAGGAGCGGCACGTGTACCTCGCCGGCCGCACGCGCATCCACCTCGACCGCGTCGACGGCCTCGGCGATTTCATCGAGCTCGAAGTCGTGCTGGGCCCCGACGACGACGAAGCGGGCGGCGAAGCCGAAGCGCACGAGGTGTTCGCGAAACTCGGCGTCGCGCAGGACGATCTCGTCGCGGTCGCGTACGTCGATCTGCTGAACGCCGACACCCAGCCCGAAACGGCCTGATCCGGCCCCATCGAAGGCGGTACGGCGCGTGCCGCCTTCAGCGCCGATGCCGCGTCCCCGTCACGCGGCGCCCGGCGCGAGATGCGCGAGCGGCAATGCACCGTTGCGCTTGAAGGTCGTCAGCACGATGTTCGAGCGCACGCTGTCGACGCCCGGCACCCGCATCAGCTTCTTCATCACGAACTGCGACAGCGCGTTGAGATCCGGCGCGACGATCCGCAGCAGGTAGTCGGCATCGCCCACCACCGCATGACATTCGAGCACTTCGGGCAGCACGTCGATCTGCTGCTGGAACTGCTCGATGATCGAATCGCCGTGATGCTTGAGCTTCAGGCTCGTGAACGCGGTCACGCCGAGTCCGAGCTTTTCGGGTCGCAGCATCACGCGGTAGCCTTCGATCACGCCGGCCGCCTCCAGCCGCTGCAGCCGCCGGCCGATCTGCGACGGCGACAGCGGCACCTGCTCGCCCAGCTGCTGATGCGTCGCGCGACCGAAGCGCTGCAGCACGTCCAGCAACGCGAGATCGAAGTGATCGAGTTCCAGCATGAGCATTCTCCGCATTGATTCGTTATTCGATGCGCAATTATCGCATCACTAAGCGAATTGACGCCAACTATGCGCCCAATCCGCGCGTCGCCCGCTCTACACTTGCATGATCCCAACCCCAGCGTGCAGAGCCTGATCATGTCCACCGTCGTCACCGCGAAACTGCAGGAGCAGTTCGATGCGGGCCTCGAAACCCGCGCCGATTTCACCATCGACCAGCCGCTGCAGCGCTACGGCCAGGTCGACCACGCGGTGTGGAAGCAGCTCTATGCGCGCCAGTCGGCGCTGCTGCGCGGCCGCGCGTGCGACCCGTTCGTCGCCGGGCTCGGCAAGATCGCGCTGCCGGCCGATCGCGTGCCGTCGTTCGCCGACGTGAACCGTCAGCTGAAGCCCGCGACCGGCTGGGAAATCGTCGCGGTGCCCGGCCTCGTGCCCGACCGCGTGTTCTTCGCGCATCTCGCGAACCGACGTTTCCCGGTCACCTGGTGGATGCGCCGTCCCGACCAGCTCGACTACCTGCAGGAACCCGACTGCTTCCACGACCTGTTCGGCCACGTGCCGCTGCTGATCGACCCGGTGTTCGCCGACTACATGCAGGCGTACGGCCGCACCGCGCTCGCGGTCGCCGACGACGAAGCGGCGCTGGCGCGGCTCGCGCGCCTCTATTGGTATACGGTGGAATTCGGGCTGATCCGCGATCCGCGCGGCACGAACGGGCTGTCGATCTACGGCGCCGGGATCGTGTCGAGCAAGGGCGAAAGCCTGTATAGCCTCGAGAGCGCGGCGCCGAACCGGCTCGGGTTCGACCTCGAGCGCGTGATGCGCACGAAGTACCGGATCGACACGTTCCAGAAGACCTACTTCGTGATCGACGATTTCGCGCAGCTGTTCGCGCTCGCCGACGTCGATGGCCGCGCGCTGGCCGACCGGCTCGCGGGGCTGCCCGAATTCGCGGCCGGCGCGGTGCTCGACACCGATCGCGTACTGCATCGCGGCACGGGCGAAGGCTGGCCCGACGACGCTGACGCGTGACGCGCCGGCCGTCGGTTGCCGGTTGCCGGTTGCCGGCCGCCCGTCGTCCTTTCCGCAACTATGGAACAATGAACGATGCCGGCTTCGCCGCGCGGCGCAGCCGCGCGTGGGCGCCGTTACCGAACGAGAGGTGCAAGATGATCCACAAGCTCACATCCGAAGAACGCAAGACCCGGCTCGAAGGCCTGGCGCAGTGGACGGCCGTGCCGGGCCGCGACGCGATCCAGCGCCGCCTGCGCTTCGCCGATTTCAACGAGGCATTCGGCTTCATGACGCGTGTCGCGATCAAGGCGCAGGAAATGAACCACCATCCGGAATGGTTCAACGTGTACAACCGCGTCGACGTCACGCTGTCGACCCACGACGCCGACGGCCTGACCGAACGCGACATCGAACTCGCGCGGTTCATCGACGGCGCCGCCGCGCACGCGCAACCGGGCGCCTGAATCCCGTCTCCGCCGCCGCGCGCTTTCCGTGCGCGGCGCGTCAACTTTTCATTTCGCTGAACGTTTTCTAGGATGTACTCAGCGAAAGCCTTCAGCTTTCCAAGCCATCCTTAAGGCGCACGTAAGTCTCGTACGCTTTCCGCGCCTTGGGGTCCAAACCTTCCAGTTGCAGCGCGCTTTCGCGCTGTACAATCAGCAGCGCATACGGCTTGGAGAGCGCGCTGGCCTCTTCGCAGAGTTTGAGTTCGTCGCCGCTCGACGGCGAGCGGGCGCGCCAGAAATTGATCGCGGCTTCGAGGTCGTGGATCGAAATATCGGACATGATTGGATTTAATCGTTCGCTGGCCGCCATGCTTGATGTCAGGCGATGCGGCGTTCCTGTGGAAACGGCTTCGTGCTGTCCGCGTGCCTGAACCGCCAACCCATTGTACTTGAGCGAACTTCATGCGACTCCTTCTGATCGAAGACGACCGCCCCATCGCACGCGGTATCCAGAGCAGCCTCGAGCAGGCTGGCTTCACCGTCGACATGGTGCATGACGGCATCTTTGCCGAACAGGCGCTGGCACAGAACCGCCACGAACTCGTGATCCTCGACCTCGGCCTGCCGGGCATCGACGGCATGACGCTGCTCACGCGCTTTCGCCAGACCAACCGCCACACGCCGGTGATCGTGCTGACCGCCCGCGACGAGCTGAACGACCGGATCCAGGGCCTGAACTCCGGCGCCGACGATTACATGCTCAAGCCGTTCGAGCCGGCCGAGCTCGAAGCGCGTATCCGCGCGGTGATGCGCCGCAGCGGCCCGCACAGCGACATGCCGCGTCCCGAAGTGTCGCTCGGCGGCGTCCGCCTGTCGGGCGTCGACCGCCGCATCTTCAACGACGACAAGCCGCTCGAACTGTCGCCGCGCGAATTCGCGGTACTGGAAATGCTGCTGCTGCGGCACGGCCGCGTCGTCAGCAAGGCGCAGTTGCAGGATCACCTCACGCACTTCGGCGGCGATCTCGGCGACACCGCGATCGAAGTCTACGTGCACCGCGTCCGCAAGAAACTCGAGCAGTGCCGGGTCGAAATCGTCACGGTGCGCGGCTTCGGCTACCTGCTGCAGGAAATTCGCCAGACGGCGAGCGTCTGAGCGACGCCGCGCGCCGGCCGGCCGCGTGCCGCCGGCGCACGCGTGCTGCTCTGCGTCGCCGTTCCCGGCGCACGACCGCGCCGCTCCCTGTGAGCGGCGCTTATCCTTTTGCCCGTCGAAATGTCTTCTGATCCGGCTGTGACCACCAGCCTGCGCCGCTCGCTGCTCCGGCGCCTCGCCGCCCCGCTGTCGATGCTCGCGCTGATGAGCGGCCTGATCGCCTACTGGCTCGCGTGGCAATACACGCAGCACGTGATCGACCGCTCGCTCGCCGATCTCGCGACCGCGATCTCCAAGCAGATCCAGATCGCCGGCCCCGACGCGCCGTTCACGGTGCCGCCGCTCGCGCAGGCGATGTTCTCCGATCCAGCCGAAGCGCTGATCTACCGGATCAGCGACGGCGAGGAGGAACTCGCCGGCGATCCGAAGCTGCCGCTGCAGGGCATCAACGTGCGCCGCATGCATCACGCGTACGTGTTCGAGGCCGAATACGACAATCGCGCGGTCCGGGTCGCGCAGGTGCGCGTCGACAACGTCGAGGGCGGCCGGCCGATGGTCGTCGAAGTCGCGCAGCCGGTGCGGCACCGCTACCGGATCGCGGCCGAATTCCTCGTCGCGATCATGATGCCGCTGCTGTTGCTGCTGCTCGCGGGCTGGGGCATCGTATGGCGCGTCGTGAACCAGCAGCTGGGCCCGCTCACGCATCTCGCCGATTCGCTGAACCGGCAAACCCATACGTCGCTGGAACCGGTCGACGAAACCGACGTGCCGCTGGAGATCCGGCCGCTGACCAGCGCGATGAACGCGCTGCTCGGCCGCCTGAAGACCGCGCTCGACGCGCAGCGCAAGTTCATCGCCGATGCTGCCCACCAGTTGCGCACGCCGCTCACCGCGGTGAAGCTGCATGCCGAGCAGGCGGCCGTCGCGCGCGACCCGCACCAGACCTTCGCGGCGGTGCGCGAGCTGCGCGCGGCCGCCGACCGCGCGGTACGGCTGTCCAATCAGTTGCTGTCGCTCGCGCGGGCCGAGCCGGGCGAACAGGCCGCGCGCTTCGTCGACGTCGATCTCGCGGCGATGGCGTTCGAGACCGGCGCCGAATGGGTGCCGCGCGCGCTCGCGTCGCACGTCGACCTCGGCTTCCAGCGCAGCGACGAGCCGGGCGACGACGAGAAGCTGATCGTGCGCGGCAACCCGGTGCTGCTGCGCGAGGTGATCGCGAACCTGCTCGACAATGCGCTGAAGTACGTGCCGCTCGCGCGGCCGGACGGCGCGCGGATCACGGTGAACGTCGCGCGCGCCGCGCTCGAGGACAGCCAGCCGGCCGCCGAGATCGTCGTCGAGGACAACGGCCCCGGCGTGCCCGCGAACCAGCAGGCCGACCTGTTCAAGCGCTTCTTCCGCGGCGACGCGCAAAGCGGCAACGGTGTCGAAACCGGCGCCGGGCTCGGGCTCGCGATCGTGCACGACATCATCGCGATGCACGGCGGCACCGTGTCGTACGAGGATGCATCGGAAGGCGGCTCGCGCTTCGTGGTGCGGGTGCCGCTCGCGACGCGGACGGAAAAACCGGCCGGCGAAACGCCGGCCGCGGCGCCGACGCACTGAGCGATCGCCGAGCGAGTCGCGGCGGGCAACCGCTGGCCCGTCGACCGGGCGGCCCGCCGGAAAAGGAAAGCGAACGCCGGGCCGCCACGACGCGGCAGCCGCGGGCTGAAACGACCGCGGCAGCGCGCGATGCGCTGCCGCCTGCATCACTTCCTGTTCTTCTTGTCCTTCGAACCGGACGCAGGCTTGCCGTCCTTCTTGTCCTTCTTCTTTTTCTTCTTCCCGCCTTCGTCGGACGTCGCGAGCAACGTGCCGCGGCACGATTCCGCACCGCAGTGGCACGCGTATTCGCGCTTGAGCTTCTTCGTCAGCTTCGCGTCGATCACGAGGCCGTAGTCGTAGAACAGCTCCTCTTCCGGGCCGATATCGCGCAGCGCGTGGATATACACGCGGCCTTTGACTTCCTCGGCTTCGCAGTTCGGCGCGCACGAATGATTGATCCAGCGCGCGCTGTTGCCGTCGACCTTGCCGTCGATCACGCCGCCTTCGTCGAGTGCGAAGTAGAACGTATGATTCGGCTCGCTCGGGTCGTGCGGATGACGGCGCAGCGCTTCCTTCCACGAGATTCGCTCGCCCTTGTATTCCACTACGCGTTCGCCGGCCTTGATCGGCGCCACGGCGAACACGCCCTTGCCGTGTACTCCCGAGCGGCGCACCGCGATCCTGCGTGAACTCATCGAACCAATCCTTGTGAAGACGACTTGAACGGAAGCGACCGCGATCGCGGCCGGGCGCCGCGCCAAACGAAAACGCGGCACCGGTCGGTGCCGCGTCGGGGCATGCGGCGAATCACCCGCATCCTACACGTTCGATATTGCTTCGTTCAACATCGCGCGCAATATTGCGCGGTGCGCTCAGCGCTGGCCGAACGCGACGTCGCCGAACAGCGCCTTGTGCTCGCGCGGCTGCGAGCGCCAGTACTGCGGCGGCGCCGTCACCTGCGCGCCGAGCTCGGCCGCCGCATGCCACGGCCAGCGCGGGTCGTACAGCATCGCGCGCGCCATCGCGACGAAATCGGCATCGCCGGCCTCGATCAGCCGGTTCGCATGCTCGGGTTCGTTGATCAGGCCGACCGCGATCGTCGGCATGCCGACCGCCCGCTTCACGGCCTGCGCGAACGGCACCTGATAGCCGGGCGACAGCGGAATCTTCTGCAGCGGCGACACGCCGCCGGACGACACGTCGATCCAGTCGCAGCCGCGGCGCTGCAGTTCGTGCGCGAACGCGATCGTATCGTCGAGTTCCCAGCCGCCTTCGACCCAGTCGGTCGCGGACACGCGCACGCCGACCGGCCGATCGTCCGGAAACGCGGCGCGCACGATCTCGAAGATCTCGAGCGGAAACCGCATCCGGTTTTCGCGCGAGCCGCCGTATTCGTCGGTGCGCCGGTTCGCGAGCGGCGACAGGAACTGATGCAGCAGGTAGCCGTGCGCCGCGTGCACTTCGATCGCATCGATGCCGAGCCGCGCGGCCCGCCGGGCCGACGCCGCGAACGCTTCGCGGATGCGGTTCAGGCCCGCCGCATCGAGCGCGAGCGGTGGCGTCTCGCCGTCCTTGTGCGGCACGGCCGACGGGCCATGCGGCAGCCAGCCGCCGTCGGCGACCGGCACGAGCTGCCCCCCCTCCCACGGCGCCGCACTCGACGCCTTGCGCCCCGCATGCGACAACTGCATCGCGATGCGGATCGGCGAATGCTTGCGGATCGCGGCCAGCACCGGCTTCAGCGCGGCTTCGGTCACGTCGTCCCACAGGCCGAGGTCGCCATGGGTGATGCGTCCGTCGGGTTCCACCGCGGTCGCTTCGATGCACAGCAGCCCGGCGCCCGACAGCGCGAGATGGCCGAGGTGAATCATGTGCCAGTCGGTCGCTTCGCCGCGTTCGGCCGAGTACTGGCACATCGGGGAGATCACGATCCGGTTCGGAAGGGTCACGCCGCGCAGCGTGAACGGGGAAAACAGCGCAGTCATGGAAGCCGCTCGCCAGGAAAGGGAAAGAGCGGACGAGCGTAGCACGCACGCCTGAAGCGTGCAGACAGCGCGCTCCGCAGTAAGCGGATGGTCAGGTATGGCCGGACGGACGCCGGCGGGGCGTGGAACAAACGGAATAGGCGATGGAAGGCGATGCGCCGGCCCTCAACGGATGCAGGCCGGGCCAATCCTTTCCGGCGGACGGGACCGCCCGCGACGTCAGAGCCCGACGCTACCGAGCCACTCCGCGAACATATGCCGTGCGGCCGTCTCGAGCGCGGGGCCGTGCTGCGCGGTATCGGCGCGCAACTGACGCGCGTCGATGCCGGGCGTCGCGGCGATTTCGCCGGCGTTCGCGATCAGCCACGGTTCGAAGCGATCGGTACGGATCTCGGGATGACATTGCAGCGCCAGCACGTGCTGCCCCCATGCGAATGCCTGGTGGTGGCAGGCCGGCGTCGACGCGAGATGGATCGCACCGCCCGGCAGGTCGAACGTATCGCCATGCCAGTGCAGCATCGATGTCGTCGCGCCGTCGAGATGGCGCAGCGGCGACGCGCGGCCGGCATCGGTGAGCGTCAGCGGCGCCCAGCCGAGCTCGTGCTGCGCGGCCGGATAGACGCGCGCCCCGAGCGCCCGCGCGACGAACTGCGCGCCGAGGCAGATGCCGAGGATCGGCAGCCCCGCGTCGATGCGCTGGCGCACGAGCGCCAGCAGCGGCGCGATCGTCGGATACTGCGCGTCGTCGTACACGCTGAGCGGCCCGCCGAGCACGACGAGCAGCGACGGCTCGAGCACGTCGAGCACCTCGACCCGCGACGATCCGACATCGACATAGCGCACCCGTCGACCGCGTTCGCCGAGCACCTGCTCGAAGCTCCCGAGATCCTCGAAATGCACGTGGCGGATCGCCACGACTTCAGCGTTCATCATCGGCCTCCCGGTCGATCGACGGACGTCAGCCTGCGAAAATCTTCCAGGTCTTCTTCTGCGTCGCCGCGTCGGCTTCTTCCTGCACCGAGCAGTCGAGACGCAGATCGCTGTCGGACATGTCGAGGTCGAGCGTCGCGCAGTGATGCACCGTCTTCTTCGACGGTTTGCCCGGCTGAAAGTACGTGCACGTGAGGCACATGCGCTGCGGCGGCGTCGCACCGGCCACCTGCAGCTCGCGCAGCGTCTTCAGCAGCGCGCGGTACAACGTGCCCTGCTCGTCCGCGCCGAGCTTGCCGACTGCTTTCGTCAGGAATTCAGGCCATTGCAGCGCCTTCTTCGCGGCCGTGCGGCCACGCGCCGACAGGCGTACGGCCAATGCCCGGCCGTCGTCCAGCGCACGACGCTTCTCGACGAGCCCCTTCGTCTCGAGCGTGCTGACCGCATCGCTCGTGGTGGCCGCGGTCAGCTGCGTCTCGCGCGCGATCTCGCCGAGCCGCATCGGGCCCTTGCGCTGCAGCAGCAGCACGAGAATCTCGCCTTGCGTCGGCGTCAGGCCAGCGCCTTCCGCCCAATCCCATGCCTCGCTCCGCATGGCCGTGCTCAACCGCAGCAGGCTGTGGGTCACACGTCCCGCAGCCTGGTTCCCGTAAACGCCTTCGCTCATAGTCTTTTCGCTTTGCCGCCGCCCGGATGGCCGAGCGGCCGTAGTGTGGAGATCGAATCCATCTCAAAACAGACGCCCTCTCTCGAGTGCGTCAGCACGGCCGTCGCGAGGCACACGCGGCGGTCGCGTTCGCGGCGACCGGAGAGACACGCATCGTTCCGGTGTCCGCAAAGCCGACATTCTAAGCGAGAGCGGAAAATCGCACAGCTAAGTTATCCCCTGCATGCTGTGGAAAATCGCTGGATAACCGGATTTTTTCGTTGTGCGCGTGATGTCGCGCGCCCGCGAAACGGGGCGCGCCGGCATTTTCCTGTTCGGATCGGCCATCGGCCGCGCGGTCATGATCCACCGGGTTATCCCACCCACAGAGCATTGACTTTGCAGCGGAATATCGGGTTATCCACAGATTGCGACGGTGCCCGTCGACGATTTCGGCGCGACAGGGCACCGATAACCGTTCAGCGAATCGCGGCGCGGTCGATTCTGCAATCTGCAAAACATATTTTCACTCGCGCCAACGTAAGCACTGCTGCCGGACCGTCTCGTTCAGCGATTTTTCCTGTTTGAAAACGGTTCTCAACCACGATGCATCGTTCACGCGCGCCTTTGCGAGCGCGCCGATCTCGTCGAGCGCCGCGCGCGAACCGAGCGCGGCCGCATGCGGCGCGATCCGGTCGAGCGTGTCGAGGATGTCTTCCGCGATCGTGCGGCGCTCGCCCGTCTGAGGATTCACGCAGGTGCCCTCGAGCCCGAAGCGGCACGCTTCGAAACGGTTGAACGTATAGACGAGGTAATCGTCCTCCGACAGCTTCAGCGGCCGGTCGGTCAGCAGGTAGCGTGCGAGCGTCTGGATGTAGCAGGCGATCGCCGCCGCGCGGTCGACCGACAGCGGCGTGTCCATCACGCGCACTTCGATCGTGCCGTAGCCGGGCTTCGGCCGGATGTCCCAGTAGAAGTCCTTCATCGAGTTGACGACGCCCGTGTTCACCATCTTCGTGAAGTACTCCTCGAACGAGTCCCAGGTCAGCACGAACGGCGCGCGGCCCGACAGCGGGAACGCGAATACCGAATTCAGGCGTGCCGAATGGAAGCCCGTGTCGACGTTCTGCACGAACGGCGACGACGCGGACAGCGCGATGAAGTGCGGAATGAAGCGCGACATCGAGTGCAGCAGGAACAGCGCGCTGTCGGGATCGGGGCAGCCGATGTGCACGTGCTGGCCGAACACGGTGAACTGCTTCGCGAGATAGCCGTACAGCTCGGAGATGTACTGGAAGCGCGGCGCATCGTAGATCTGCCGGTCGCTCCATTGCTGGAACGCATGCGTGCCGCCGCCGGCCAGCCCGACGTTGAGCTGGTCGGCCGCCTTCACGAGCACGTCGCGGATCGCATGCAGCTCGCTGACGGCCTGCTCGTGCGAATGGCAGATGCCGGTCGACAGCTCGATCATGCTTTCGGTGATTTCCGGCGTGATGTTGCCGGGAAAGGTCTCGCCCTGGATCAGGCGCATCAGGTCGGACGCCGCTTTGGTCAGGTCGTAGTTGTGCGTGTTGACGACCTGGATCTCCAGTTCGACGCCGAACGTGAACGGTTCGGAATTGACGAAGGTTTCGAGTGCCATGGCAGGTTCCGGAATCAGTTGCCGTCGCTGCGTTCGCCGACCGCCGACAGGCAGCGATAGACGACGAACGGGCTGACGAGCTGCAGGATCACGATCGAGCACATCACGATCGCGCGCAGGTGCGGGTCGAAATTGGGATAAAGCTGGTAGGTATCGTCGACGAGCAGGTACGACAGCGCGGACATCGGCGTGAGCGCGATGCCGAGCGCGATGCCCTGCTTCATCCCGAGGCCGCTCGGCTTCGCGAACGCGACGACGCCGGCCAGCTTCGCGGCGAGCCGCGTGACGATCAGCACGATCGCGAGCAGCCCGCCGAGCGCGATGTCGCCCCACGTGAACGACGTGAGCGTCAGCACGAACAGCACCACCGTCAGCAGCCAGCCGGCCGTGCCGAAGTGCTCGGGCCACAGCTGCGGCCGCGCTTCGAGGTTCTTCACGATGATGCCGGCGAGCAGCAGCGTGAGCAGCGTCGACAGCTTCAACGCCTGCGCGACGGCGATCGCGAGCATCACGAGCCCGAACAGCGCGACGAACGAATGCTCGTCGCGCATCGTCGCGGTCATGTGACGGAACAGGTAGTTGCACGAACGCGCGACGAGATACGCGACGATGAACGAACCGGCTAGCAGGTAGAGCGGCTGCAGGATCGTCGCGAAAACGTTGCCGTACGCTTCCTGGTGCAGCCAGCTCGTCACGAGCTTGGTCAGCACGATCGCGTACACGCTGTTGAGCGCGGTGAGCGTGATCAGGCGTTGCGACACCTGCCCTTCCGCACGCAGTTCGGTCTTGAGCTGGATCACCATCGACGGCGACGTCGCGATCGCGATCGCCGACAGCACCAGCGCGACCATCCCCGATACGCCGAGCGCGAGCATCACGAACAGCACGAGCACGAACGTGAGCGTGGCCTCCGCGAGACTCGACGCGACGAGCCACGGATTGCGCCGGATCCAGCGCAGGTCGAGGCGGCTGCCGAGTTCGAACAGCAGCAGGCCGAGCGCGACGTCCATCAGGAGCCGCGAGGTTTCGTCGGTGCTGGTGTCGATCACGCCGAATCCGAACGAACCGGCGATCAGGCCGATCACGGCATAGCCGGTGATGCGCGGCAGGCGCCACGCGCGATAGCACAGCTCGCCGCACAGGCCGGCTGCGAACAGCGCGAGCCCGGCCCAGAACACGGCATCCGGCGCGAGCGGCCAGTTGGGCAGGAATGAGAACGCCGACTTCATCGTGGTGACTTCTCCTTTGGAAGCAACCGCCAGCGACGCGGGGTCAAGCGACAGGAATGGATGCGCGCCGGCTGGGTATTGCCCCGAATGTGATTGTTGTGCTCGACGATGGCGGTACATGGGGTCCGCCTGTTCCGCCACAAGGCGGAACGTCGTTCAGGTTGCCGATCTGGATTGTCGGCCTGGTGTGTGAACGGACTGCGCAGTCTCGAAGATTCAGATTCGAAATCGTGCCGACCGTTCCATTGAAGCATGTCCGGCGCTTGGCCGAACGAACGCGAAGGAAACCGATTGTGCCACAGGTTTTTCGCTCCGGAACCGATTGAATCGACGCGCGGGGCTGTGCGCCGCAGCAGGTCTTTGGTTTCAAAGGTTTACTTGTATATATACGTAGTAGAAGTTAACAAAGGACGCACAGTTCTGTGGATAACTCCGGTTTACGCTGACAGATCAAGGTGTTGGCGAAACCATAACCGGTTGCACAGGCTGTTCGCGCACAGCGGTTTGAGTTGAGCAACTTTCGGGCCGCATCACAGCTGTGCCGAGTTGCCCAGTTTACGTCCACTGTGATTGCACACGGAGTGCACGCGGATTCCGCGCGGTTATCCACAGCGTCGCGTGGATAACCTTGCGCGGAAAAATCGGGAAACTGTGACGGCTGCGGGCGGCCAGTCAGCCGGCCGAACCGACGCGGCGGGCGCGCAGTGCGCGGATCAGGAAGCGGGCGGGATCGATCGCGTCGGCGAGTTCGCGCTCGAGCGGCCACGGCTCGCCTTCGAGTTGCGACGCGATCAGTTCGGCGCCGAGCGCAGCCCATACGAGGCCGCGCGAACCGAAGCCGAATGCGCCGTAGAGGCCCGGCGTGCGCGGCAGGTCGCGCGCCTGCGCACCGCCCAGCGCGCGTGCGTTCGCGGTGGCCTGCGCCTCGTCGGCGAGCGGGCCGACGAGCGGCAGACGGTCGCCGACGACCCAGCGGAACGCCACGCGGCCGTGCAGCGTGGCCGGATCTGGCAGTTCGCCGATCAGGCCCGGCAGCAGGCGCCGCACGCGGTCGAGGTTTTCGGCGTGGCCGGCCGCGCGCATCGCGGGATCGGTGTCGTCGGGTTCGAACGTGGCGCCGATCAGCAGCGTGCCGTCGTCGAGCGGCACCGCGTAACCGTCGCCGATCGCCGGGCACGGCAGCGGCGCCGTCGTGCCCGGCGGCAGCAGCGTGAGCTGGCCGCGTACCGGTTGCAGCGCGACATGCTTGAGCCCGGCAAGACGCGCGGCGTCGCCCGCGTTCGCGAGCACGACGACAGTTGCATCGGCGAGCGTGGCGCCCGTATCGTCGAGCGCATGCCACGCGTCGCCCCGCCGTTCGAGCCGTGCGACGCCGGTGGACGCGAGCAGGCGCACGCGCTCGCCGGCCGCCGCATATTGCGCGGCGCACAGCCCGGCCGGCCAGACGGCGCCGCCGTGCGGGAACAGCAGGCCGCCGTGCGCGACCGGCAGATTCAGATGTGCGCGTGCGGCATCGGCATCGAGCAGCGTCACGTAGTCGGACGGCGCGCCGAACGCATCGAAGGCGTCGCGCATCCGCGCGAAATCGTCGGCCGATTCGGCAAGATGGATCATCCCGTGCGTGCTGCGTGCGAATGCATGCCCTGCGTGTTCGAGCGCACGCCAGCGTGCGAGCGCGTGCAGGAAGCCGCCGCGCGTGAGGCGGCTCGCGACGTTGTCGTCGCGCGTCATCAACGGGTGGAACACCCCGGCCGGATTGCCCGACGCTTCGCTCGCGATCCGTTCGTGCCGCTCGATCAGCGTGACGTCCCAGCCGCGCGCGGCCAGACGTTCGACGACCGCGCAGCCGGCGAGGCCCGCGCCGATCACGATCGCACGGCGCGCTGCAACGGGCAGCGCACGCGGCGGCTCGTGCCGGCGCGCGCGCCAGCGCGGCGCATAGTCGCCGACGAGACGATCGTCGACTTCGCGGAACGTGAAACCTGTTTCGCCGAGCGCGTACTTCACGTCGTCGGACTTTGCATGGGTCGCAAACGTCGCGTGTTCGCCGGCGAGTTTCGCGAGTGCGCGGATCCCGTCGCTCGACGCCGCGGCGCCGTCGAGAAAAAACGCATCGGCGCGCGCGACGAGCTTCTTCAGCAGGTCGATCGGATCGCCGAACGCGAGCGTGAGCACCACGCGTCCTTCGTCGAATTCGAGCCGGTGCACGCCCGGCACGAGCATCGGCCATGCGTCGATCAATGCATCGGTGTCTGCCGATATGGTTGTGTACGCAACCATATGCGAAACCGCGCGGCGCAGGTCGTCGCGCGAGAACGGATGCGACTCGACTGCAACGACATGCAACCGTTCGCAGCGCGCGGGATCGTCGCGCCACGCGGCCCACGCCGCGAGGAAGCCGGCACCCGCGCCGAATTCGGTCGCGACGATCGTAAACGTCCGGCGGCGCTGCCAGCGCGTGGGCAGCCCGTTGCCGGAGACGAACGCGCGATGTGCGTGCGCGAGCGTGCCGGATGCGCCGTGATGAAGCTCGCCGAACTCGGGCGAGACGAGCGTGCCGTCGTCGCGAAGCGCGAGCGAGGCGTAAACAAGTCGGTCGGGCATGCGAAACAAAAAACGTGGCAGCCAAGCCTGGCAAGGGATTGCGGCAGGCCGTCCGATCGGCCGTTGGAAAAGGGCAACGGGGCGACGGGCGGGCGGACCACGCTGCGTATCCTGTCCGGTTGGCGCAGGTCAAAAAACGGGCAATCGACGATTCATTCGGCGAAATACCGATGAAAATCTTTGAAACCCTTGTCGTTATTGGGTTTGCGCTGCGCTATCATAGCAACGCCGTACCGCGGGGTGGCCGCCGGCAAGCCGGAGGGCGCGTCGCGCGGGCCAGGATTCGGCGCTGTGTCGTCGGAGTCTGACTCTCGACGGCACGGTTCGCGCACGTATAATCGGCGCGTTCGCGCTGTTCGTGTCAACCTAACCTGATAAAGGAACCTTAATGAACAAACAGGAACTGATCGACGCCGTCGCCGCCCAAACGGGCGCCAGCAAGGCTCAAACCGGCGAAACGCTGGACACGCTGCTCGAAGTCATCAAGAAGGCCGTGTCGAAGGGTGATGCGGTTCAGCTGATCGGCTTCGGCAGCTTCGGTTCGGGCAAGCGCGCAGCACGTACGGGCCGCAACCCGAAGACGGGCGAAACCATCAAGATCCCGGCAGCCAAGACGGTCAAGTTCACGGCTGGCAAGGCGTTCAAGGATGCCGTCAACAAGCGTTAAACCCGCGCCTGTTCCAGAAAAAACCCGCCTCTCGGCGGGTTTTTTGTTGGGCACGCGCGGCATTTTCGCCACAGTTCGCGCCGCCCTTGCAAAAGTTAACGGTTGTTTTTACAAGCCGTTACCACGCGATCACGCGTGCACGATCTGCGTGTCGCCGTGATCGTCGTCGTCGTGCGAATCGACGTCCCACGCCGGGAACGGATCGTCGAACGCGGCCCATCCCGCCGCGCCGAGTGCGAACTCCGCATCCGTCAGCAGACACGCGTCGAGTTTCGTGCGCCACGCATCGGCGTCGAGCGCGATGCCGATCAGCACGAGTTCCTGCCGGCGATCTCCGACCGTGCGATCGTCGAGATCGCTGAGCCATTCGGTGCGGATTTCAGCGAGCAGCTCGTCGTCGTCGGGCCATTCCGCGCGATCCTGCGCCGCCCACCACAAACCCGCCGGCCCGTGCCGGCATACGCCGCCCGCCTGCGACAGCGAGCCCGCGATGTCGTTGCGCGTCGCGAGCCAGAAGAAACCCTTGCTGCGCAGCACGCCCGGCCACTCCTGATGCAGCAGCGCCCACAGCCGTGCCGGGTGAAACGGCCGGCGCGCGCGGTAAACAAAATTGCCGATCCCGAATTCGTCGGCTTCGCCGTGCACGTGCGCATGATGGTCGTCATGGCAGTCGGGGTCGTCGCAATGCGTGTGATCGTGGTCGAGCGATGCGAGCCAGCCCGGTGCGTTCGCGGCTTCGTCGAAATCGAAGCGGCCGGTGTTCAGCACTTCGTCGAGCGGCACGTTGCCGAACGTCGATACGACTTGATGCGCGCGCGGATTGAGACGCGCGAGGATGTGCTGCAGGCGTGCGAGATCGTCCGCGCCGACCAGATCGGCCTTGTTGATCACCAGCACGTCGCAGAATTCGATCTGCTCGATCAGCAGCTCGACGAGCGTGCGGTCGTCGTCTTCCGACGCGGCGATGCCGCGCGTCGCGAGCGCATCGTCGGAGCCGTAGTCGCGCAGGAAGTTGTACGCGTCGACCACGGTGACGAGCGTGTCGAGCCGCGCGATCGACGACAGCGACGCGCCGTCGTCGTCGACGAACGTGAACGTTTCGGCGATCGGCATCGGCTCCGCGATACCGGTCGATTCGATCATGATCGCGTCGAAGCGGCCTTCGGACGCGAGGTTGCGGATTTCGACGAGCAGATCGTCGCGCAGCGTGCAGCAGATGCAGCCGTTCGACATCTCGACGAGGCGTTCCTCGACGTGCGACAGCGCCTGCGCGTCGCGCACGAGCGACGCGTCGATGTTGACCGCCGCGAGATCGTTGACGATCACCGCGACTTTCAGGCCCGCGCGGTTCGCGAGCACGTGGTTGAGCAGCGTGGTCTTGCCGGCGCCGAGGAAACCGGACAGCACGGTGACGGGCAACGGCTGTTTCATTGCCGGATTCATGATGATATGCACCAACGGAAAAGATGAAAAAGCGGCCGCGGCGCCCTGCCGGGGCGCGATCGGCCCGCACGCGGGCGAAACGGCGGCGCCAGCCCGCATTGTGCATCAAACGCGCGCGGCCGGCCCTGCGTCAACCGGCGACGCGGCGCCGAATCACTGAGCGGGCTGCGCGGCCTGGGCAGTCTGCGCGGACGGCAGCAGCTTCCATTGCGTCAGGATGCCGGCGATCTGCCGCGCGTACTTGTCGCGCAGCGACGGCGTTTCCGAATGATAGGCGCCGACCGCCTGCCACGTGTTGCCGTAGCGGTTCATCTTCTGTTTGAGATGCCACGCGGCGATGTACACGTTCTTGCACGGCTCCATCAGCGTGTCGCGGCCGATCCCGTAGCGCGACAGCGTGGGCAGGTGGATCGAATTGATCTGCATCAGGCCGTAGTCGACCGAGCCGTTCGTATTCTTGTTCAGCGCACCGGGCCGGTTGCGCGATTCCTGCCATGCGATCGCGCGCAGGATCAGCGGATTGACCTGCTGATATTTGGCCGCTTCGTCGAAACAATCCGCGCGTGCGTTGCCGCTGGCGAACCACGCGCTGGCGGCGATCAACGCGATCGAAGCGAACCGTCTGTTCATCGTGCGGAAACGGAAAGGAATTGCGCGAAGCTCGGGAAAACCCGTGCCTGTTATTAATGCGACGAGAAACGCGTCGCCCGTATCATACCGGCAGACCGTCCAATTGCGACAGGCAGGAATACGGCAGCCCGGTTATACCGCATTTCCGTGTCGATTCATCTCGAAATCGGGGCGACGGCCGGCATGCGGAGGGTGACGCCGATCCTTACATATCGCATACGATTCGCCGGACACATGTCGTATGTGAGACAGTCTTCGGATCAATGTGATATTTCGGACATGAAAAACTGCTAATGTCGCCTCTTTCGGACTTGGATCCCAGCACTACCGCCGGAAGTGGCCTGAGCCGGCATCGACCCATTCATCCATGACAAGAAATCGCTTCGTTATGCGGCGTATCGCCACGACCCTGCTCGTGGCCGGCATCATCGTCTCGCAGGCTGCCTACGCTCAGGTCACGCTCAACTTCGTGAATGCGGACATCGACCAGGTCGCGAAAGCGATCGGCGCCGCGACCGGCAAGACCATCATCGTCGACCCCCGCGTGAAGGGGCAGCTCAATCTCGTCGCCGAACGGCCGGTGCCGGAAGACCAGGCGTTGAAGACGCTGCAGTCCGCGCTGCGCATGCAGGGCTTCGCGCTCGTGCAGGATCACGGCGTGCTGAAGGTCGTGCCGGAAGCCGACGCGAAGCTGCAGGGCGTGCCGACCTACGTCGGCAATGCGCCGCAGGCGCGCGGCGACCAGGTGATCACGCAGGTGTTCGAGCTGCACAACGAATCGGCGAACAACCTGCTGCCCGTGCTGCGGCCGCTGATCTCGCCGAACAACACGGTGACGGCCTACCCGGCGAACAACACGATCGTCGTGACCGACTATGCGGACAACGTGCGCCGCATCGCGCAGATCATCTCCGGTATCGACAGCGCCGCGGGTGCGCAGGTGCAGGTCGTGACGCTGCGCAACGCGAACGCGATCGACCTCGCCGCGCAGATGCAGAAGATGCTCGACCCGGGTGCGATCGGCAACAGCGACGCGACGTTGAAGGTGTCGGTCACGGCCGACCCGCGCACCAATTCGCTGCTGCTGCGCGCATCGAACGGCTCGCGCCTCGCGGCCGCGAAACGCCTCGCGCTGCAGCTCGACGCGCCGAGCGCGGTGCCCGGCAACATGCACGTCGTGCCGCTGCGCAACGCCGATGCGGTGAAGCTCGCGAAGACGCTGCGCGGGATGCTCGGCAAGGGCGGCGGCAACGACAGCGGCGCGTCGGCGTCGTCCAACGATGCGAACAGTTTCAACCAGAACGGCGGCTCGTCGTCGAGCGGCAACTTCTCGACCGGCACGTCGGGCACCCCGCCGCTGCCGTCGGGCGGCCTCGGCGGTTCGTCGTCCTCGTCCGGGTATGGCGGCGGCTCGTCCGGCGGTGGCCTTGGTACGGGCGGCCTGCTCGGCGGCGACAAGGACAAGAGCGGTGACGACAACCAGCCGGGCGGGATGATCCAGGCCGACTCGGCGACCAACTCGCTGATCATCACCGCGTCCGATCCGGTTTACCGGAACCTGCGCTCGGTGATCGACCAGCTCGACGCACGGCGCGCGCAGGTCTATATCGAAGCGCTGATCGTCGAGCTGAACTCGACGACGCAGGGCAACCTGGGCATCCAGTGGCAGGTCGCGAGCGGCCAGTTTCTCGGCGGCACGAACCTGAACCCCGGGCTGGGGCTCGGCAACAGCATCATCAACCTGACGGCGGGCGGCTTGACCAACGCGGCCGGCGGGGTCACCGGCGGCGGGCTGGCGTCCAATCTCGGGCAGTTGTCCCAGGGCCTCAACATCGGCTGGCTGCATAACATGTTCGGCGTGCAGGGGCTCGGCGCGTTGCTGCAGTATTTCTCGGGCGTGAGCGACGCGAACGTGCTGTCGACGCCGAACCTGATCACGCTCGACAACGAGGAAGCGAAGATCGTCGTCGGCCAGAACGTGCCGATCGCGACCGGTTCATACTCGAACCTGACGAGCGGCACGACGAGCAATGCGTTCAATACCTACGATCGCCGCGACGTCGGCCTGACGCTGCACGTGAAGCCGCAGATCACCGACGGCGGGATCCTGAAGCTGCAGCTCTACACGGAGGATTCGGCGGTCGTCAGCGGGACCACGAACGCGCAGACCGGCCCGACCTTCACGAAACGCTCGATCCAGTCGACGATCCTGGCCGACAACGGCGAGATCATCGTGCTCGGCGGCCTGATGCAGGACAACTACCAGGTGTCGAACAGCAAGGTGCCGCTGCTCGGCGACATCCCGTGGATCGGCCAGCTGTTCCGTTCGGAATCGAAGCAGCGCGCGAAAACCAACCTGATGGTGTTCCTGCGTCCGGTGATCATTTCCGATCGCAGCACCGCGCAGGAAGTCACCGCGAACCGCTACGACTACATCCAGGGCGTGACGGGCGCCTACAAGTCGGACAACAACGTGATCCGCGACAAGGACGACCCGGTCGTCCCGCCGATGCCGCTGGGTCCGAGCCAGGGCGGCACGCCGGCCGGCAACCTGTTCGATCTCGACAAGATGCGCCGCCAGCAGTTGCAGCGCCAGGTCGCGCCGGTACCGGCCCAGCCGCTGCCGGAAGCAACGCCCGCGCAGCCGCAGAGCGTGCCGCAGCAAGCCGTGCCGCAACAGCCGCTGACCACCGCGCCGGGAGCGTCGCAGTGAGCGACGTGCTCGCGTCATCCGCCCACGACGGCGCGCCGGGCGAGCGCCAGCCGCCGTCGCCGCTCGCCGCGCGCCTGCTGCCGTACGGTTTCGCGAAGAGCGGCCAGGTGCTGATCGCGCATCAGCTCGACGACACGCTCGAGGTGTGGATCAGCGAACGCACGAGCGACGCCGCGCTCGCGGAAATCGCGCGCAACTTCGGTTCGATTTCCGTGCATCGCGTGCCGGCCGACGAGCTCGCGCAGGCGATCAACCAGGCCTACGCACGCCAGGACGGCAGCGCCGCGCAGGTGGTCGGCGAGGTCGAAGGCGAAGTCGACCTGTCGCGGCTGATGCAGGACATCCCCGAAGTCGAGGATCTGCTCGAATCGGAAGACGACGCGCCGATCATCCGGATGATCAACGCGCTGCTCACGCAAGCGGCGCGCGAACAGGCGTCGGACATCCACATCGAGCCGTTCGAGAATGCGTCGGTCGTGCGCTTTCGCGTCGACGGCACGCTGCGCGACGTCGTGCGCCCGAAGAAGGCGCTGCACGGCGCGCTGATCTCGCGGATCAAGATCATGGCGCAGCTCGACATCGCCGAGAAACGGCTGCCGCAGGACGGCCGCATCACGCTGCGCGTCGGCGGCCGGCCGGTCGACGTGCGGGTGTCGACGCTGCCGACCGGGCATGGCGAGCGCGCGGTGCTGCGTCTCCTGGAAAAGGACGCGCAGCGGCTGAACCTCGAAGCGCTCGGGATGGGTCGCGACACGCTCGTCCAGTTCGACAAGCTGATCGCCCGTCCGCACGGCATCGTGCTCGTCACCGGCCCGACCGGTTCCGGCAAGACGACCACGCTGTACGCGTCGATGTCGCGGCTCGAAACCGCGACGACCAATATCATGACCGTCGAGGATCCGATCGAATACGACCTGTCCGGCATCGGCCAGACGCAGGTGAACGAGCGGATCGGGATGACCTTCGCCCGCGCGCTGCGCTCGATCCTGCGCCAGGACCCGGACGTGATCATGATCGGCGAAATCCGCGACCTCGAAACCGCGCAGATCGCGGTGCAGGCGTCGCTGACGGGCCACCTCGTGCTCGCGACGCTGCACACGAACGATGCGGCGTCCGCCGTCACCCGTCTGACCGACATGGGTGTCGAGCCGTACCTGCTCGCGTCGTCGCTGCTCGGCGTGCTCGCGCAGCGCCTCGTGCGCCAGCTCTGCCCCGTCTGCAAGGAAGAGCGGCACGAGGACGGCCGCACCGTGTGGCATCCGGTCGGCTGCGACAAGTGCGGGCATTCGGGCTATGCGGGCCGGCGCGGCGTGTACGAACTGCTGCTCGTCGACGAGTCGATCCGCACGCTGATCCACCGCAACGCGGCCGATGCCGAGATCCTGGCCGCCGGCCGCGCGGAAGGGATGCGCACATTGCGCGACGACGCGGAGCGCTGGCTCGCGTCCGGCGCAACGTCGCTCGAGGAAGTGCTGCGCGTGACGGGAGGCGCATAGCGCGATGCCGGCATTCCGTTTCGAAGCAATCGATTCGGCGGGGCGCGCGCAGAAAGGCGTGATCGATGCCGACAGCGCGCGAGCCGCGCGCGGCCAACTGCGCACGCAGGGGCTGACGCCGCTCGTCGTCGAGCCGGCCGCCAGCGCGACGCGCGGCGCGCGTTCGCAGCGGCTCGCGTTCGGGCGCAAGCTGTCGCAGCGCGAGCAGGCGATCCTCACGCGCCAGCTTGCGAGCCTGCTGATCGCGGGGCTGCCGCTCGACGAGGCGCTCGGCGTGCTGACCGAGCAGGCCGAACGCGACTACATCCGCGAACTGATGGCCGCGATCCGCGCGGAAGTGCTCGGCGGCCATTCGCTCGCGAATGCGCTGGGCCAGCATCCGCGCGATTTTCCGGAAATCTACCGCGCACTCGTTGCCGCGGGCGAGCACACCGGCAAGCTCGGCATCGTGCTGTCGCGCCTCGCCGACTACATCGAGC
The DNA here is from genome assembly GCF_017815075.1 of Burkholderia sp. AcTa6-5. Classification (NCBI taxonomy): domain Bacteria; kingdom Pseudomonadati; phylum Pseudomonadota; class Betaproteobacteria; order Burkholderiales; family Burkholderiaceae; genus Burkholderia; species Burkholderia sp. AcTa6-5. The sequence goes on along the minus strand of NZ_JAGIQE010000026.1, from coordinate 37,750 downwards.
AAAGCAATGCGCTGAAGCAGAAGATCCTGCTGGCGTTCACGTATCCGGGCATCGTCACGCTGATCGCGTTCGGCATCGTCACGTTCCTGCTGAGCTACGTCGTGCCGCAGGTCGTCAACGTGTTCGCCAGCACGAAGCAGCAGTTGCCGATCCTCACGGTCGTGATGATGGCGCTGTCGGAATTCGTGCGGCACTGGTGGTGGGCGATCCTGATCGCGGTCGCGCTCGTCGTGTGGTTCGTGAAGGCGACGCTGTCGCGCGCCGGGCCCAGGCTCGCGTTCGATCGCTGGGTGCTGACCGCGCCGCTCGCCGGCAAGCTCGTGCGCGGCTACAACACGGTGCGCTTCGCGAGCACGCTCGGGATTCTCACCGCGGCCGGCGTGCCGATCCTGCGCGCGCTGCAGGCGGCCGGCGAGACGCTGTCGAACCGCGCGATGCGCGCGAACATCGACGATGCGATCGTGCGCGTGCGCGAAGGCTCCGCGCTGTCGCGCGCGCTGAACAACGTGAAGACGTTTCCGCCGGTGCTCGTGCACCTGATTCGTTCGGGCGAGGCGACGGGCGACGTGACGACGATGCTGGATCGCGCGGCCGAAGGCGAAGCGCGCGAACTCGAGCGCCGCACGATGTTCCTGACGAGCCTGCTGGAGCCGCTGCTGATCCTCGCGATGGGCGGCATCGTGCTCGTGATCGTGCTGGCCGTGATGCTGCCGATCATCGAGCTGAACAACATGGTGCAGTGACGGTGCGGCCCGATTCCGACGGATGGGCCGCTACCGTTCAGCGCATGTAGATCGCGGGGGACGGCGTGTTCGCCGGGAGCTGGATTTCGGCGCGGGCGCCGTTGCGGTCGACGATGATCGAGCGCGGCCGGACTTCGGCGAGCTTCGCGCCGGACGTGACCTCCGCGCCGAGCGACACGGCGCGCGGCGGTTCGCCGCCGACGCCGACGATCGCGGCGCCGCCATGATCGAGCGCGAGAATGCCGAACAGGTGGATGTCCTGGACGGGATTCTTGTCGAGCTGGCCGCCGAAGAGCGCCGCGGCGTCCTCGGTGCGGATCGGCAGCCGCGCGGCGGCGGCGGGCAGCGGCGCTTCGCGGGCCGACAGCGTGACGACCCAGTAGGTGGCCGTCGCGCACAAACCCGCGAAGAGGGCGAGGGAAAGGATCCGGATCGAGAGCGCGTTCATGCGCGCTATTGTACGGATGTATATGAAATTTGCGTTGGGTGAAAGCCCTCGGCGATGCGCGCCTTACAATGCGTGCTCCGCGCCCGCCGGTCCGGAAGGTTGCTGTCAGGCAATCGTCCGGTGCGCCGGGTGCGTCACTCAATCGACGACATTTTTTGGAAAGAGGTAGTCAGTCATGCAAACGTGGATCACTCGCCGCAACGCGGCCGTGCGTCGTCAGCGCGGTTTCACGCTGATCGAGATCATGGTGGTGGTCGCGATCCTCGGGATCCTGGCGGCGCTGATCGTGCCGAAGATCATGAGCCGCCCCGACGAGGCGCGCCGCATCGCCGCGAAGCAGGACATCGGCACGATCATGCAGGCGCTCAAGCTGTACCGCCTGGACAACGGCCGCTATCCGACCCAGGAGCAGGGCCTGAACGCGCTGATCCAGAAGCCGACCAACGATCCGATCCCGAACAACTGGAAGGACGGCGGCTATCTCGAGCGCCTGCCGAACGATCCGTGGGGCAACGGGTACAAGTACCTGAACCCGGGCGTGCACGGCGAGATCGACGTGTTCAGCTACGGCGCCGACGGCAAGGAAGGCGGCGAAAGCAACGACTCCGACATCGGCTCGTGGCAGTAAGCCGGCGCTGATCGGCCCGACGTTTCATTCCGTTCTTCATGCTCGCCATTCGCACGACCTCCCGCTGCGGCCGCGATTGCCGCGTGCGTCGCGGTGCGGTGCCGTCCGTACCGGCAGGTGCCGATGGCGGCTTGATGAAGCCCCGCGCGGCGCGCCGTCGCGGGCGCGGCTTCACGCTGCTCGAAATGCTGGTCGTGCTCGTGATCGCGGGGTTGCTCGTGTCGCTCGCGTCGCTGTCGTTGACGCGCAATCCGCGCACCGACCTGCGCGAGGAAGCGCAGCGGATCGCGCTGCTGTTCGAGACGGCCGGCGACGAAGCGCAGGTGCGCGCGCGGCCGATCGCGTGGCAGCCAACCGCGCACGGTTTCCAGTTCGACGTGAGCTCGCCCGACGGCTGGCGCACGTTGCGCGACGACGTGCTGCGCCCGCGCGACTGGGACGGCGGCGTCACCGGCGCGGACATCGATTACCCGGGGTCGGACACGCGCGCGAACCGCGTCGTGTTCGGCACCGAGAGCATCGACACGCCGGTGCGCGTGACGCTGCATTCGGCCGCCGGCAGCGCGACGATCGTCGGCACCGGCAACGGTCGCTACGAGGTGCAATGACGATGCGTCGTCGCCTGCCCTTCCCCGTTTCCTCCGCCCGCGGCTTCACGATGATCGAGGTGCTGGTCGCGCTCGCGATCATCGCGGTCGCGCTCGCCGCGTCGATCCGCGCGGTCGGCACGATGGCGAGCAACGCGTCCGACCTGCATCGCCGGCTGCTCGCCGGCTGGAGCGCCGACAACGCGCTTGCGCAGCTGCGGCTCACGCATGCGTGGCCGGAAGTCGGGGAGCAGAGCTTCGACTGCTCGCAAGGCAACGTGCAGCTCGTCTGCACGCAGCGCGTGAGCACCACGCCGAACCCGGTGTTCCGGCGCGTGCGGATTTCGGTGAGCACGCCCGGCCGTGCCGGCGTGCTCGCGCAGATGGTGACGGTGGTCGCGAATGAAACCAGCCGTCCGCTCTGACGCGCCGATGCGACGCCCGTCCACCCGTGCCGCCCGCCTCGCCCGCGGCTTCACGCTGATCGAGCTGATGATCGCGATCGCGATTCTCGCGGTGGTCGCGATCCTCGCATGGCGCGGGCTCGACCAGATCATGCGCGGTCGCGACAAGGTCGCGGCCGCGATGGAAGACGAGCGCGTGTTCGCGCAGATGTTCGACCAGATGCGCATCGACGCGCGGCTCGCCGCGACCGACGACGAGGCCGGCCAGCCGGCGATCGGCGTCGCCGGCAATACGCTGCAGATCGTGCGCGAACTCGACGTGCCGGGCGTCGCGCCGCGGCTGCAGGTGGTCCGCTACCGGATCGCCGGCGGGCGCGTCGTGCGCTATGCATCGCCGCCGATCGACGACACGAACCGGCTGCGCACCGTGCTGAAGGACAGCAGCGTCGAAGGCTGGAGCTGGGTCGCGCTGATGGGCGGCGTCGGCGCGATCGACGCGAAGCTGTACGTGCCGCGCGTGGGCTGGACCACCAACCTGCAGACGGCCGACGAAGCGCTCGCACAGAACAACGACGCGCTGAAGGTGCCGCAGATCGGCAACGCGCCGCCGGCGCGCGCGGTGACCGGGCTGCAGGTCAGCATCGGCGCGACGTCGCTGCGCGTGCCGGTCACGCGCATCTTCCTCGTCGGGGAATGACGATGCGTGCGCGCCCTTCCCGTCGAATCCGGGCCCGCCGCCAGCGCGGCGCCGCGATCATCACCGCGCTGCTCGTGGTCGCGCTGTCGGCGATCCTCGTGTCGGGGATGCTGTGGCGCCAGCAGGTGCAGATTCGCCGCATCGAGAACCAGCGGGTAATCGCGCAGGCACAGTGGGTCGCGCGCGGCGCGCTCGACTGGACGCGGATGATCCTGCGCTCCGAAGGCGATACGGCGCCCGGCATCACGTATCTCGGCGGGATCTGGGGCGTGCCGATCGCGAAGACGAAGCTGTCGGATTTCCTCGGCCGCATCGGCGCGCCCAACGACACGGACGCCGAAGACACCTATCTGTCCGGCTCGATCGAGGATGCGCAGGCGAAGTTCAACCTGCGCAACCTCGTGTCGTCGCCGGCGCCCGGCGTGCTGCAGCTGAACGTCACGCAGATGCAGGCGTTCCAGCGCCTGCTGACGACGCTCGGCTACGACAGCGCATTCGCGAAGCGCATCGCGCTGCAGGTGCGTGCGGGGCTGCTGCATTCGGCCACGCGGTTCCAGATGCCGAACCTGCCCGGCGGCGGCGGGACCGCCGCGACCGCCGCGACCGCACCGGTGACGAGCGGCGACATGCAGGGCAGCGGCTTCACCGACGATCCGGGGATGGCCGGCGGCGACCGCGGGCCCGCGCCGCTGATGATGACGCGCGTCGACAGCCTGCTCGACGTCGACGGCGTGACGCCCGAGATGGTCGCGCGGCTGCGCCCGTTCGTCACCGTGCTGCCGACCACGACGCCCGTGAACATGAATACCGCGCCGGCCGAAGTGATCGCCGCGCTGATACCGGGGATGAGCGTGTCGTCCGCGCAGGCGCTCGTGGCGCGCCGCGAGACGGTGTTTTTCCGCAACGTCGGCGACGTGCAGCTCGCGCTGCGCGGCGCCGGCGCGCCGCCGAACGTGACGATCGACTCGAGCCTCGTCGACGTCAATTCGAGCTATTTCATCGTGCATGGCCGGATCCAGCACGAACGCGCGGAGGTCGATCGCACCTCGCTCGTGTATCGTGATCCGACCACGCACTCGACGCGGGTCGTGCGCATCCGCGACCAGCTATAACGACGCCAATCGGGAGAGGAGCTCTTGTGAGCACGTTGATTGTTTCTTTGCCGCCGCGCGAGCCTGCCGTGCCGTTGCAGGGATGGCAGTGGCCCGAGCTGCCGTTCACGCTCGTCGACAAGGCCGGCCACGTGCAGCGCGCGGGCCGCGCCGCGCTCGCGCTGCTGCCGCGCGCGAACGCGACGGTGCTGATCGTCGCCGCGCGCGACGTGCTGCTGCTGGCCGCGACCGTGCCGCCGCTGAAGGGGCCGAAGCTGCGCCAGGCCCTGCCCAACATCGTCGAGGATCAGCTGATCCAGGATCCGCTCGGCTGCCATATCGCGCTCGATCCGGCCCCGCTGCCCGACGGGCGCCGCGTGCTGGCCGTCGTCGATCGCGCGTGGTTCCGCACGATCTGCGACGCGTTTACCGCGGCCGGCCACCGGCACCTGAGCGCGGTGCCCGCGACCCGCTGCCTGCCGGCGCCGCGCGCGTCGGCCGACGCCGCATCCGTCGTGCCGGCCGGCGGCGATCCCGCCGACGCCGCCGCGCTCGTCGCGGACGTCGCCGAGCCGGCTGCCCGCCCGGCGACGGTCGCCGCGGTGCTCGGGCTCGCGACGGCGGTCGAGCCGGTGCTCGTCGAAGCCGGCGCGCTGCCGGCCGCGGCCGGTGCGCCGCGCCTCGAGCTGGCGGTCGCGCGCGGTGCGCTCGGCGAAGGCTTCGCGGCGCCCGCGTCGCGCGCCGCCGGCACGCTGGCCGCGCTCGCGGGCGGCGGCGACATCGAGCTGTACGAACTCGGTGAGCCGGGCGCGGAGCCGCGGCTCGCGTCGGTCGGCCGCACGGACGCGCCGCTGCTGCCGGGCGCCGCGCCGCTGTCGTTCGATACGTTCGCGCGCCGGGCGCTGACCGAGAAATTCGATCTGTGCCAATTCGAGTTCGAATCGCAGCCGTGGCGCTTCGACCGCGCGACGCTCAAGCGCCTGCGCGTGCCGATCGCGCTCGCGGCGGCGACGCTCGGCGTCGCGGTGATCGGGATGAACGTGCACTGGTGGAAGCTGTCGCGCGAGCGCGATGCGCTGTCCGCGCAGATCACCGAGACGCTGCTGTCTGCCTTTCCGAAGACGACCACCGTGCTCGACCCGCCCGCGCAGATGCAACGCCAGCTCGACCAGCTTCGGCTGGCTGCCGGCGAGCTGTCGCCGAATGATTTCCTCGCGCTGTCGAGCGGCCTGGCGCGCTCGATGGGTGCGCTGCCGCTGAATGGCATCGCGTCGCTCGACTATCACGACCGGCGGCTCGACGTCGGCTTCAAGCCGGAGGTCAAGGTCGATCCCGATTTCACGCAGCGCCTCGCGCGTAACGGACTGTCCGGCGAAGTCGACAGCAACACGGGCAAATGGACGATCCGGAGCCGCTCATGAAAACCGAACAACTGAACCAGACGCTGGCCCAGTTCTGGGGCGAGCGCTCGCCGCGCGAGAAGATGCTGCTCGGCTGGGGCGGCGCCGTGCTGGCCGTCGCGATCGCGTATTCGGTGCTGTGGTCGCCCGCGCAGGAAGGCCGTGCGCGAATCCAGCGCGCGCTGCCGACGATGCGTCACGAACTCGCGCAGATGACCGCGCAGGCGAACGAGGCGAAATCGCTGTCGGCTGCCGCGCAGGGCGTCGCGCCGACCGGCCTCGCGCTGAAGGATGCGCTGACCGCGTCGCTGTCCGATCACGGGCTGCAGGGCGCGCAGGTGCAGATCGTCGGCAATGGCGTGCAGATCCAGATGAAGAACGTGTCGTTCCCGGCATGGACCCAGTGGCTCGACGATGCGCGCCGGCAGTTCAAGGTGCAGGTCGGCGAAGCGCATGCCACGGCGCTGAAGGAAGACGGCCAGGTGGACCTGACGGCCGTGATGCAGCCTTCCGTCCAGAAATAGATGACCGCAGTGGATGACGCAAACGAAGGCCGGCCGATGCGGCCGTGGGCGAGACGGCTCGTCGCCGTGTTGCCATGGGTGCTGGCGGGCGGCGTGGCGACGGCGGTGACGCTCGTCGCGCTCGCGCCGGCCGCGTGGATCGCGCCGCAGTTCGCGCGGGCGACCGGCGGTCACGTGAATCTCGTCGATCCGGACGGGTCGCTGTGGCACGGCTCGGGCACGCTGATGCTCGCGCCGGGCGCCGACCAGAGCGCGGCGACGCTGCTGCCGGGACGGGTCGAATGGACCACGCGCTTCTGGCCGCTGCTGACCGGGCGCGTGCAGATGCGCCTGCGGCAGACGGAAGCGATGCCCGATGCGGTCACGCTCGATGCGACGTGGCGCGGCGCGGTGCTGTCGGCGGGCACGATGGCGGTGCCCGCGTCGCTGCTCGCGGGGCTCGGCACGCCGTTCAACACGCTCGACCTGCAGGGCGACGTGCGGCTCGGCTGGAGCGACTGGCGGCTCATCGGCAACAACGCGTTCGGCCAGTTGACGGTGACGATCGATTCGATGAGTTCGCGCGTGTCGCGCGTGAAGCCGCTCGGTTCGTACCGCGCGGTATTGCAGGCGAAGGGCGCGGGCGCCGATCTCGACCTGTCGACGACGCAGGGCCCGCTGTTTCTCGACGGGCACGGCAGCTTCGGCCCCGGCCAGGGATCGTTTCGCGGGACCGCGCATGCGGCGCCCGAGCAGCAGGCGAACCTCGCCGGGCTGCTGAATCTGCTCGGCCACCCGATCGGCAACAACCAGGTTTCGCTGATCTTCGGCGACGCGCAGCGCTGATTGTGCGCGGTGCGTTCAAGCACGCACAAACGTGCAATCGGCTGGAATGATCTTTACTGAAACCACCGCCTGCGGGATTGCAATATGCCTGCCCCGTCATCGATTTGAATATCACGGCGCCGGATAATGAAACGAAGGGCCGGCAAAGCCGGCCCACACAACTTACTTGTCGCCCGTCGGCGTTTTCAGAACCCAGTGCCGTTCGCCATTAGGCGTGGGCGGCATGATATTGCCGATACCGATGGAGCGTGTGTCATTCGGATTTCCAACAGGATGCCACGTACCGCCCTGCGGGCACTTTTCTCCGATATTTGCGATCATTTTAGTCGTTTCCTTATTAAGGGTGAATTCGCATCGTGGTGTCGATGCAGTGAATTCGTAAGCTGCGCCTTTAATAAGTTCAAAGATTTTATTTTGAGATATTTGGAAGTCGACAAAAATCAAGTTTTAACTGTTGTTTGCTAAATTCCATTAGCAGTTTTTAGGACTTGAACGAAAGATGCCCATTCGCCATTCTTTTGCCAAGCGATTTGGCATGCAGTCGTTCGATCGAGCGTGACTTTCATTTCTGGGCGATCGGTGTGGCCGCCGCACTGCTCGCGGATGCCGGCACAGGCGCCGGCGCCGCCATGTCGCCGTTCTCGCGCGCCATCTCCGATACGTCCCAGCCGCCGCCGAGCGCCTTCACGAGCCCGACCGACGACACCATCCGCTGCCCGGCGATCGTCGCGAGCTTCTGCTGCGCGGTGAACGCGGTGGTTTGCGCGTTCAGTACGTTCAGATACGCGACCGTGCCCGCCTTGTACTGGTTCGTGACGATCGCGAGCGCGTGCTCGGCGCTGTCGACGGCCTGCCGCTGCACGTCGATTTCCTGCGCGAGGATCCGCTGCGACGCAAGGTTGTCCTCGACGTCCTGAAACGCGGTCAGCACCGCGAGGCGATAGGCGGCGACGTCCTGGTCGTAGGTCGCGCGCGCGGCGTCGGTCTGCGCGGCGCGCAGCCCCGCGTCGAACAGCGTGGCCGCAAGCTGCGGGCCGACCGTCCAGAAGCGCGCCGGCAGCGTGAACAGTTGCGACCACACCGAGCTCTGGAAGCCGCCGGTGGCCGACAGCGTCAGCGTGGGGAAGAACGCGGCGATCGCGACGCCGATCTGCTCGTTCGCGGCCGCCGCGCGGCGCTCGGCCGCCGCGACGTCGGGCCGGCGCTCGAGGATCGTGGACGGCACGTCGACCGGCGTGATCGGCGGCTCGGCCGCGAGCGGGGTCGGCGGCAGCGAGAAGGTCGACGCGGGCTCGCCGATCAGCGTCGCGATCGCATGCTCGTACTGCGCGCGGGCGACGCCGTTGTCGATCTGCGCGGCCTGCGCGCTCTGCAGTTGCGTCTGCGCCTGGATCACGTCCGCGCGCGCGGCGACGCCCTGCGCGTACTGGTTCTGCGTGAGCTGCAGCGAGCGTTCGTACGACTTCACGGTGTCGTCGAGCAGCTTTTGCAGCGCATCGGACGTGCGCAACTGGAAATAGGTCTGCGCGAGCAGCGCCTGCTGCGACAGCCGCGCGTTCGCGAGATCGGCCGCGGCGGCCGCTTCGCCGGCGCGCTGCGCGCTGACGGTGCGGCTCACCTTGCCCCACAGGTCGGGTTCCCAACTGGCGTCGAGGCCGACGCTGTAGCTGTTGTTGATCGACCCGGTCGACCCGCTGCCGAAATTCGACGACGAACCCGACGACAGCGACGTGCGCGGCGACCGCGCGCGCGAGCCCGATGCGGTCAGCCCGACGGTCGGGAAATACGCGGCGCGCGCCTCGGTGACGAGCGCGCGCGCCTGCCGGTAGGCGGCCGCCGATTGCGCGATGGTCTGGTTCGACGCGTTGAGCTTGCCGATCAGCGCATCGAGCTGCCGATCGTTGTAGACCGTCCACCAGGCGCCGCGGTCGGCACGATCGGCGGGCTGCGCGACTTTCCAGCCGGCCGGCGCTTCCTTGAAGGCGGCGGGGATCGACGTGTCGGGCCGGTGATAGTCGGGCCCGACGGCGCAGCCGGCGAGCAGCACGGCCGTCGCAATGGCGACGGCGGCGCTCAGCGGGCGAACGGCGCGCGGGAGGGGGGCGTACGGCATGGTGGTTTTCCTGTCTGGGCGTGACGGCCGGCGAGCGGCGTCGCGCGATGCGGTCGTCGTGCCGCTGGCGGACAAATGGTAACTGACGGCGGAAAAGCTGCGCAGCCCTAAGGGTACGGTGCACGGCGGCCCGGATGTGTTACCGGCGCGGCCGGCCGGTTTACCGGCCATTACGGCTCGCTTGCGGGAAAACGGACGTGCGACCGGGCATACGACGCCGGTCACGCGTGACGCGGCCGGCGATCAGGCGGGATAGTGTGGAGCGTGAGAGCGCTGCGACGTCAGTGGCAGCGCGCGGGCACCGGGACGGGCTCGGCGGCGGCCCGCCATGTCGACGGCTCGGTTGCGGCCGGCTGGCTCGTGCGGCGGGCGCCGCCCTTCGCGTTGCGCTGCCGGCGATGATCGAACCATGCGAACCCGAGCGCCGCGAGCGAGCCGCCCGGCACGACCAGCATCGTCACGTACAGCGCGATCTTCCAGCCGCGGTGCGGCCCGGAGAACACATGATGAGCGGTATCGGTCAGGTTGCGGCGCAGCGCGCCGGCGGCATTTTTCAGGAACAGCATCGCGAACATCCTCGGGGTGCCCGGCAGCGCGGGCCAATCGGTCAGAACATCATCTCCGGCAGTGCAACATGCACGTCGTAACTGGTTGACTCAAATAATATTGACTAAGCAATCATTTTTCAAGATACTGGGCGCGTTCAAACCCGAAACGCACTATTGCTGCGCGCGCAATCGTATGACCGGCGGCCTCTACGATCCCGAGAACATCGCGCTGGAAACGAGCCTCGGCTATTACCTGTCGAAGGCGAAGCAGGCGCTCGTCGAGCGGATGGATCGCGCGCTCGAGCCGCTCGACCTCACCGCGCAGCAGATCGGCGTGATCCTGCTGCTGTCGCGCGGCTACGCGCGTACGCCGTTCGAGCTGTCGCGCAAGATGTCGTACGACAGCGGGTCGATGACGCGCATGCTCGATCGGCTCGAACGCAAGGGGCTGATCGCGCGTGCGCGCAGCGAGCAGGACCGCCGGATGATCGAGCTGACGCTGACCGAGCGCGGCATCGAAGCCGCCCGCGCGCTGCCGTCGCTGGTCGCGACCGTGCTGAACGCGCAGCTCGAAGGCTTCTCGGCCGACGAACTCGCGACGCTCATCGGCCTGCTGCAACGCTTCATCGCCAACGGGCCCGGTTCGACCGGCTGCCCGACGCCCGACGAACCCGACTGCTGATGCGTGCGGAGACCCCATGTCCAGGTTTAAACAGTCGCTTATTTCTCTGTCTGGGCAGAAGATGACGAGGCACGCGCTCCGCTTTTCCCCTTTTTCATTCCACCCGGCCGGGCCGCGCTGCGTCGCGCGCCCGTGCGTTGCGCCGGCGCGTTGCGCGCGCCGCGTCTAGGAGATCCCGATGTCCGCCACCACGGCATCCGCCCCCGCCGCCGAACCGGCGCCGCTGACCGGCGGCGCGCTCGCACTGCTGACCGTCGGGCTCGCGCTCGGCACCTTCATGGAAGTGCTCGACACGTCGATCGCGAACGTCGCGGTGCCGACCATCTCGGGCAGCCTCGGCGTCGCGACGAGCGAAGGCACGTGGGTGATTTCGTCGTACTCGGTCGCATCCGCGATCGCGGTGCCGCTGACCGGCTGGCTCGCGCGGCGGGTCGGCGAGGTGCGGCTGTTCACGCTGTCGGTGCTCGCGTTCACGATTGCGTCCGCGCTGTGCGGCCTCGCGACCAACTTCGAGACGCTGATCGCGTTCCGGCTGCTGCAGGGCCTCGTGTCGGGGCCGATGGTGCCGCTGTCGCAAACGATCCTGATGCGCAGCTACCCGCCCGCGAAACGCGGGCTCGCGCTCGGGCTATGGGCGATGACGGTGATCGTCGCGCCGATCTTCGGCCCGTTGCTGGGCGGCTGGATCAGCGACAACTACACGTGGCCGTGGATCTTCTACATCAACCTGCCGATCGGCGTGTTCTCGGCGACCTGCGCGTACTTCCTGCTGCGCGGCCGCGAGACGAAGACGTCGAAGCAGCGGATCGACGCGATCGGCCTCGCGCTGCTCGTGATCGGCGTGTCGTGCCTGCAGATGATGCTCGACCTCGGCAAGGACCGCGACTGGTTCAACTCGTCGTTCATCGTCGCGCTCGCGCTGATCGCGGTCGTGTCGCTCGCGTTCATGCTCGTGTGGGAGGCGACCGAGAAGGAGCCGGTGGTCGACCTCACGCTCTTCAAGGACCGCAACTTCGCGCTCGGCGCGCTGATCATCTCGTTCGGCTTCATGGCGTTTTTCGGCTCGGTCGTGATCTTCCCGCTGTGGCTGCAGACGGTGATGGGCTACACGGCCGGCAAGGCCGGCCTCGCGACCGCGCCGGTCGGGCTGCTCGCGCTCGTGCTGTCGCCGTTGATCGGGCGCAACATGCACCGGCTCGACCTGCGGATGGTCGCGAGCTTCGCGTTCATCGTGTTCGCGGGCGTGTCGCTGTGGAACGCGACGTTTACGCTCGACGTGCCGTTCAACCACGTGATCCTGCCGCGGCTCGTGCAGGGCATCGGCGTCGCGTGCTTCTTCGTGCCGATGACGACGATCACGCTGTCGAGCATCTCCGACGAGCGGCTCGCGAGCGCGTCGGGGCTGTCGAACTTCCTGCGCACGCTGTCCGGCGCGATCGGCACCGCGGCCAGCTCGACGTTCTGGGAGAACGACGCGATCTACCATCATGCGCGGCTGTCGGAATCGGTGAGCGTCTACGCGCAGAACACGACCGACTACCAGGGCGCGCTCGCACAGCTCGGCATCGTCGGGCAGACGGCCAATGCGCAGCTGAACCAGCTCGTCACGCAGCAGGGCTTCATGATGGCGACCAACGACTTCTTCCACCTGTCGGCGGTGATGTTCATCGCGCTCGCGGCGCTCGTGTGGATCACGAAGCCGAAGAAGGGCGCGGGGCCGGCGATGGGGCATTGAGGGGCGCGTTCGGGTTCCCGGCACGCCGCCCATGCGGCGTCCACCACATAGATAAAGAGCTAAGCTGGCCGACCCGGACTCGCGGAACAGTGAAATGCCGACTTATGACCTACGTGATGCGACAAGGAACCTGTCGCTTTTGATCGATGACGCAATTCGTTCTGGTGAACTGTTCGTCATCGAGAACGACGGCAAGCCGCTGGTCAAAGTCGTGCCGATTGCCTCGGCACCGACGCTTGCTCCGGTATCGCGGGTCGGATTCATGAAGGGGCAGATTCGGGTCCCCGAGGATTTCGATGCGTTGCACGCCGACACGATTCGAAACAGATTCGACGGCACTGAATGAAATCAGCGTGCCGAACGTCTCGTCCTTGCCTCACTCCCTCGCCCGCAATCCCCCAAACGCCAGATCGTCGGCCGGCGCGAGCGGCAGCGTCGCCCGCGCGACGTCGAGCCACGCGCGCGCCGCGTGCGACAGGTAGCCCTTCTTCAGCCAGCCGAGCGCGATCGCCCACGTGATTTCCGGCTCGACGATCGGCCGGCACGTGAACTGGCTCGCGTCGAGCCGCCGGCAATACGGCTCGGGCAGCAGCGCGATGCCGACGCCCGCATGCACGAGCGCGGCCATGAAATCCCAGTGGCCGCTGCGGCTCACGATCGACGGCGTGAAACCGGCTTGCCGGCACGCATCCAGCACCGCGTCGTGCAGCGCGAGGCTTTCCGCATAGAACACGAACGATTCCCGCGCGAGATCGGCGAGCGGCACGGCCGCGTGGTCCTCCCAGCGCGACTCGCGGGGCGCGACGAGCCACAGCGGCGCGCGCACCATCGGCAGTCGCTCGAACGTGCCGGGATCGACCGGCTCCAGCAGCCCGCCGAGTTCCAGCTCGCCCGACATCAGCGCCGCCTCGATCATCCGCGCGCCCTGCTCGAACAGCTTCAGCTCGATGTTCGGGTAGCGCTGCTTGTACGCGGCGATGATCGGCGTGAACAGCGAACCGCCGAGCGGCGGGATGCCGATCGTCAGCTCGCCGCGTCCGAGCGTGCCGAGATCGTTCAGCTCCGACTGCAGCTGCGCCTGCGCGGCGAGCACGTCCTGGCCGCGCTGGAACACGATCCGCCCGGCGTCGGTCAGCACCATCTGCCGGCCGTCGCGCAGCAGCAGCGGCGAACCGATCTCGTCTTCCAGCGCCTTCACCATCTTGCTGATGGTCGGCTGCGTGACGAACAGCTTGTCGGCCGCCGCGGTGAAGCTCTGCTGGCGAACCACCTCGACGAAGTACCGCAGCGCGCGCAATTCCATCGATCACTCCCCAGATTGGTGCAGCTGAATTCAAAGCGAATTCCGAATTGGAATGACAAGGATAGAGACAAGTCATTTTATTTATGGTTAGGGGAAACCCTATACTTGCTCCATTGACAGAAACACCTGTAGGGAGCCCGCCATGAACAAGCCGACCGCCACTGCCGCCGCCCGCCCCGCCGCTTCGGGCAGCCTCGCGCACACGGGCCGGATCGTGCTGCAGGCCACCGCGCTCGGCGTGTTGTGGATGGCGGTCGACTGGGCCGTGCGCAAGGTTGGGCTGCCGATTCCGTCCGGCGTGATCGGCCTCGCGGTGCTGCTCGTGCTGCTGTTCTCGGGCCGCGTCGCACCGGCGTGGGTGAAGGACGGCGCGAACTGGCTGCTGTCCGACATGCTGCTGTTCTTCGTGCCGGCCGCCGTCGCGGCCGTGCAGTACGGCGGGCTGTTCCGCGAGGACGGCTGGCGCATCGCGCTGGTGATGCTCGCCGGCACCGCGTTCGTGATGGTCGCGGTGGCCGTCGCCGTCGATCTCGCCGCGAAGCTCGAACGCCGGCTCGCCGTGCAGCGCGTGTTCGCCGAACGCCGCCGCGCGCGCCTGAGCGCCATCGCGCACTGAGCCGGAGCCTTCCATGCTCGCCGCGCTATCGAACCTGCCCGCCGACCGGGTGAATACCGCCATCTCCGTCGGCTGCTTCGTGCTGACGATCGTGCTGTATTTCGCGTCGAAGCGCCTCTATGCGTACAAGAAGACGCTGCTGTTCTCGCCGCTCGTGTTCGTGCCGGGCGTGCTGGTGCTGCTCGTGCTGCTGACCGGCATCCCGTATTCGGTCTATTTCCGCGACACGCGCTGGCTGATGTGGCTGCTCGGCCCGGCGACGATCGCGTTCGCGGTGCCGATTTACGACTATCGCGACCTGATCCGCCGCCACTGGCTGTCGCTGTCGGTCGGCGTCGCGGTCGGGATCGGCGCGGGCGTGTGCGGATCGCTGCTGCTCGCGAAGCTGCTGCACCTGTCGCCCGAGCTGCAACGCTCGCTGATGACGCGCTCGGTGTCGACGCCGTTCGCGCTCGCCGTGTCGGACAAGATCCACGCGCCGAAGGACCTCACGGCCCTGTTCGTGATCGCGACCGGCATCTGCGGGATGCTGCTCGGCGAACTGGTGCTCGCGCTCGTGCCGATGCGCACGCGGCTCGCGCGCGGCGCGCTGTTCGGCGCGGCCGCTCACGGGGTGGGCACCGCGAAGGCGCGCGAGATCGGCAGCGAGGAAGGCGTCGTGTCGAGCCTGACGATGATGATCGCGGGTGTCGCGATGGTGCTGATCGCGCCGCTGCTGTCGCTGCTGCCGATCTGACGATGGATGCGCGGGCGGGCACCGCTGCCCGCCGGCCGCACTCCTTGCCCGCCGGCCCGGTTCCCGTCGGCCGCACGCCGTCCCGCTCCCGCCCGATCGTTTCCCCCCGCCGTTCCTGCCCCGCATCGCGCCGACATCCGGCCGACGCCCGGCCGACAATCGGCTGAGATAGCCGCAATTCCCCCCTCTTTTCCGCCCATCGGCCTCGGCCCGGATGCCGAACAATGCATGCTACGAGACATCACGCACGCATTCACATGGCCACGACTGCAACCCCGACCGCCGACAAGCCGGCTTCCTCCGGCAAGTTCAAGCGCATCGCGCTCATCGCCGTCATCGCGCTGGGCGCGGCTGCCGCCGCCGCCGGCGGCATGTACGTGTTCCTGGGCAAGGCAGGCGTCGGCCATCCGAGCGCGCCCGCCGAGCCGGCGCCGCTTGCCGCGCCGGTGTTCTTCGCGCTCGACCCGCTGACCGTGAACCTGCAGTCCGACGACGGCGCGCAGCACTACCTGCGCGTCGGCCTGTCGCTGAAGCTCACCGACCCGAAGGCGCAGGAGCAACTGACCGCGCGGATGCCGGAAATCCGCAGCCGGATCCTGCTCGCGCTGTCGAACAAGCATCCCGAGGAGCTCGCGACGCCGGACGGCAAACGTTCGCTCGCGAAGGAGCTGCGGGAGCTGATCGAGCAGCCGACCCAGCCGGGCAACCAGCGCGCGAAGGTCGACGACGTGCTGTTCACCGAGTTCGTCGTCCAGTAACGCGGCCGCAAAAGGAGCGCGTATGGGTCACCAGGAGTTCATGTCCCAGGAGGAGGTCGATGCCCTCCTCAAGGGCGTCACGGGCGAAACCGATTCGGTCGACGAGCAGCGCGACACATCGGGCGTCCGCCCCTACAACATCGCGACGCAGGAGCGGATCGTCCGCGGCCGGATGCCCGGCCTCGAGATCATCAACGACCGCTTCGCGCGCCTGCTGCGGATCGGCATCTTCAACTTCATGCGGCGCACGGCGGAAATCTCCGTCAGCCAGGTGAAGGTGCAGAAGTACAGCGAATTCACCCGCAACCTGCCGATCCCGACGAACCTGAACCTGGTGCACGTGAAGCCGCTGCGCGGCACGTCGCTGTTCGTGTTCGACCCGAACCTCGTGTTCTTCGTCGTCGACAACCTGTTCGGCGGCGACGGGCGCTTCCACACGCGCGTCGAGGGCCGCGATTTCACGGCCACCGAGCAGCGGATCATCGGCAAGCTGCTGAACCTCGTGTTCGAGCACTACACGACCGCGTGGAAGAGCGTGCGGCCGCTGCAGTTCGAATTCGTGCGCTCGGAGATGCACACGCAGTTCGCGAACGTCGCGACGCCGAACGAGATCGTGATCGTCACGCAGTTCTCGATCGAGTTCGGGCCGACGGGCGGCACGCTGCACATCTGCATGCCGTACTCGATGGTCGAGCCGATCCGCGACGTGCTCAGCTCGCCGATCCAGGGCGAGGCGCTCGAAGTCGACCGCCGCTGGGTGCGCGTGCTGTCGCAGCAGGTGCAGGCCGCCGAGGTCGAGCTGACCGCGAATCTCGCCGAGATCTCGGCGACGTTCGAGAAGATCCTGAACCTGCGCGCGGGCGACGTGCTGCCGCTGGAGATCGAGGACACGATCACCGCGAAGGTCGACGGCGTGCCGGTGATGGAATGCGGCTACGGAATTTTCAATGGTCAATATGCGTTGCGCGTGCAGAAGATGATCGGCGCGAGCGATTCGATGAAGGAAGGTGGATATGAGTGAGCTGAACCAGACGCCCGACGACGACATGCAGGCGATGGCCGATGCGGCCCTCGCGACGTCGGCCGCCGCGGCATCGGCCGCCGACGCGAAGGCGCCGGCCGCGGCCGACGAAGAGCAGGGCCTCGACGACTGGGCGGCCGCGCTCGCCGAGCAGAACGAGCAGCCGGTGCAGGTGGGCGCCACGGGCGCCGGCGTGTTCCAGCCGCTGTCGAAGGCCGCGGCGAGCTCGACGCACAACGACATCGAGATGATCCTCGACATCCCGGTCAAGATGACCGTGGAGCTCGGCCGCACGAAGATCGCGATCCGCAACCTGCTGCAGCTCGCGCAGGGCTCGGTCGTCGAGCTCGACGGCATGGCCGGCGAGCCGATGGACGTGCTCGTGAACGGCTGCCTGATCGCACAGGGCGAAGTCGTGGTCGTCAACGACAAGTTCGGTATTCGCCTCACCGACATCATCACGCCCGCCGAACGCATCCGGAAGCTGAATCGATGAACGTCGTGAAGCCCGGCTGGCGCGTGTGCCGCGCGATCGCAGCGGCGGCGCTGGCCGCCGCCGCGCCGCTCGCGTGCGCGCCGGCCGGCGCCGCCGACATGAACGCGGTCAACCACGCCGGTTCGATCGCGTCGAGCGTGACGGTCGGCTCGGCCGTGCCGTCGCTCGGCATCGGCGCGGTGCTGCAGACGCTCGTCGGGCTCGCGGTCGTGATCGGCCTCGTATTCGCGTGCGCATGGCTCGCGCGCCGCTTCGGCTTCCAGCCCGTGCGACGCGGCGGCCCGCTGAAGGTCGTGTCGAGCGTCGGGCTCGGCGCGAAGGAAAGCGCGACGATCGTCGAGATCGGCGACACCTGGCTCGTGCTCGGCGTCGCGCCGGGCAACGTGCGCCTGCTGCATACGCTGCCGGCCGGTTCGGTGGCGGCCGCCGCGACCGCGGGGTCGACCTCGGCCGACGCGCCCGCCGGCGGCAACCCGTCCGACGGCACCCTGCCCGGCACGTTCGGCGCGCGGTTTCGCGACGCGCTCGCGGGCGAAGCCGCGAAACGCCTCGGTCGCGGCAAGGACCGCTGACATGGCGCCGCGCCCTCTTTCCGTCTCCGCACTCCGATGAAACACGCATTCCTGCATCACGCGGCGCGTGTCGCGCCCGTGCTGATCCTCTGTCTCGCGCCCGCGCTTGCGTGCGCGCAGGCGAACGGCCTGCCCGCGTTCAATGCGAGCCCGGGCCCGCACGGCGGCACCACCTATTCGCTGAGCGTGCAGACGATGCTGCTGCTCACGATGCTGTCGTTCCTGCCGGCGATGCTGCTGATGATGACGAGCTTCACGCGCATCATCATCGTGCTGTCGCTGCTGCGCCAGGCGCTCGGCACCGCGACGACGCCGCCGAACCAGGTGCTCGTCGGCCTCGCGATGTTCCTCACCTTCTTCGTGATGTCGCCGGTGCTCGACCGCGCGTACAACGACGGCTACAAGCCGTTCTCCGACGGCTCGATGCCGATGGAGCAGGCCGTGCAGCGCGGCGTCGCGCCGTTCAAGACCTTCATGCTGAAGCAGACCCGCGAGACCGATCTCGCGCTGTTCGCGAAGATCTCGAAGGCCGCGCCGATGCAGGGTCCCGAGGACGTGCCGCTATCGCTGCTGGTGCCCGCGTTCGTCACGAGCGAGCTGAAGACCGGCTTCCAGATCGGCTTCACGGTGTTCATCCCGTTCCTGATCATCGACATGGTCGTCGCAAGCGTGCTGATGTCGATGGGGATGATGATGGTGTCGCCGTCCACCGTGTCGCTGCCGTTCAAGCTGATGCTGTTCGTGCTCGTCGACGGCTGGCAACTGCTGATCGGCTCGCTCGCGCAGAGCTTCAGTTAAGCGGAGGAACACGCGCGATGACGCCCGAACAAGTGATGACGCTGGCGCACCAGGCGATGATGGTCGGCCTGCTGCTCGCGGCCCCGCTGCTGCTGGTCGCGCTCGCGGTCGGCCTCGTCGTGAGCCTGTTCCAGGCCGCGACGCAGATCAACGAAGCGACGCTGTCGTTCATCCCGAAGCTGCTCGCGGTCGCCGCAACGCTCGTGATAGCCGGCCCGTGGATGCTGACGACGATGCTCGACTACCTGCGGCAGACGCTGCTGCACGTCGCGACGCTCGGCGCCGGCTGAGCCGCGCGCCCGGCCCGCTTTTTCCGCAATGTTCTCGGTCACCTATGCGCAGCTCAACGGCTGGCTGACGGCTTTCCTGTGGCCGTTCGTGCGGATGCTCGCGCTCGTCGCGACGGCGCCCATGGTCGGCCACGCGGCGGTGCCGGTGCGCGTGAAGATCGGCGTGGCCGCATTCATGGCGCTGGTCGTCGCGCCGACGCTCGGCGCGATGCCGGACGTCACCGTGTTCTCCGCGCAGGGCATCTGGATCCTCGTCACGCAATTCCTGATCGGCGTCGCGATGGGTTTCACGATGCAGCTCGTGTTCGCGGCCGTCGAAGCGGCCGGCGACTTCATCGGGCTGTCGATGGGGCTCGGCTTCGCGACCTTCTTCGATCCGCATTCGAACGGCGCGACGCCCGCGATGGGTCGGTTCCTGAACGCGGTCGCGATGCTCGCGTTCCTCGCCGTGGACGGCCACCTGCAGGTATTCGCCGCGCTCGCCGCGTCGTTCCAGTCGCTGCCGGTGTCGGGCGAGCTGCTGCACGCGCCGGGCTGGCGCACGCTTGCCGCGTTCGGCGCGACCGTGTTCGAGATGGGGCTGCTGCTGTCGCTGCCGGTGGTCGTGGCGCTGCTGATCGCGAACCTCGCGCTTGGCATCCTGAACCGCGCGGCGCCGCAGATCGGCATGTACCAGATCGGCTTTCCCGTCACGCTGATCGTCGGGCTGTTGCTCGTGCAACTGATGATCCCGAACCTCGTGCCGTTCGTGTCGCACCTGTTCGACATGGGGGTCGATGCGATGGGGCGGGTGTTGATCGGGTGGCGGTAGGCGCCCTGTCGACGCACATAGATCCTCTTCTGCCTCATTCGGGCCGCACTTTCCTTCCGCGATTCTCCCTGCTGGCACCCCGGCATTTGATTCCGACCGTGCCCCTTTTTTCGTCCTTTCCACCGCGGCGCCGACCGCCCGCGGCGCGCCCACCGCCCGCCCCGTGCGACAACCGGCCCGAACCCGCTTCCAGCCCGTCCGGCGGGCGATCGCGGCCGATACAAGCACGCCCGGCCCACATCGGCGCTTGACCTGCGCCGACCGACTCGCTAGCGTTTCGGGTTTGCCCGGGCGGCCATTGCCGCCGGTGCCGTGAGCGCGCCCGACGTCCTGGCGCGCGCGGCCGGGCTCCGATGGAAAAGACGATGCAGAAACTCGATGCGGCCAGCCCGCAGGCGATGTCGACGGATTTCACCGCCGACAACGTCGCGCGCCTGAAGGCGCTGTTCCCCGAACTCGTGACCGAAGGCCCGGACGGCGCGTCGGTCGACGTCGACGTGCTGAAGGCGCTGGTCGGCGAGCGCACGGTCGGCGACGCCGACGAGCGCTACGGCTTTCACTGGCACGGCAAGCGCGCCGCTCGCCAGGCCGCGCTCACGCCGTCGACGGGCACGCTGCGGCCCTGCCCCGACGACAGCGTCGCGTGGGACGACACGCGCCATCTGGTGATCGAGGGCGACAACCTCGACGTGATGAAGCTGCTGCACAAGAGCTACGCCGGCAAGGTGAAGCTCGTCTACATCGATCCGCCATACAACACCGGCAGCGATTTCGTCTATCCGGACGACTTCAGCGACAGCATCCGCCACTACCTGGCGATGACGGGCCAGACCGAAGCCGGCGTGAAGCGCAGCACCAACACCGAGGCGAACGGCCGGTTCCACACCGACTGGCTGAACATGATGTATCCGCGCCTGAAGCTCGCGCACGCGCTGCTGTCCGACGAAGGGCTAATCGCGGTGCACATCGACGAGCACGAAGTGCACGCGCTCGTGCTGATGCTGCGCGAGATCTTCGGCGAGGAAAACGAGCTCGGCGTGGCCGTGTGGGACAAGCGCAACCCGAAGGGCGACGCGCGCGGCGTCGCGTACCAGCACGAATCGCTGGTGCTGTTCGCGCGCAACGCCGAGACGCTGCTCGAACAGGCGCCGCTCAAGCGCCCGAAGCGCAATGCGCAGCGCATGCTCGACGCCGCGCATGATGCGGTGTACCGCAGCGGCAACCCGAAGGACGCGCAGAAGGCGTACCGCGCGTGGATGAAGGCGCAGACCAACCTGTCCGGCGGCGAGGTGATGTACGACCGGCTGTCGGCGGAAGGCCGCGTGTACCGCCTCGTGTCGATGGCCTGGCCGAACAAGAAGAAGGCGCCGGACGAATATTTCACGCCGCTGATCCACCCGGTCACCGGCAAGCCGTGCGCGATGCCGGCGCGCGGCTGGCGCAACCCGCCCGCGACGATGCAGGCGCTGCTCGAGCGCGGCCAGATCGAATTCGGCCCGGACGAAACCACGCAGCCGCAGCGGATCTACTACCTCGACGAGAACATGTACGAGAACGTGCCGTCGGTGCTGCCGTTCGCGGGCTCCGACGACGCGCTGTTGAAAACGCTCGGCATCCCGTTCGACCTGCCGAAGCCGGTCGACTTCGCGGCGGCCGTGATCGGCTGGTGCACGCGCGGCGACGACATCGTGCTCGACTGCTTCGCCGGCTCCGGTTCGACCGGCCACGCGGTGATGCAGGTGAACGCGACCGACGGCGGCGCGCGCCGCTACATCCTCGTGCAGCTGCCCGAGGCGCTCGACCGACGCGACAAGACGCAAACCGCGGCCGCCGATTTCTGCGCGAAGCTGAAGAAGCCGCTGACGCTCGCCGAAATCACGAAGGAACGCCTGCGCCGCGCCGCGCAGCAGGTCGCGCGCGACTATCCGGAAAGCTATGGCGACCTGGGTTTTCGCGTGTACCGGCTCGACACGACCAACGTGATCGAGTGGGACCCGCGCCGCGACGACTTCGACCATGCGCTGTTCGCGTCCGTCGAACACGTGAAGACCGGCCGCACCGAGGACGACCTGCTCGCCGAGCTGACGTTGAAGCTCGGCCTCGACCTGTGCACGCCGGTCGAGCATCACCAGGTGGCCGGCAAGACGGTGCACCTGATCGGCCGCGCGATCGTCGCGTGCTTCGATGCGCGCATTTCGCGCGACGACGCGGGCCCGCTCGCCGACGGCATCGTCGACCTGCTGGATGCGACCGGCGCGTCGCGCGACGTCACGTGCCTGTTCCGCGACAGCGGCTTCGTCGACGACGTCGCGAAGCTCAATCTCGCCGCGCTGCTCGAACAGCACGGCGTAAAGCGCGTGCGGAGCCTGTGATGCGGCTGCATTTCGAAGCGGATCTCGACTACCAGCGCGAGGCGATCGACGCCGTCTGCGACCTGTTTCGCGGGCAGGAATCGTATCGCGGCGACTTCAGCGTGCTCGCGAACGCCGCGCCCGGCACGACGGCCGCCGCGCAAGGCTCGCTCGGCTTCGCGGTGTCCGAGCAAGGCGTCGGTAACCGGCTGTCGCTGACCGACGACGCGCTCGCACGCAATCTCGCCGACGTGCAGTTGCGCGGCGGGCTGCCGCCGTCCGGCCTGCCCGGCTCGCGCGACTTCACCGTCGAGATGGAGACCGGCACCGGCAAGACCTACGTGTACCTGCGCACGATCTTCGAGCTGAACCGCCGCTACGGCTTCACGAAATTCGTGATCGTCGTGCCGTCGATCGCGATCAAGGAAGGCGTGCACAAGACGCTGTCGATCACCGAGGATCACTTCCGCGCGCTGTACGCGGGCGTGCCGTACGACTACTTCCTGTACGACTCCGCGAAGCTCGGCCAGGTGCGCCACTTCGCGGCGAGCGCGGCGATCCAGATCATGGTGATGACGGTCGCCGCGATCAACAAGAAAGAGATCAACAACCTCTACAAGGACAGCGAGAAGACCGGCGGCGAGAAGCCGATCGACCTGATCCGCGCGACGCGGCCGATCGTGATCGTCGACGAACCGCAAAGCGTCGACGGCGGCCTCGAAGGGCGCGGGCGCGAAGCGCTCGCCGCGATGGCGCCGCTCTGCACGCTGCGCTATTCGGCCACGCACGTCGACCGCCACCACATGGTGTACCGGCTCGATGCGGTCGACGCGTACGAGCGCAAGCTCGTCAAGCAGATCGAGATCGCGTCGGCGATCGTCGAGGATGCGCACAACAAGCCGTACGTGCGGCTCGTCGGCGTGTCGAACCGGCGCGGCGCGATCAGCGCGCGCGTCGAGCTCGACGTCGCGACCGCGGCCGGCGTGAAGCGCCAGATCGTGTCGGCCACCGACGGCGACGATCTCGAGCGCCTGACCAAGCGCGCGCTGTACGCGGGGCTGCGGATCGGCGAAGTGCATGCGGTCAAGGGCGCCGAATACGTCGAGCTGCGCCATCCGGAAGGCGAGGCGTTCCTGTCGCTCGGCGAGGCGTTCGGCGACATCGACACGCTCGCCGTGCAGCGCGAGATGATCCGCCGCACGATCCGCGAGCATCTCGACAAGGAGCTGCGCCTCGCCGAACGAGGCGTGAAGGTGCTGTCGCTGTTCTTCGTCGATTCGGTCGAACGCTATCGCCGCTACGACGAGAACGGCGTGCCCGTGAAGGGCGACTACGCGCTGATCTTCGAAGAGGAATATGCACGCGCGGCGCGCGTGCCGGCCTACCGTGCGCTGTTCGACGGCGTCGACGTCGCGCTGGAAGTCGAGCGTGCACACAACGGCTACTTCTCGATCGACCGCAAGGGCGGCTGGACCGACACGAGCGAAAGCAGCGCGGCGGCCCGCGAGAACGCGGAGCGCGCGTACGGCCTGATCATGCGCGAGAAGGAAGCGCTGCTGTCGTTCGACACGCCGCTCAAGTTCATCTTCTCGCACTCGGCGCTGAAGGAAGGCTGGGACAACCCGAACGTGTTCCAGATCTGCACGCTGCGCGACATCCAGACCGAACGTGAGCGCCGCCAGACGCTCGGCCGCGGGCTGCGCCTCGCGGTCGACCAGGACGGCGAACGCGTGCGCGACGCGGGCGTGAACACGCTCACCGTGATCGCGACCGAGCGCTACGAGTCGTTCGCGGAGAACCTGCAGAAGGAAATCGAGGCCGATACGGGCATCCGGTTCGGGATCGTCGAGGAACACCAGTTCGCGGCGCTGCCGGTGCAGGAAGACGACGGCCCCGCGCATGCGCTCGGCATCGAGCTGTCGCGCGTGCTGTGGAACCATCTGCACGAGCAGGGCTACGTCGACGCGCAGGGCAAGGTGCTCGACCGGCTGAAGGATGCGCTGCGCCAGAGCGCGCTCGTGCTGCCGGACGCGTTCGAGCGACTGCGCGCGCCGATCGTCGCGACGCTGCGCAAGCTGTCGGGCCGCTTCGCGGTGCGCAATGCCGACGAGCGCCGCGCGATCGCGTTGCGGCGCGATGCGTCGGGCAAGGCCGTCGTGTTCGGCGAGGATTTCCGCGCGCTGTGGGACCGCATCCGCCATCGCACCGTGTACCGCGTCGAGTTCGACAACGCGAAGCTGGTGCGCGACTGCACGGCCGCGCTGCGCGACGCGCCGGACATCGCGCGCGCGCGGCTGCAGTGGCGCAAGGCCGAGATCGACATCGGCAAGGCCGGCATCGAGGCGATCGAAGTAGCAGGCGCCGGCACGGTGCTGCTCGACGAAGGCGAGTTGCCGCTGCCCGACCTGCTCACCGAGTTGCAGGACCGCACGCAGCTCACGCGTCGGTCGCTCGCGACGATTCTTGCCGACAGCGGCCGGCTCGACGATTTTCGCGTGAATCCGCAGCAGTTCATCGCGGTCGCGGCCGACGCGATCAATCGCTGCAAGCGGCTCGCGCTCGTCGCGGGCATCGCGTACCGCAAGCTCGGCGAGCGCCACGTGCATGCGCTCGAATCGTTCGAAAGCGAGGCGCTGACCGGTTATCTGCGCAACCTGCGGCTCGATGCGCGCAAGTCGATTCACGAAGCGGTCGTGTGCGAGACGGACGCCGAGCGCGCGTTCGCCGATGCGCTCGAAGCCCACGACGGCGTGAAGCTGTACGCGAAGCTGCCGGCGTGGTTCCGCGTGCAGACGCCGCTCGGCAGCTATCACCCGGACTGGGCCGTGCTCGCGGAACAGGACGGCGGCGAGCGGCTGTACTTCGTCGTCGATACGCCGAATGCCGACGGTCACGTGCCGAGCGAGCACGAGCGCGCGAAGCTCGCGTGCGGCGAAGCGCATTTCCGCGCGCTGGTCGACGGCGACGGCGCGGCGCGCTTCGTGCGCGTCGGGCAGGCGGATGCGCTGTTCGAACCGACCGCGATTGCGCCACCGGCGGGCGGCGGGCGGTAACACGAAGGGCGGCGACGAGCCGCCCCTTTTTCATGGGCCGGCGGTGTCCTTCTTCCCCGTCGAATCCGTCCGTCAAGCGCGTGAAAGCGGTTCGTATGATGGCGGGCCGGGCGGCCCAGTTACGGCTGGTTGCAAATCGGGTCGGTTCGACGGTCGCCTCAGCCGCTTGTGTCGCTTGTGCCGCCGCAATGAAAAAAAGGCGCCGAAGCGCCCTTCTCCGTCCTGCGTGCGCCGGCTTACAGCGTGCGGCCGAACGCGTTGCGATGCGTGTGAGGCGTGGACGTCTTGCTGTGCGCGGTATGGCCGTGCGTATGCCCGCGACCCGGCTGCGTGCCGGCGCGATCGGCGATCGTGTCGGAACGGTCGGCCGCGCGTGCGAGGCCCTTGTCGCGGTCGCCCGCACTGAAGCTGTTCGAATTGCTCAGCGCCTGGCCGCTCATGTGACCGGCCGACATGCCGCCCGCGTTGCCACCCATCCCGCCTGCGCCGTGACCGCCGCCATTGCCACCGCCGCCACCATTGCCGCCGGCTGCCGCGTTCGCGGAGACGGCACCCAGTGCGAGCAGCGCGGCTGCCAGCACGGACAGATATCGTTGGGTTTTCATTGTTTGCTCCCTGGAGCGTGTTCGAATGATTGCATTCTAGGAACGCGCGGTTTCCGCGCGACTCGACGTTGTAAATGATCGTAACGACGCGCATCGCGCGCATTCGTCCGATCAATTTGCCGTATGCCGGCTGCGTGCGCGGAATGCGCGGCCGGCCGTCGCCGAACAAGGAAGTTGCAAGGCGGAAGCGGCGCGTGCCGTTCCGCCGGTCGATGAAGATGCTGCCTCGGCGCTTACTGCGCCGGCAGCATCCGTTGCGCCGCCGCCTTGCGCTGCGCGGCCTGCTCCTGCTCGTGCTGCTTCGCGACGTGATGGCCCACGATACAGCCGCCGACTGCGCCGACCACCGCGTGGTGCCCCGCATAGTGGCCGGCCACCCCGCCGACCACCGCGCCCTTCATGCAGCCCGCCGCGTGCGCGCTGCCGATCGTTGCGAGCGCAACGACAGCGGCGGCGGCACACAGCCTGATGTATCGCACGGGCATCATGTTTTCATCCTCCTCTTGCGACGATCAGATGGGCCGCTTAATCCCAGCGGCCGCCACGCCAGCCCCCGCGCTCGCGCCACTCGTGCTCGCGCCATTCATGGCGGCGCCATTCGCGCTGACGCCAGCCGTCGCCGCGCCAACCGTAGTCGCGATAGCCGACCGGCGCGTACATCACCGGCGGAGGCGGCGCCACATAGACGGGCGCCGGCGCCGTGTAGACGCCCGGCACGCCGATGCCGACCGACAGGTCGACGTGGGCCGACGCGACGCCCGAAGCTGCCAGCGCCGCTACACCGAGAACTGCACCGAGAATAAGTTTCTTGCTCATTTCGCGACTCCCTGCACGTGTCGTGCGTCATGTGACTACGGTTCGGAGTCTAGGCACCGGACGCTGACACAGGTGAAACGGGTATGCGAGACAGGTAACGGACGTTTACGGGTGCCCGCAAAGCCTGATGGAGCAAGGGAAAGGCGACGTTCCGGACACCGTTGCAGCGATGCGCCGGGTCGGTAAAAAGGGAATTTTCGGCACGAAACCGGCGATCGGATCGAACCCGCCGGTGTGCACGGGGAGCGAGCCGCCCTCACCCCGCGGCGCGGGCGGCTCGCAACGGCGCGCGTTACGCGCGGATATCGTCGACGCTGCGCAGCCAGTGCACGCTGAACAGGTTGTCCGCATCGGTCCACACGGTATCGGGTGCGAACCCGGCGCGGCGCGCGATCGCGTGGAAGCCGTCGATCGTGAACTTGTGCGAGTTCTCCGTGTGGATGCGCTCACCGGCTTCGAAGCGGAACACGTGGCCGCGCACGTGCACGGTCTGCGCGACGTCGCTGACCAGATGCATCTCGATGCGCTGGCGCTCGCGGTCGTAGAACGCGCAATGCGAGAACGCGTCGACGTCGAAATCCGCGCCGAGCTCCGCGTTTGCGCGCACCAGCAGGTTCAGGTTGAACTGCGCGGTCACGCCCTGCGCGTCGTTGTACGCGTGATGCAGCGTGCGCTCGTCCTTCACGAGGTCGGCCCCCACCAGCAGGCCGCCGCCGCGCAGCAGCCGTGCGGCGTCACGCAGGAACGTGTCGGCCTCTTCCGGCGAGAAGTTGCCGATCGTCGAGCCGGGAAAGAAGCCGATGCGTCGCCGCGGCGTTTCGGTCAGCCCGGCCAGTTGCTCGGCCTTCGTGTAATCGGCCGCCAGCGGCGCGACGTCCAGCCATGGATAGGCCGCACGCAGCCGCGCGGCCGCACCGTGCAGGTAATCGGCGGAGATGTCGACCGGCACGTAGCGCGCCGGCGCGTTCGCGTAGTTGTCCGCGAACGCGTCGAGCAGCACGCGGATCTTCTCGAGCGAACCCGCGCCGAATTCGACGATGTCCGCATGCGGGCCGACGCGCCGCACGATCTCGGCCGCGCGATCGCGCAGGATGCCGAGCTCGGTGCGCGTCGGGTAGTACTCCGGCAGTTCGCAGATGCGGTCGAACAGCGCGGAGCCGGCCGCATCGTAGAAGTATTTCGGCGGGATGCTGCGCGGCGTGCGCGACAGTCCGTCGATCAGGTCGCGCTCGAACGCGCTCGGCCGCGAATCGCGGGCGGGTTGCAGGCCACCGCTCGTGGCCGTCAGGTCAGACGTCTCGCGCAAGTCGCACCCCCGTGAATTGCCAGCGTGCCGCCGGCGGAAAGAAATTGCGGTACGTCGGCCGTTCGTGCCCGGGCGGCGTCGCGATGCTGCTGCCGCGCAGGACCTGCTGGCCGACCATGAACTTGCCGTTGTATTCGGCCGCGACCCCGGCGAGCGGCCGAAAGCCCGGATAGGGCTCGTAGGACGAACGCGTCCACTGCCAGACGTGCCCGAGCATTTGCCGGATCCCGTCGGCCGCGAACGCGGTTTCCCATTCGAATTCGGTCGGCAGCCGCGCGCCGGCCCATTCTGCATACGCGGCGGCCTCGTAGAAGCTCACGTGACACACTGGCGCGTCGGGCGCGAGCGGTTCGACGCCGTGCAGGCCGAAGGTGCGCCGCACGCGCGTGGCGGCCGCATCGTCGTCGTCCGGCATCCAGTACGCGGGCCCTTGCCACCCTTCCCGCTGCACCGTGGCCCAGCCGTCGGACAGCCAGAACTCGGGGCGCGTATAGCCGCCGTCCGCGACGAACGCCGCGAATTCCGCATTCGTCACCAGGCGGTTCGCGATCTCGTACGGCCGCACGAGTGCGGTGTGGCGCGGCCGTTCGTTGTCGAACGAGAACGTATCGCCGTCGTGCCCGATCTCGACGAGCCCGCCCGGCTGAGGCAGCCAGCGCAGCGGGCCGGCATCGCCCGCGGCGAGCGCGTGTTCCGCCTCGGCGCCGGTACGCGGCCGGAACGCCGGCTTCAACGGGTTGCACGAGAACGCATGCAGCATGTCGGTGACGATCAGTTCCTGATGCTGCTGCTCGTGATGCAGGCCGAGCACGAGTTCGGGCGCGATCGCGTCGAGCAGCGCCGCATCGGCGCCGGCCAGCGCGCGCAGCATCGCGTCGTCGACGTATTGCCGGTACGCATGCACGTCGTCCAGCGACGGACGCGTGAGCAGCCCGCGCTGCGGCCGCGGATGGCGCGGGCCGAGCGCTTCGTAATAGGAATTGAAGAGGAACTGGAAGGCGTCGTCGAACGGCGCGTAGCCAGGCACGCGGCGCATCAGCACGACGGTTTCGAAGAACCAGGTCGTATGCGCGAGATGCCATTTCGTCGGACTCGCGTCGGGCATCGACTGCACGGCCTGGTCTTCGGGGGACAGCGTCGCGGTCAACGCGACGCTGTGGGCGCGCACGTCCTGGTAACGGCGCTGAAGCTGTGATGCAAGAAGGCTCATCGGTTTACCGTTCACGTCGCGATTCGCTGCGTTGCGTTGCCGGAAAAGGGAAAGCCTTGCGCTGGGATGCGCGCGGCTGACGGGCGATTTGCTGCTGCGTCGTCGGGCAGCCGGCGCGCGCGCCGGGCCGCGAATGCGGCTTCACTTCATCTGCCCGTGCAGAACAGTATGGTCCAGAAATGTGAACGTCGCGAATCGGATTTCGGATGAAACGAAGGCGAAAGAAAAATGAAAGCATACGTGAGGTGGGCGTCGCGCGTTTCACGAACCGCCGATGCCTGTCGTGACGGGGTTCGGCCGACGGAGGCAACCCGCGTGCCCGCGGCTGCGCCCTACTGACGTCCGGTGACAACCGCTCGGCATGCGTGAAAGGTCGATGGCGCGCGTGCGCCCGAGGCGCGGCGTCAGGCAGCCGATTCGTCAGTCGATATCGCGACCTTCCGGGTGCCCGGCTCTACGGCTCCACCCTTTGCGTGCCGTCGCTTTCTTCTCCGGCCGCAAAAATTTTTGCATCGATGTCACACGCGCGGGGTGCTCGCTCGTCATATCGACGAACCCACACGAAAGGAGAAGGAACCATGACTGCGAAACTCAATCCGTTTGCCGCCGCCCCCGCGTTGATGAAGAGCTGGATGACCGTGTCGGTCGCCGCTGCCGGGAGCCTCGAGCCGACGCTGATCGAGCTGGTCAAGATCCGCGCGTCGCAGATCAACGCGTGCGCGAACTGCCTTAACATGCACACCGTCGAGGCGCGCGAGCAAGGCGAGACCGAGCAGCGCATCTACCTGCTGTCCGCGTGGCGCGAAGCGCCCTGCTACACCGACCGCGAGCGCGCGGCGCTCGGCTGGACCGAGGCGCTCACGCGGCTGTCGGAGGGCCACGCGGCGCACGAAGCCGCCTATGCGGCGCTGAACGACCATTTCAGCGAGGAGGAACAGGTGAAACTCACGGTGATGATCAACGTGATCAACGGTTGGAACCGGCTCGCCGTCGGTTTCGGGCTCTGGGTCGACCCGGCCGACGCGAAGGCCGCCGCCGCGAAGATGGTGGCCTGATGCCGAGCCTCGACCCGGTCGGCAGCCACGCCGACGAACGGGCCGACGCGGCGGCGAGCTTCGATCCGCTGCGTCGCACGCTGATCCGCGTCGCGTACCGGATGCTCGGTTCCGTCGCGGATGCCGAGGACATGGTGCAGGAGGCGTTCATCCGCTGGATGGACGTCGACCGTACCGAGGTGCGCGTGCCCGAGGCGTTCCTGCGCCGCATGGTGATGCGCATGTGCCTCGACCAGTTGAAGTCCGCGCGGCACCAGCGCGAGACCTATATCGGCCCGTGGCTGCCCGAGCCGGTCGTCGAGGAAGACGAACCGGACGATGTCACGCTGCCGCTGCTGCTCGCGCTCGAACGGCTGTCGCCGCTCGAACGCGCGGCGTTCCTGCTGCACGACGTGTTCGGCCTCGAATTCGACGAAGTGGCCACGACGATCCAGCGCGACCCGGCCGCCTGCCGGCAGCTCGCCGCGCGGGCCCGCACGCACGTGCGCGAGGCGCGACCGCGTTTTCATGTCGAAAAGCAGCGCGGGATCGAACTGGCCGAAGCGTTCTTCGCGGCGTCACGTAGCGGCGACATGCGTACGCTCGGCGCGATGCTCGCCGAGGACGTGAGCCTGCATTCCGACGGCGGCGGCAAGCGGCCCGCGGCCGGCAAGCCGGTGTTCGGCTTCGAACTGGTGATGCGGGTGCATGCGTACCTGGCCGAGCTGTTCGCGACGCATGCGTCGAAGCTCGTGCGGGCCGGGTTCATCAACGGGCTGCCGGGTTTCGTCACGCTGGAAGCCGACGGCGAGCTGCAGACGACGGCACTCGAGATCGACGACGGAAAGATCGTCGCGATTTATGTCGTGCGGAATCCTGACAAATTGAAGCATCTGCATTGAGCGCGGCGCGAGCATGCGCCGTATGCGATGTGCCCGCCGGCGCCGCCCTCTTCTTTTTGCCCTGCGTTTTCCAATCGCCGGCTATCGCGATCAGTACGTCGCGCCTCCGACGTTGCCGATCATGTACAACAGCACGCCGAGCAGCGGCGTCGCGACGGCGAAACCGGCCGCCGCCAGCCAGTTCGTGCCGCCTTGCGCCTCGAGCAGCGCGAGAAACGATTCGCGAGTCGTCGCGTGCGGGCGCAGTTTTTCGATCTGGCGTTCGACGTATCGCTTGTAGAGGCTGTTCCCGCACCAGCCGAGCGAGACCGCGATCCCGATGGTGATCGGGTCGAGCGTGCTCGATTCGAAGTATGTCGGGAAGTACAGCAACTCGAGCAGCGTGATGCCGAGCGTGGCGGCAAGCACGGCGGCCGCCTGCCAGTACATGCATCGGTACGCCATCCAGGCCGGGCCCAGGAAGCACGCGGCCCAGTTCCACGATTGCCGGCTCTTGCGCGAGTCGGCGATCGCCCATTTTCGTTCGTACCAGGCGGCCTTCTTGCCGACGTAAGCGGCGATTTCGTCGTTGCTTGCCGATGATGCGGCGGTCGTGGCCTCGGACATGATCGTGTGCTCTCAGTCGCGCGGATCGCGCGTCGTTGTTTTGATGTGGTGGAAGTCGGATGACGGGCGAAGCCGCCGCGTCGATGCGCACACGATTCTACGCGCCGTGCAGCGGCAGTTGTGTGGCGGATCGGATGGTTCGTGACGATGCGATGCCGGGCCGTGTATCGCGCAACGCATCGGGGCTTCATGCGTTGTTTTGCGTTGTTTCGGACCGGAAAAGAAAAACGCCACGCGAGGTTGCCGCGTGGCGTTTGTATGTTGGCGAGCCGCGTTGCCTGTAGGCAAGTTGTGCTGCCGGACCCCTTCATTTTGTTCGTTGGTAGGCTCGATTGGATTCGAACCAACGACCCCCACCATGTCAAGGTGGTGCTCTAACCAACTGAGCTACGAGCCTAAGAAGCCGCGAATTATAGAGAGGGTTTTGGGGCAGCACAAGCCCCTTCGTGAAAATTTTTTGAAAGGGCGTGTGTGGAGGCGGGCGATCGATGTGGCCTGCCGATGCGGGGACGCTGAGGCTTCATCTGTTCGCATCACAGCAAAACGCGTCGATGTGCTGTGGTGTTATCCACATTGCCCTCTGGATAACCGTCCGGGAAGTCTCTGGATTCACAGTGGAACGATTGAGGATATGTCGGCGCGGCTGTGAATCGCCGAAAAGTTGTTCTGTGCTGCCGGACGCTGTTCACGTCGCGCACCCAGGGTTATGCATTTCGGTTCGCGTTGAAAATTCAGTGCGTTACGGAGGTTATCCACTGTGAGGCACAGAGCTTGTTAACTATCACTACGTATATATACGAACCCTGTTAACACCTTTGGATAAGCACAGTCCGTCGACTGTGATCCGCCTGGGATATGCACTGCGTGCAGCGAGCAGACAAACGAAGCGGAACGCTGTGAAGCGCATCGAGCGATGCGCGAGTCTTCATGTCTGTAGAATCGCCGGCATCCAGAATGCAAACGCCCGACGAACGGGCTCGCGGCCAATGACCCATGCTTCGTCGACCCATCTCCAGGCGCTCGATATCGACACCGTCGTACGCCGGATGCAGCACCATCCGGGCGACATCGTGTTGGAGCGACGCGTGTCGATACCGGAAGCCGAGGTCCTGTGTTGCCGCTACAAAGGCGAGCGATTCAACGTGAAGTTCGATCTCGACTACGAGGTGTCTGTTGATCGTGTCGGCATGCTGTCCGGCGAGGACGTCGCGAAGATCGTCGGATGGCTCACGAAGGAGGCAAGGTGATCACAGCGGGCGACACTGGACGATGCGCGCGATGAAGGCGCCCGTCGACGAGATGCTGGCGACGGACATTGCCGGCCACATTGCGGTCGTCGTGACCGACATGGCGGCTGCGGTCGAGGGGCTGATCCGGTTGGGCTTCGCCCGGAAAGCCGATTGCTGGGAGCGTGCGATCGCGGACGACAACGACCGCCAGGCTCTCGTTGCCGCGCTTATCGATCTCGATGCGTTGTTCTCCGCGGGCCGTGACTGGAGCCCGCAGGCACTCGTCGAGTATTACCGGGAGATCGGCGTCGTTCGAAGCGGGTACCGTTCGGTTGCATGGCGCGGGCCGACGCAATACGTCATCGAACGACATGACACGGGATGGAACATCCGCCTGCGTGGGCGATTGTTATCGGAAGACAGGCGGTGAAATTCGGAGAAGACGATGAGCACATCGAATTTCGGCACGATCGACCGGTGTTCGGTCACGCTCAACACCGCGACGCTGCTCGGCCTGAAAACTGCCTACGAAGACTTTGCGGCGACTGGGCAGGACCTGCGCAACTTCGAGATCTGTATCACGGATAAAAGGGCATCCACGGTGGATCCCGGACCAGACGATGATGTCATCACCATCACGTTCGTGGCGAAGCTGATTCCGGGCATGCGCGGGCTGGGCAACGCAAACCGGCTCGGAAAGTCGATCCACTACGTCATCGCGCCGGAAACCGGCGAGATTCTCGGGATAGTCGGGACGAAGTGACCGGAAGCGCGAGCGGCGGTGTGTGGATAACCGGCGCACGATTCAGTTGAAACCCTGTGCACCGGACCGGTGAGCATTCCGGTTTCGATGGTCCTGTCGGCCTGAATGCCCGACCTGACAAGGCTTTGCCGACAATGAAAGAGGGCAGCGAACAAATCGCGCGACGTCCGGAAGTCGAATGCCTTGTGGATATCGACGCCCAAAACAACCCGAAACGCTGTGCACGTCAAAGGTGAGCGAACCGACCGAAGGCGACCTGCGGGACCAGCAGGAGATATGTGGATATCCGGTTCCGCGGCGACTCGAAACCCTGTGATTTTAAAGGTGAGGGCGCCGGCGCGGTGTCGATGTGAATAACTGCCGAGGAAAGTCAGTCGAAACGCTGTGCATTCGAGCGGTGAGCATGCGCCCGTTCAAGCCCGCAAAGCCGCTCCACAAAAGGCGCTGACGGCCACGACCAACCGCCAGCCGGGCGCGCATCCTACCGCTTCAAGTCTGCTGATCGAGCGCCTGCACGACTGCTTTCTCGCCAAGACTCCCCGCCGGCCCGACCACCGCATAGTTGAGCCCATTCACCGATCCATACCGCGCGAGCAGCGCGCCATCCACGCGTTGCCCGTTCGGCAGCAGCCGATGTCCCGATTCCGCCGGCCGGAGATAGAAGCTCAGCGTCCGTCCCGCATCATCCTCATAGAGCACCATCGCGGCAGTCGCCCCGCTGTCCGTCGTGAACAACCGCCCACCGACCGGCCTGAACCCCGCCGCGCTCAAATCCGGCAGCTTCGCCGATGCGCCCACGCCTTTGGTGAGCCATCCCTGCAAATCGCCCGCACCGGTCGGCCGGTAATCGACCTTGGCCGTCCGATCGACCACCATCATCTGGTAAGCCTTGACCGCATCGCTCATCGGCGCGATGGGCGGCGCCGCGTTCCACCCGCGAGCCTGCCAGCCGCCGAATGTCCCGAGCCCGACGCAGAACACGAACGAAGCCGCCATCGCGAACCGCATCCGCGCGCGCTCGGCCCGTCGGCCGCGAATCGCCGCCGGATCCAGCGCAGGGTTATCGGCCGGCATCCGCACGCTCTCCAGCGCGGCCCGCAACCGCTGCGCGTCCTGCTGCCATTGCTTCACCTGTTCCGCGCGCGCCGGATGCAGCGCGAGATAGCGCTCGACCGCGGCGCGCGCATCGTCGTCGAGCTGGCCGTCGACATAGGCCTGAAGGTCATGTTCGTTCGGAGGCGTGTTCATTTTTTCATCAACCGCAAGGAAGGAGCGGGAAGTTCACCGTCGCTGAGCTGGCGCAGCGCCTGGCGCGCGCGGGAGAGCCGCGACATCACGGTGCCGATCGGCACGTCGAGCAGGTCGGCCGCTTCCTGATAGGTGAAGCCCTCGACCGCGACGAGCAGCAGCAGGCTGCGCTGCTCGTCCGAGAGCCGGCCGAACGCTTCGAGCGTCGCGCGCGCCGCGAATTCGCGTTCGGCGGACGGCCAGTGCGCTTCGTCGTCGTTGCCGATGCGGCCAAGCAGCCACGCGTAGCGCTTCGCACTGCGTTTGCCGTCGAGAAATTGCCGATACAGGATCGTGAAGAGCCAGCTGCGCAGCGACGCGTCGTCGCGACGGCTCGTCCAGCGCGACAACGCGCGCTCGAGCGTCGACTGGACGAGATCGTCGGCTGCATGGACGTCGCGCGCCAGCCAGAGCGCGAAGCGTCGCAGCCTGGGGATGAGTTCGCGCAATGCTTCGTCGTCGAGGGCGGTGGAGGGCATGGCTGGGCCGGTTGCCGAAAGGGTCGTGGATGCCGCGTAGGACGCCGGCCGGCATCGGTTATTCCCTCCAGCATACGAAAAAATTCTTCGTGGAATAAAGCGGCGTGGGCGGCGTCCTACACGCGTTCGACAATGATCTGACGATCGGGAGTGCATTCATGAAGCAATCTTCTTCTTCGCCGCAGCGCGAGCCCGGGCGCGGGTGGTGGCGCTGGGCCGTGATCGGCGGCGCGGTGGCCGGCGTGGCCGCGGCGTTCGGGTATGCCGGCGGATGGCTCGCGCCGGCGCGTCTGACCCCGCACCGGCTCGTCGACGCGCTGCAGACCAACAGCGGCATCCATCCCGGCTACCGGCGCAATCACGCGAAGGGCGTGTGCGTGACCGGCTATTTCGAAGGCAACGGCGCCGCGAGCGCGTATTCGGTCGCGCCGTTCTTCAAGGCGGTGCGCACGCCGGTGGTCGGGCGCTTCGCGTTGCCGGGCGGGAATCCTTATGCGCCGGACAGCAGCGTGCCGATCCGCAGCCTCGCGCTGAAGCTCACCGCGCCGGACGGCGAGCAATGGCGGACCGGGATGAACGCGATGCCGGTGTTTCCGGTGGCGACGCCGCAGGCGTTCTACGAGCAGACGCTCGCGACCCGGCCCGATCCGAAGACGGGCAAGCCCGATCCGGCGAAGGTGAAGGCGTTCTTCGGCGCGCACCCGGAAGCCGGCGCGTTCCTGCAATGGGTGAAGGGTGCGAAGCCGAGCGCGAGCTACGTCACCGAAAGCTATTACGGGCTGAACGCGTTCTACTTCGTCGATGCGGCCGGCAAGCGCCAGGCGGTGCGGTGGCGCGTCGTGCCGGAGCAGACGGCGGGCGCCGGTGACGTCGCGACGGCCGCGGATCCGAACGTGCTGCAGCAGGACGTGACGCAGCGCATCGCGGCCGGCCCGCAGAAGTGGAAGCTGCTGGTCACGCTGGCGGAGCCCGGCGACCCGGTGGACGACGCGACGAAGGTCTGGCCCGCGCAGCGCACGACGATCGATGCGGGCACGCTCGTGCTCGATCGCGTGGAGGCGCAGGACAGCGGCCCGTGCCGCGACGTGAACTACGACCCGACGGTGCTGCCGCAGGGGATTCAGGTGTCGGGCGATCCATTGCTGGCGGCGCGCTCGGCCGCGTATGCGGATTCGTATCTGCGGCGCACGAGTGAAGAGGCCGGCGTGGCAGGCGTGGCGCGAGTGAGTGGGGAGGGACGGTGATGAAGGTTTCGACGACGTTTAGTTTGCCGGCGCGGGTGCTGCACTGGGTGATGGCCGCGATGATTCTCGCGATGCTGTTCATCGGGGTGGGGATGGTGGCGTCGGTTTCCGGGCGGCACGAGATCCTGGTGGCGATTCACAAGCCGCTGGGCGTGGCCGTGCTGGTGCTGGTGTGCGTGCGGATCGTGGTGCGAATGCTGTCGAAGCCGCCGGCGTTGCCCGACGATCTGCCGTGGTGGCAGAAGGTGGCCGCGCACGGGTCGCATCTCGTGCTGTATGCGCTGATGGTGGCGATGCCGCTGATCGGCTGGGCGATGCTGTCGGCGGGCGGGTATCCGGTGACGTTGGGTGGCGGCGTGCAACTGCCGGCGCTGGTGTCGGCCGATCCGGTGACGTTCGCGTGGCTTCGGGTCGCGCATCGCGTGTTGGCCTATCTCTTCTTCCTGACGTTCCTCGCGCACTTTGCGGCGGCGCTGTATCACGGGCTGATTCGGCGGGACGGCGTGGTGAGGGCGATGGTCGGGCGGTAATCGACGGAAGGTTGCGTTCGATACGGCGGGGCTGTTCAAGGGCGACCTGCGCCTGCCGTGTCGTCTTATATATGAGTACTGGGAAGTGCTCGGCGGTCCCGGCCATAGCACGTCAAAAATATTTCACAAAAGGGGTTGCGGAGACCGGGGCGGATGCATAGAATCACGCCTCTTTCGCGCTAACGGAAACGCAGCGCGGGGGAAGAAGAGGGAAGCGGTGCTGTTGAAGTCGGTTTTATCGATTCCAGTGCACGCGAAATTAAACCGCTGTCGTCGCAACGAAGTAGTTAAAAAAGTTGTTGACGAGCTGCGAAACACGGTTCATAATCTCGATTCTCTGCTGCTGAAAACGCAGCGCTGCCGGGAAACACGAAATTCCTCGCAGAATGCTCTTTAAAAATTAACAGCCGATAAGTGTGGGCGCTTGATGAAAGCGAGCTGATCCTCGGATCAGATAGCGAAAGTATCAAGAGTCTCACACTAAAGTAAGTCAGGTTTATGAAGTGATT
>NZ_JAGIQE010000025.1:0-102556 GCF_017815075.1 Burkholderia sp. AcTa6-5 | reverse complement strand
GCCCGATCCCGGACGGCGCGGATTTCACGCTCGAGCAGATGCTTGTCGACGTGCTGCGCGGCTTCGGCCTGCCGATCTACTCGGGTCTGCCGATCGGACATGAACACCGCAACATCACTTGGCAATACGGCAACCAGGCTGCCATCGAGAACGGCGCGATCCGGTTCGTCGCGTAGCGTCGAATCTAGAAGGACGGGAACGCGCGTCCGCAGTCCCAATCTGTTGTCTTTGAATTGATGATGAAAACGCCTCGAAATAATCTGCTTTAACCGCCGCAATTTTTGGAGTTTTACGTCTGCCCCTTACCCCTCGCCGTACCCCTCCCTCCGCCGGAATCCCGCCAGACGAACGCAACCAGATCCACTTCGACCGCAGCGTATCGAGGCAGCCGAAATGCACTGAGTGACGTTCTTGCGTGCACGCCCGCTTCGCCGAACACGGAATGCACCACCTCCGACGCGCCATCGGCGACGGCACTGTGTTCTTCGAATTCAGGATCGCTTTGCATATAGACGCCGAGGCGCGGAACGGCCCGGACCCGCTCGAGGGTGCCGAGCGACCGTTGTAACAGCGCGATGCAGCGAGCGGCACAGATCATCGCGCCGCGCCGACCGCTGTCCACCGACACGTCCGATCCGATCAAACCGCGAACGGCGATTTCGCCGTTGAGCTTCGGAATTTGTCCACTGACGAAGATCTGGTTGTCACAGCGCACGAGCGGCGCGTACCGCCCGGCCGCACCAAAATCCTCGTCCACGGCGAGTCCCAGCGCATCGGCAATGCCGCGGAATATCGCGTCCCGGTTCATGTCGATCGTCTCCGTTTCGTCGTCCGGCATCGCGGTATTCATTGATACACCGGCGGAGACTCGCGGGACGTGTCCGTCGAATGCGCGATCGCGTGGCCGCCATACGCAACAGCCGCCGCGTCCCAGCCGACGTCGATGTGCGACGCCATGACCTGCAGGTCGCGCCAGTGACGTTGTGCAGGATGGGCGTCGAATGCCACGGCGGTGCCCATGCTGCCGATCAGTCGCCGGATCGCGTCGACGCAAAGCTGTGCGATGAACGCGCGATCACGCCTGATGCGGACCGTCTCGGCAGGCGACACCGCGCGTCGCGCGATGCCGGCCGTGTGCAAGGTGCGGACCAGCGCGTCGTAGAGACGACCGGCGCAGGCGAGCTCCGCGTCGCTTTTCGCGATGTGCCCGCAAAGCACCGCGTCGCCGCTTCTACCGCGGCTGCGGAGCGTATCGATGCAGTGCCGGTATGCGCCCTGTGCGCAGCCCAGAATCGGTCCGATGATCCACGTCGTGCTGTACGGGATGAGCGGCACGTCGTACAGATACGCGTCGGGATGCAGGTCGGCGCCGGCGGGATGCGGGCCAAAATAGGTCGAACGAGCGAACACCCACTCGTCCGACACGTACAGCTTGTCGAATGCAATATCCCTGGAGCCTGTCGCGCGCATGCCGGACACGTGCCACGTGTCGAGCACACGGACGTCTTCGCGTCGAACCACGACCTTGAAGATCTCCTGGGCCTCCGGTGCGTCCGTCCCGCCGAGTCGTGCCGAGACGATTACCCAGGTTGCGTGATCGATGCCCGAGCTGTAGCGCCAGATGCCGTTCAACCGGAATCCGCTGCCGTCCCTGACGAACGTGCCGTTCTGAACCGTGGCCGTCGCGAACAGCTGTCGCGGCCCGTTCGCGAAGATGATGTCCTGACAGGCGGCGGGCAGGCGCGCCGCAGTCGTCACATGTCCGCCGACGACACTCAACATCCAGGCCGTGGACGCGCATGCGGTGGCCGCGAGCCGGGCAGCTTCGACGAGTGTCGGGAAGTCCTGCTGCAATCCGCCGTAGCGGCGCGGCGTCAGCAGGTGGAGGAGCCCGGTATCGTGCAGTTCGGCCATGGTCTCGGGCGACAGGCGCGCGAGCTGATCGGCCGCCTGTGCGCGAGCCTGCCAGTGCGGGAGCAGTTGTTCGATGCGTCGTCCGATCTGCGTGCGCTCGAGTTCGAGCCCGTCCACGCATGACCGGATCGTATCCATTGCCGGCAAGTCATCATGCAGCTGCATCACGTCGCGTCTCCTCGCGGCCCGGCTACTCTGCGCGGTACGGGGTGCTCGAAGCAGAACACGGGCTCGATGCAGGGTTCGCCGAGCAGCGAGACGAATGCCTCGATCGATCGTGCGTTGTTGGAGGCGACGAACTCGTGAAAATTCGTCCCGTTCCAGAGCAGATAGACATGTTCGAATTGCTCGTGAATCGACGCGACGAGCGTATCGAACGTCACCTGCCCGTTTTGCATCTGCGACAGCATCTGGTTGCGCTTCCAGTCGATTTCCTCCCGGCTGAAGTAATGGCGCTTGTGCAGTTCGTCCTTGACGCGTTCGCGCTTGTCATACTCGTCGAGCGAATCGCAGTTGAGCTTCTCGAGGAAGAAGATCAATCCGTTCGGTTTGAGCAGGCGCGCGACGTGACGAATCTGGTCCGCGCGATCCACGCCATAGAACTGAAATGCGGCAGTCTCGTAGATGTAGTCGAACGTGCCGGAGAAGCGGTCGAGGCGCGCATGTTCGCGGAACAGCCGAGGGGTGACGTGGGCGAATGCCTGCGGGTGGAACGCCGAGAAGTCGTGATTGGCGAACCGGTTGAACGTCGTTTCGTTGGCCGGATTGGGCGAGTTCGTGAACGTGCGGATCAGGCCGTTCGATCGTTTTGCCAGCGTTCTGCCGTTGGTGCCGTCGAAGGCATCGACCTCGTAAAACTCGAAGTGCTGATCCGCGTGCTGCCTGCGACGTTCGGAATACCGCGTGAGCGCGACGCCGACGCGCGACATTTCCTCCAGTATGGCTGGCACGCTGGCAAGGAAATGCGTGAACAGCGGCCCGGCTTCGGCGACCATCAGGTCGTGATAGGCAAGCACGTCCGGATCGCGCAGCAAATGGCGGATGCGGCTCGCGACCGATTGCTTCGGCACCTGCGTCGCGCCCGTCGCCAGGCTGTGAAAATAACTTGCCATCCGGATCATCGGCGCGCTTTCCAGGTACTGCTCCGCGCCGTCCTCGATTCCGCTTGACGTCATGGTTGACCTCCTTGCATGTGGTATCAGTTCAAACCCTGGGCGGACGCCTTGCCGCCGAACGTTCTTGGCAGCGCTCGCAGAAAGTCGATGCTTGCCGGAACCGCAGCGGAATCCAGATGGCGGCGACAATGATCGAGCAGTTCGATTGCATTGGCCGCAGATGTCGCAGCCGGAACGACATAGGCTTTGGGGACGTGTGCGCCGTCGGATCGGGAAACCGGTACGACGAGCGCCTCCGCAACGGATTCGTGGTCGAGCAATACCCGCTCGACGGCGCGCGGATTCACCGGCACGCCGTCTCGATCGAACAGGTCGCCTTTCCTGCATTGAAAGAACAGGAATCCTTCCTCGTCCATCGCGAACAGATCACCGGTCATGAACACGCGCGATTCACCGAAACATCCTTTGCGAATGACGCGGGCGGTATCGCTTTCGCGCTCCCAGTATTTCTCCATCAGCAGATCGCCGGCTACCGCCAGTTCACCGACCTGCCAGGGCTGGACCACGAGCGCATCGTCGTTGCCGACGAGGTAGGTCCTGATGCCCGGAATGGCTTTGCCGACCGAGCCGATACGTCTATCGAGTTCGGCGGGCGGCAGGTAGGCGATGCGTTTGCACTCGGTCGAACCGTAGTTGCAGTAGATCAGGACAGCCGGTAGCGCACGCCTGAGCAGGCGAATGTACTTGCCGGGCAACGCCTGTCCACTGGTCGAGACATACCGCAGCGATTGCAGTCTCGAGGCAGGCAGGTCGCCCGATTCGCACAGACGGAAAAGCGCCGGCGGAAAGACGTGCAGGCCGGTTACGCCGTGTCGCTCGATGATGTCGACGATGGCGGCGCCCGACGCGGGCAATGCCGTCTCGACCACGGCACGGCCCCCGAACAGCAGCGGCATGACCGTGTTGTAAAAGCCGTAGTCCGAACTCAAGCCCGGGGAGAAACTGAGCACGATGTCGCGTTCGCTATTGGCGAGATAGCCGGAGACGGAGCGGAATGCGGCAATCATGTTCCGGTGCGTGACGAGCACGCCCTTCGAATCGCCGGTCGAGCCGGATGTGTAGAAGATCGTTGCGGCGTCATCCACGGAGGGATTGACCGCTTCGGATGCGCCGTCGGTCGCAAAGCAGACGACATAGTCCGACAGGTCGCCGCGGGCCGCGTCGATTGTGACTGCGCGATGACGGGACGCGATGCGCGGCGAGGTCGATCGCGATGCCACGAGCGCGCTGGCGCCGCAATCCGCGATCTGCTGCTCCAGTTCGGCGGTGTCGATCGTGTGCCTGATGCATGCCAGGATGCATCCCGCCTTCAGGATGCCGAATGCAGCCGCCACCGCATGCACGGACATCTCCGAATAGAGCGCGACGCGCGCGCCGGCGGGAATGCCGAGACGGTGAAGCGTATCGGCTATCGTCGACATCACGTCCAGCAATTCGCCGTAGGTGGCCGAACGTCCGTCGACCACCAGCGCGACTTTGTCTCGCCGACCGCTCGCGCTGCGCTCGAAGTATGTCGGGAATCGTTCACTCATGGCATCAGCCTTCATGCGAGGACGCCGAGGCCGACGAGGGGCCGTGGTCTTTTCGAATGCGGGGCGCGAGCGAGACCAGCAACCCGAGGCAACCCATGCACACGGACAGCACCATGATCACCGTGTCGGGTCCGAAACGCGTCGAGAACACGCCTACCGCGACGCCCGCGAGCGGCTGTGTCATGTTGTTGAGGAGGATGACGACGCCCGTCGTCTTGCCGTAGTCGCGCGCGGGGATGATCTTCTGTCGCGTGCTCCGGATGTACACGTTGAACATCTTGTCGAACCCGACGATCAGCAGGAAGCCGAAAACGTACCCCGCAATTCCCGGGCTGGCTGCCGCGATAACGCCGCCGACACAGATCGAACCGAAGCCGACGAGGCCGAGGATGCGCCGCGGGACATGCAACCTCGCCGTCATCAGCAGAATCGCGATCGTCACGCACGCGCCTGCCGTTTGCAGTCCTGCGTAATAGCGTCCGCTTTCGTGATGAAAGCCGGTGACCATCGCGGCGGATGTCGCGAGCGTGACGCCGATCACGAGGTTCTCCGCGGCGGCCAGCATGATGA
Organism: Burkholderia sp. AcTa6-5; assembly: GCF_017815075.1. Lineage (NCBI taxonomy): Bacteria > Pseudomonadati > Pseudomonadota > Betaproteobacteria > Burkholderiales > Burkholderiaceae > Burkholderia > Burkholderia sp. AcTa6-5. The sequence continues at coordinate 97,365 of NZ_JAGIQE010000025.1, read as the reverse complement.
CGGATTTGAGGCCCGGGAGATGGACGACATGAGACAAGGCCGTCCTGATCGGTTTGAACCAGGTGCCGTGCGTGCCTTCCGGCATCGCGAATTCGAACGCGCTGGCCTTTTGCCAATAGGCGAGCGCGACGTCGGCCGTGACGAACAGCACGGCCGCGGCCGCCACGACGAATTCCCAGCGCCACCAGGACAGCAGGACCGCCGCGAGCATGGGGCCGAGTACCAGGCCAAGCTGGTCGGCCAATTGCGAATACGACAGCACTTTTTCGAAGCGATGGCTGCTGAATATCTGCGGCAGCATCACCTCGCGCGCAACGATGCCCTGACTCGTCAGCATGCCGCACAACGCGGACAGCGCGATCAGCCATCCGATGCCGCCGACGAGGTCGTAGGCGGCGACGCCCGCGACGCATACCGCCGCGCGGAGAATCTGACTGACGCGCATCAGCTTCGTGGGCGAATACCGGTCGCAAAGCGCGCCTAGAAACGGGAAGCACAGGTATCTCGGCAGTGTTTCGAGCGAAAACGCGATGCCCGACCAGGACACGCGTCCTGTCATCTGAAAGATGACCAGCGGCACGAGAAACAACAGAATCTGGTCGGCGAGGCGGGCAAGGAAAAGCGAATGGAAAAAGGCTTGATGCTGGGCGCGCACGAACGGTCACCTTTCTTTTGCGCGGAGCACGCGATGCATGCGCGCTCCCGCGGACGTTGCCGGGAGGGCTACTACCCCGGGGCCTCCCGGAATGAGCGTATCGAGCCTTAGTAAGCGGATGCTTCTACAGACGCCAGGTTATGCCGTTCGTGTCCCTTGAGCGGGGGATTGAAGACGCTGACAAGCACCAGATCCCCGTCTTTGCCGCCGCGCAGGTAATGCTGGTCGTGCTGATCGAGCACGTAGAGGGTGCCCGGGCGGATCGGAAAGACGTTCCCGTTCATGTCCTCGACCTCGCCTTCGCCCGCAATGCAATAACAGGCTTCGAGATGGTTGCGGTATTGCAGTAGCGATTCCGTACCCGCACGCACCACCGTATGGCACACGCCGTATCCCATGCCGTCCTTTTCCGTCAACAAGCGATGGCTTGTGCCGGATCCCCATTCGACAAGCAGTCCATCTTTTTCGACATCTCTCAGGTTCCTGACGAACATATTCGCACTCCTTTCTTTTATGTAAGAAATTATTGTCCTGCTCTCGGTGGAAGCGAAGCCACGAAAAAGCAAGCCAGTGCCCGTAACAGGATGGCCGGCTAAATCATGTAGTTTTTCAACATTAACCGCTGGCGGCGTAGCTGGTCAAGCGCGGAATATGACGGAATTTCTGGTGATTACGTAAATCTGTCTTGATGGTGTTGGGAGCTGCGCTGGAGAGGGGCTATGTAGTTTTTCTACATATCCGTGGGTTGCCTGACTTTCAAAGCTGTCTTGATGAGGGGTGTTTTCATAGTTTGGGAAGGGTTGAATGTTCTATCTTCGATGGATGTATTAAACCCGGCATTTTTGCGAGTCGCGTGATCCTCTAATTATCGAATTGATCGCTGATCACGACCCGGCTACAACTACCCGCCCTTCGCCGTTTCAATCCTTCCGCTTCTGCTGCGGCAGTACCCAAAGCATCCGTCCGACCGCTTCGGCCTGATTCCGCGAATGGGTCTTTTCATAGATCGCCCGCAATTGAGTACGCACCGTCGCCAGCGACACACCCGCGCTGGCCGCACACTCATCAGGCGTCTTGCCGTTGATCAGTGCCTCAGCCACCGCCGCTTCGGCGCTCGACAAACCGAACGACTGCCGCAACTGTTGTGCGACGACGAGCGGCGCCGCGCCGCGTCGCCTGACCGTGACCAACAGCGTCGCATCGCCGAACGTCGCATGGAGCGCCTGTCCGGACAGTGCCGCGATGCTGAGAAAAACTTCATGCGCGGCCACCAGCGTGCCCGAAAGCGCAAGGCTCTCGCTCTTGCGAGTCTTCGCGACACGTGTCAACGCCGCCTTGAGTGCATCGTTCTGCGGCGCGCTCGTCGCGCTCAGGTAGCCGTTCTCGAGCTTGAGGCAGGTGGTGGCGCGCAGCATCGACTCTGCCGCCCGGTTGACGAAGACGACATGCGCGTGCCTGTCCAGCGCAAAGACGGAGAGGCCCAGCTCCTCCATCAGTTCGGCGCCGAGCGTGGCGTCGCGATGCAGCACGCGCGCGTCTCGCCACAGGTTGATCGAGCGTTGCAGATGCCCGGCCATACCGGTCAGCGTCGCGCGTTCCTCCGGCGAATACGGCGCGCGGCCATGCGCTCGCAGTAGCCCGAGCAGAATGTTGTCGCTGCCGGGGCGCGCGAAGCGAATCCCCATCAGGTAGCGAAATCCCGACGGAATCTGAAAGTCCTGGAAGAACTCGCTGCGTTCGACGTCGCGGTCGGTGAGGTGATCCTGACAGCAAACGAATTCGCCGAGCGGTGCATTCTCGACGAAGCCGCGGCGTGGATCGAGCGCGCCGTAATACTGGTCGTAGCGGGCGATGATCTCGTCGAATTCCGCGCGCGGCGAATAGATCGAGAATTGCGGGGCATTGCGCGCGGCGTCCCAACTGAACATGTGAAAAACGTTTGCGCCGAGCGATTCGGATACCCGATGAAAAACTTCGAGAAAACCGTCCGGCTGCAGCGCGGCCTCATAGAGGTCCCCGATGAGTTGGTCCCGTTGCATGCTTCCCCCGTCGCTTCGCGATCTTCGTATGTGGTTTTTGTCTGACGATATTGCTTCGAATACCGAATTTTCAGGATTTTTTTCAGGCTAACACAGGTTGTTTGCGTTTCATGCGGTGTTATTTGCCGATTTTCATCCACGTGAATGATGATCGCAAAAATCGGCTTTGCGAGAATCCCTGCCGTCCAGCGTGCATGAGCGGTGCATATGACACGCATCAACCAGAAGGATGTCGGGGGAAACGCAATGAAACTCACGCCTGTCGTATCCGGTATTGCAGCGCTCGTCCTGTCGGCTTGCGGTGGTAGCGACAGTTCTTCGCCATCGCCCGGGCAGCCGGCGGCTCAGACGGTCAGCGGCGTCGCGGCGGCCGGCGCTGCGATGCAGGCCGCCACCGTGAAGCTGGTCGATGCGACCGGCAAGACGGTCGACTGCCCGGCCGATGCGTCAACCGGCGCGTTTCATTGCGCGGTGACCGGCTTGACCGCGCCTTTTGCGTTGTCCGCATACGGCAACGTCGCCGATTCGCAGGCCACGCTGATCGCGCTCAGCGCCACCGCGGGCACGCAGACGATCAACATCACGCCGATCACGAACGCGATCGCCGCCACGATCGTCGGCGGCGACCCGACGAAGCTGCTGGCCGACACCGGTTTGCTGCAAAGCAAGGTCACGGCCCAGGCCGTTGCCGGCACGGTGCAGGCGTATTCGACGGTGTTGGCCGACCTGCTCGCCGCCACTGGCAATACGGGCGTCGACCTGATTTCCGGCCCGTTGACCGCGGGTGCGCCGGGGCTCGACCGGTTGCTCGACCAAGTGAAGATCAACGTGCTGCCGGATGGCGGCGTCCAGATCAGCTCGGTGGCGGGCGCGTCCAGCGATACGCCGGTGCAGCTTCAGCTCGCGCCCGGCGTCGCGCCGCAGGCGAGCGACAAGGCCAGCCTGCCTGCTGCCGCGACGATCAATGGCGCGGTGGTGTCGAACCTGCCGAGCGCCAGCGATCTGGCGGCATTGCAGCGCGCGCTCAACCAGTGTTTCGCCGGGTCGACCGGCGCTGCGCGCACGGGCGGGAGCGTATCGGCGTGCGGCCAGATCTTCGTCGACGATGTCGCGTCCGGCGCGCTGAATGCAGGCGTGCCCGCCGCGTATCTGAACAACGGGTTGTCGGTCGACCAGGAGTTCGGTGCGCCGGCCAGCGGCACGCCGGGCATCGTGGCCGACGATGCGATGAACAACGCCAGCTTCAGCCTGCCGGAAGTCATCCGCGTCGTCGCGAGCGACACGATGTGGATCAAGCTCGCGTGGACCCGCAGCGACGGCATTCGCGACGGCATGCAGCAACACGTGCAGCTCGCGGTGCGGCCGGGCAGTCTCGCGAATGGCGATACCGGCTGGCGCGTGATCGGCAACCAGCGCGCGGTATTGAGCAAGGTCAACGCGAACGCGCAGAAGTGGGACTGGTTGAACCCGGCCAATCCGTCGACGGGGACCCACGCGTTCGTCGATTCGCTCAACCTGCAGGTGGGCGCCGTCGACGCGTCCGGTGTCGCGGTGGACTTCGCGATCGTCAACGGCCCCGGCTTGCGCAACGGCGTGTTTCTCCAGCCGTCGAGCGGCACCTGCGACACGCTGAACATCCGCGCGCAGATCGCCAGCGGGCAGACGCCGGCGCAGCTCGCCGCACTGGCGAAAAGTGCGCAGTGCCGCAACAACTTCCGCCTGGCCGGCGTCGCGCAGGACCCGGCGAACCAGGGCTTGTTCACGTGGCCCGGCGACGCACCGCGCAACAATACCGCGTGGGCGAAGCCGCAACTGAGCGCCGCCGAGCTGGCCGACATCAAGCCGTTCAGCGCCTATACGATCGACGTCTACCAGAACGGCAACACGTCGACGCCGGCCAGGCACTACACGGTGCGCTTGCGCACGCCGTCGCCGTCGCCCGATGCGCTGCGTCAGTACGCGTGGCACGACCTCGCGCAGTCCACGCGCGACAAGCTGACGCCGGGCTCTGCCGCCACGTTCGCGGGCGGCGCGACTTTCCCGCTGGCGTGGACGTCGAAAGCGGGGCTGCCGTTCGTCAAGCGCGGCAACGTGCAGATTCGCGCAACCGCGACCGGGCAGACAACGGCGACGTTCGTCAACGGTACCGCATCGGCGCCGCTCGTCCAGCCGGGTGCGGCGGTGACGCTCAACGTGCCGGGCGATCAGGGCGTCGCGTTCCCGTCGGTGGCCGGCTGGGGCGGCAACACGGACTTCTCGTTCGTGAGCCTGAGCTGGTCCGATCCGGGCGACACGGCTTTCACCGAGTCCTTCGAGTACGACCGGTAACGGGCAGCCGGGCCGATGCGTGCGGCGAACGCGCGGCCGGCGGGACGATTCGCGATCCCGTCGGCGCGTTTCCGCTCGCCGGCCTTGGCGTGATGGCGGAGCCCGTCCGTGCGCCCACACGGCATGGACGGGTATCGGGATGTCGGCGGACGAGCCGCTGCGGCGCATGCCCCGGCGACGATGCGCGCTACCAGGCCGCCGCCACCCGCGCCTTCAAACACTTGAACCCCAGCCTCACGGCGCCGACGCCGCCCGCGACCGGAATCCGCGGCAACAGAAACGGATCGTCGTTCGCACCGGCACATCCGCGCCGGGTCGTCGTCGCATTGCCGTAACCGGCAGCGATGACCTGATCGCGCACGCGCGCATCCAGATCACCGTACGGATAGCAGAACGATTCGACGCATTGGCCGCTCAGCCTTTCGAGTTTCCGCTTCGATTCGGTAAGCTGAAAGTCCGAGACAGGCGACGGCACATACGACAGCGCGACGTGATCGAGCGTATGCGAGCCGATTTCATGACCGTGATCGCGCCACGCGAGCATGTCCGCGCACGTCATCAGCGGCGAGCGCGCAGTCGGCGCGCCCGCGTCCCAGTCGTTCGCGCCGCCGAACCGGCCGGCGACGAAGTAGCACGTCGCGGTGAACCCGAGCGCGTCGAGCACGGGCATTGCATGCGTGAGCACATTGAGAAAGCCGTCGTCGAACGAAATGCCGAAGACCTTGCCCTGCCGCTCCCCGCGCAGGTACGGCTGCAGCTCGCGCACGCTCAGGCCGCGATAGCCGAGCCGCCTGAACAGCGTCATCTGGCGGCGGAACGCGTCGGGCGCGACGCTCAGGCCGCGCAACCGGTCGGTCGGCGGCGGCAGCGGGCGGATCTGGTGATACATCAGGATCGGATAGCGTGAGGTGCGCGCAAGCATGGGTGGGTCGCAGGAAAGTGGGGTTACGCGGCCTTGCGGAAAATCCGCAGGGTCTTGAAGTCGCACTCGTGCGTGCGCAGGTCCCAGTACTTCTTCCAGATATTCATGGCCATTTCGTGGTTCTCAACGAGGTCCCCCAGCGCGACGGGTTGCGTCGAACCGATTTCTGATAGACGGAGAGGGTCGCGTCGATGAACGCGTCGAACGAGAATTCGCGCCGGCCTTTCAGCCGCGCGCTGCGCCCCATCGCCCGGATGCAGCCGGGCGCCTGCACGATCGCGCGCAGGATCGCTTCGATCGCCGCGGGCTCGCGCGGCGGGACAACCCAGCCGTCCACGCCCGGTTCGACGTTTTCGGGCAGCCCGCCCACCCGCGTCACGATCGCGGGGCAGCCGAGCGACATCGCTTCGCGGCACGCATACGACAGGCTCTCGTGGTACGACAGCACGAACGACACGTCGATGATCGAGAACGGCGCGCGCACATCGTCGAGCCGCCCGGTGAACGCGGTGCGCGACGCCATGCCGTGCCGCGCGAGCTGCTCGCGCTGCTCGCGGGACGGCTCCGCGCCGACCAGCAGCACGCGAAACCGCTCGCGCTCGGCTTCGGGCAGGCGGCCGAGCGCCGCGATCAGGTCCATCCAGCCTTTTTCGGGCGCGGTGCCGGCGCTGCTGCCCAGCACGATCGCGTCCGCGCCGGATGCCCCGAACCGCGCGATCTTGCGGCGGCGGATCTCGTCGGCCGCCAGTCGTTCGGCAGCCGGCCGGCGCACGCCGTGCTTGACCACTGTGACGTTTCCGTACGGCGAGCGCAGCGCGAGCATGCTCGCGACGTAGTCGCTGACCGCGATCGTATGGTCGGTGGCGAGCCGCGCGCGCAGCAGGTTGCCGAAACTGTCGGCGCGATAGGTATTGTGCTTGGTCAGCACGACCGCGGGCCGATACCGGCAGCCGAGCAGCGCGAGCATCACCTGCCGGTGATCGGCGGACCCGTTCACGTGGATCACGTCGAAGCGCTCGGCGGCGATCCGCTGGCGCAGCCGCAGAATCTCCCGGCACAGCCGGTTCCAGCGCGGCTTGAATTCCATGTCGAAGATCGCCACGTCGGGACTGTCCTGCAGGAGTCGCGACAGGCGGCTGCCTTCCGGCGACGCCACGGTCACGCGATGATGGCGGCTCATCGCGACCGCGAGATCGCGGACGTAGGTGTCCTGGCCGCCGCCGTAATCGCCGTGGAAGTTGGTGTACAGAATGTTCATCACGATGCCGCTTTTTTTCGGTCATTCATTTCGAAGGATTGCTGATGAAATGAATGACTCGACCTGATGGAAGCAATGACGTGAACGCGGTGCCGCGTTTCCGGCTCGAGATTGCGTGTTGGCGTCAAGCGCCGGCGTCAACGCGAATCATTTCCAAATATTACAGATCGGTTACGTGCCGTAGTGTCGATGTCTGCGCATCTTTGTGAGGATGTGTCGCGATCGCTGCATCGCGTCGCGTCGTGCGCGACGAGACTCCTTTCCCGACGACATCAGGACGCAAATCAACCGGCGCGGCTTTCGGAATTGAAAGCTGGTGCGCCATTTGCGTTAGAATGCCCCCCCTGTCCGCCCGGGTGACCGCCGGAGACCGCCCGCAGCGGACAGATCGCCGGCATGTCGACACAGGTTTCGATTCGCAGCCGGACGCGAATGATTGGCCCGCCGTTAGCAACATACGCTTTGTAATTTGGACGACTAATGAAGAAGAAACACAACATTACCAAGTACATCGTTGTCGCGATGATGCTTGGTATTGCCGTGGGTTACGCGTGCCATAGCGCGTTTCCCGACCCGAAGATGGCGAAGGAAGTCGCCGGCTACGTATCGCTGCTGTCCGACATATTCCTGCGCTTGATCAAGATGATCATCGCGCCGCTGGTGTTTGCGACGCTGACCGTCGGCATCGCGCAGATGGGCGATGGCGGCGCGGTGGGCCGCGTGGGCGTCAAGGCGTTCGGCTGGTTCGTCATTGCGTCGTTCACGTCGCTGCTGCTCGGCCTGCTGACCGCGACGATCCTGCAGCCGGGCAGCCACCTGAGCCTGCCGCTGCCGCCGTCCGATGCGGCGCTCAACCTGAAGACGGGCGCGTTCACGCTGAAGGATTTCGTCGTGCACCTGGTGCCGAAGTCGATCGCCGAAGCGATGGCGAACAACGAAATCCTGCAGATCGTCGTGTTCTCGATCTTCTTCGGCACCGCGCTGTCCGCGCTCGGCGAAGCGGGCAAGCGCCTGACCGGCGTGATCGACGATCTCGCGCAGGTGATGCTGAAGGTGACGGGCGCGGTGATGGGGTTCGCGCCGGTCGCGGTGTTCGCGGCGCTGGCGTCGACGATCACGACCGAAGGGCTCGGCATCCTGCTCACGTTCGCGAAGTTCATGGCAAGCTTCTATCTGGCGCTCGCGTTGCTGTGGGCCGTGCTGACGCTCGCCGGCGTGACGTTCCTCGGCAAGCGCGCGTTCACGCTGCTCCGGCTGATTCGCGAGCCGTTCCTGCTGTCGTTCGCGACGGCCAGCTCCGAGGCCGCATATCCGAAGCTGCTGGACGCACTCGACCGTTTCGGCGTGAACCGCAAGATCTCGAGCTTCGTGCTGCCGATCGGCTATTCGTTCAACCTCGACGGCTCGATGATGTACTGCACGTTCGCGGTGCTGTTCATCGCACAGGTGTACGGCATCCATCTGCCGCTCGGCACGCAGATCACGATGCTGCTGATGCTGATGGTGACGTCGAAGGGGATGGCCGGCGTGCCGCGCGCGTCGCTGGTCGTGATCGCGGCGACGCTCAACCAGTTCAACCTGCCCGAAGCCGGGTTGCTGCTGATCATGGGTGTCGACATGTTCCTCGACATGGGGCGCTCGGCCACCAACGCGGTCGGCAACTCGATCGCGGCGGCCGTGGTCGCGAAATGGGAGGGGCAGCTCGACGCGCCGCGCGACGACGACGAATCGGACGGCGCGCGCGTAGCCGAAGTGAAGGTGCGTGAAACGTCGGCATGATGCACTGCAACGCGGCGGTGCAACGCCGCGTTGCCCGACCCGCGACACATGATATGCGCCGGCCTGGATTCGATACGGATTCAGGCTGGCGATTTGCGTTGGGCGCAGTAGCTTTTTCGATACTTCCGAAATGGCATTCGCCGTTTCAATTGATCGACGTCGAATTGGCGGCGATATTCCGTCAGGCAAGTGCCTGATTTTCCCGATTCCCGATCCGCCGCGTAAGTGACCATTCACTGACGCATAGTCGCGCTCGTCGCAAGCGCGGGCGATTCGCAATTTTTTTCGATTTATATAACGCTATTCTCGCCCTGCGCATTTTCGAATGCATGCCGTACGTCATACCGACCGCGCCGGATGATTCGGGGAAGAATTTACATCTCGCGGACTTCAAGCCATCTGGCCGGCCGATCCCTTATGTGAATGTTTGCCCCGTTCAGGAGAGCATCCGTCATGGTCGCCAGACAACGAATCCGGGCCGCGCTTGTCGCCGCAGCAATCGCCGCATTTGCGCCCCCTACGCACGCAGCCAACACCACCGACTGGATCGCGAACACGTACGGCACGCTCGCGGCGCACGTCGGCAACGTCGCGCGCGCGATGTGGGTCGCGCCCGAAGGCGTGATCTACACCGCATCGATGTGGGACGAGGATGAAGGCGGCGTCGCGATCTACCAGAACGGCAAGAGCCTCGGCTCGATCGGCGCGCATTCGGAATTCCAGGGCAGCGCGATCACCGGCAATGCAACGTCGCTGTTCGTCGCGCTGCAGCCGGGCAAGACGTATGGCAGCGGCGCGGTGGGGCGCTACAACCGCGCGACCAAGTATCGCGACCTCGTGATCCAGATCAGCGCGGCGACCAACCAGCCGCGCATCGACGTCGTCACCGGGCTCGCGACGGCCGGCTCGCTGCTTTATGCGAGCGACTTCTACGGCAATCGCGTGCGCGTGTTCACGACCGATGGCGTGTGGCAGCGGGACATCGCCGTGTCGGCGCCGGGCGCGCTCGCGGTGGACGGCGCGGGCAACGTGTGGGTTGCGCAGAAGCGTGCCGGCTCGATCGTCGGCTTCGGCCCCGCCGGCGCGCTGCTGAACACGATCCGGATGCCGGCCGGTTCGCACCCGTCGGCGCTGTATGTCGATGCGGCGGCCGGACAACTGCTGGTGGGCGACGAAGGCCCCGACCAGAACATCAAGCGTTATTCGATCTCGGGCCGGCCCGCGCTGGCCGGCACGTTCGGCGTGCGCGGCGGCTATCTCGACACGACGACGGGCATCAAGGGGCAGGTCGGCGCGCAACGCTTCACGCGCATCGCCGGGATCGGCAAGGACACCGGCGGCAACCTCTACGTGCTCAACAACCCGTGGGGCGGCAGCTGGGATCTCGGCCGCAACGGCGCGACCGACATTCATGCGTACGGCAGCAGCGGCAACCTGCGCTGGACGCTGCAGTCGCTGAACTTCGAAGGCATCGCCGCGCCGGACCCGGTCACGGACGGCGCGCTGTTCTACGGCGGCACGCACATCTACAGCGGCAGCGCGGGCGGCAAGTTCGTCGCGAACACCGTCGATCCGTTCACGTATCCGTCGGACCCGCGCATCAACATGAGCGACACGCAGCGTGACGAACACTTCGGGCTGCTCACGTCGGTCGGTGCGAACCGGATCCTCGTCGCGGCCGGCCAGAACCCGCCGGTCTTCTACTTCTATCACTTCAACGCGGCGAACGGCTACATCGCGATTCCGGACGGTTCGCTTCCGGGCCCCGCGTTCAACACGACGCAGCGCGTGACGGGCGGCTTCAGCGTCGACAGCCTGGGCGGCATATGGGCCGGGCTCGACAAGACCGGCGCGATCACGCATTACCCGCTGACCGGCTTCGACGCGAACGGCAAGCCGTCGTGGGGGCCGGGCGTCGCGACCCGCATTCCGGCCAGCATCCTGCCGCTCACGCGCATCGTCTATCTCGCGGACAGCGACACGATGGTGCTCGCGCAGGGCGCGGTCGGGACCAACGACTGGACGTCGATCGGCACGCGCATCGAGGTGTATCACGGCTGGCGCGCGGGCAACACGACGAAGCCGGACCCGGTGATCACGCTGCCGCACAGCGGCGCGAAATCGATCGACGCGGCGGGCAACCACCTGTTCGTCGGCTACTGGTTCAGCAGCAGCGGGCCGCTGTGGCCGAACGTCGACGCGTTCAACCTCAACACCGGCAATCTCGACACGACGCTGATCAACGCGAGCCCCGCGACCGTCGATACCAGCAGCGCGATCGATGCGATGTACAGCATCCGCGCGTACCGCCGCTCGAACGGCGAATACGTGGTGATGAAGAACAACGTGAAGGGGAACAGCATCACCGTGTACCGGTGGACGCCGTGACGGTTTGAACGTGCGGCCGCCTTGGGCAGCGGCCGTAGGCGCGAAGTCGTGAAAGCAATCGTGCGCGCAATCGATGCGATTCCGCGGGATTGTTGCGCAACGCGCACGCAATGAACCGCGGGCACCATGCGCGCGGCGCCGTGTCGGACCCGCTTCCCGAACCTCCCGACGTGGAAATGCGGTTCCGTGCACAATGGCAGCGACTCCCGCGAACGGTATGCGGGCGTGCACGATGAACCGGCGCGGCTACCCCTGCCGCGTTTCTTATGCTCGAAGCGACCCAACCGATGAAGATGAAAACGACACCGAATCGCCTGTTGACGATCGTCGCGCTGGCCGGCGCACTGAGCGGCGCTGCCCACGCGCAGACGGCGGCGACCGTCGCGACCGTCAACGGCACGCCGATCACGCAGGCCGACGTCGATACGCTGCTGCGCGCGTCCGGGCAGCCCGATTCGCCGCAGATCCGTCAGGCGATCAAGAATCAGCTGATCACGCGCGTGCTGGTTCAGCAGGCGGCCGAGAAAGCAAACTACGCGGACAAGCCCGAGGTCAAGGCGGCGATGCAGCAGGCGAAGGTGACGGCCGAGGTGCAGCTGTACCTGCGCGACAACGTGAAGCCGGAGCCGGTCACCGACGAGCAGGTCAAGGCGCGCTACGACGAACTCGTCGCGGCGCTCGGCAAGAACGAGTACAAGCCGCGCGTGATCGTCGTCAAGGATCCGGTGGCGGCGGCGACCGTGCTGAGCGAGCTGAAAGCGGGCAAGTCGTTCGACGGGCTGGCGCGCCAGTACAGCCTGGCGCCGAGCCGCGATACCGGCGGCGAGCTGCCGTGGGTGAGCTTCAACACGCCGGCCGCGGAAGGCAAGACGGCCGGGCTGCCGCTGCCGGTCGCGCAGGCGCTCGAGAAACTGCCGGTCGGCGCGGTGACGAAGGATTCGATTCCGGTCGATGGCGCGCGCGCGATCGTGAAGCTGGATGCGAAGCGGCCGACGCAGGTGCCGGGTTTCGAAACCGCGAAGCCGACGCTTCAGCAGCAGTTGCAGGCGATCGCGGCCGAGAAGGCGAGTGCGCAGATGATCGGCAATCTGCTGAAGGACGCGAAGATCACGCAGTAACGGTAATGCGGCGGTGTCGAATCGCCGCGCGTGACGCGCGCCAGATCATGTTCGCGCTGGTGTCGGTCTCCGACGCGCTGCAGGTGCTCGGTCATTGTGAGTCGACGGAGCGTCAGCAGGAACGGGAGATCTTCCTGGGAAGCAGCACGCAGATGGATCGCCGGTTTCATGAGTGATGAACGGTTGCGTCGGGCGCGAGGCCACGGCGTGGATCACAGGCCCGACAACGGAATCTGCAGGCCGGCCGGGCGATGTTCGAGGACATCGGTGACCTCGTATTCGGTTTTTGCGCCGTCCGAAGTTTGCCACTGTTGCATACGGACATTGCACAACAGCACGTCACCCTTGCTGAAACTGATCTGGCTGTTGTTCACGCGCGACAGGAAGCCGGCATCCGAGATCGTCGCGTGAATCGTCGACGTGCCGTCGTACAGGCGCCACTTGTTATCGTCCTTGAACGCGAGCGACACGATCGAGAACGCCATCTTGCGATGTTCGTCGAGCAGAAGCGCATCGGTTGGCTCCGGCGCGCGAAACCATGCGATCTCGTTGCGGGCGACCGTCTCGTACACCTCGGTGTCGGTGCCGGCCGCGAAAATCTCGATGCTTTCGCGCGCGAGCGGTGCCAGCACTTGCGCGGTGGCACGGCGAACGCGGACGTCGCGCAGCAGCGTGAGCACGGGCAGGTCGATTTCGAGTGTGTCGCCGTCGACGTCCAGCACCGCGGTGTGGTCCTGCATCCGCACATGCGTGATTTCGCGTCCGCGCAGCCATTTGAGGACGGCGAACAGCCCCTTCCTCGTCTTGGGTGCGGCAAGGCCGAGCGCGGTCAGGATCGTGACCGCATTGGCGAGCGCCGTGCCTTCGTTGCCGCTCAGCATGTCGCGCATGCGGCCGAGCAGCGAGGTCGCGAGCGTGAAGTCGATGCCGAAGCTGCCGGTCTTGAAGCTGCCGCGCACGTTGACCAGTGGCCGGACCCGATCGCCGCATAGTGCGCGCGTCGACGCGTCGAGCAAATCGCCGAACGCCAGCAGCGCGGGCGCGAGTTCGCGCACGTCCATCTCGGACGAATCGAGCGTGGGCCCGTCGTACGTCACGCGAAATCGGCTCATCGCGTCGAAGGGGCCGATTTCGGCCGGGTCGGTACTGTTTCCATTGCGTGCTGTCATGTCGAGTGCTGGCAGGAGAGGGTGACGATACCCGAAACGAACGCTTCCGGATGCCCTTCATGTTGAACGCGAATGACCGTTTGCAGGCGATTTTGGCCGTCTGGACAAGACGGTTTTTCGACAGGTCCCGATAGCGCGCGGCAAGCAACGAACTTGTCCGGTCCCGTGCATGCGGTGAACGCAGCGATGGCGCCGAGGAGGGCGCGACGGGATCCGGATGCGAATCCATTTCCGGTTGCTGCGACCATGAATCAGTTGGAAGCGCTGTGCACGCAGATCGAGGCAATGCAACGCCAATTGAACGGTGAGCAATTCCTCGCCGTGCGGGAAAAAGGCTAGCCCCGAAAGAAGGGTCGCGCGATCGTGCGGCTCCCGGCGAGTTCGATCAATCGTACTCGACACGGGATGCGAAGGCCGGATATTGCCGAGCCATGTCCTGCAGGCAGTTGCGCATCAGCCTCGCGTCGCGCGGAAAGCGGCGTTCGAATTCCGACCAGCCTTTCAGCCGAAGAATGAGCGGCATATCGACCAGCGCGGTAATGGCGTCCCGGAACGCGTCCCAGTTTCTTCCGTACCAATCCGGGAAACTCAACTGCTTCATCAGCCGCACGTGCAACTGTTCGGTCGATTCGATATCGTCGAGCTCGATTTCCACCCGCGTGTCGCGTGCCATCATGTTCTCCGACGGACAGGTCGCGCAACATTCAATTCATTTCGCGCGCCGTACCGAGCATCATAGCGCGCGCTTCCGGCGGCCGCGCAATCCGCTCCCGGACCGCCGGCGCCGCCAGGCACGTCGCGACGGCCTCGTACCCCGGCGCGCCGGGGTAAGGCGCCACGCGCGCAGGCGGGCTGTGATTGGCCGGGCACAACAGGATGGTTTCGTCGGGGCCGACCGCCGCGAGATCGAGGATCGCCGCCGAGCGCGTCAGCAGGAACAGCGGCCGCATGCCGGCGGCCGCGCATGCGCGCAGATGCGCGATCAACGCGCGTTGCGTGGCCTGATCGAGATCCTGTTCGATCATGTCGACGATCAGTACGCGCGGACCTGCCGCTTCGAGGCTGACGAGCAGGGCGGTCAGCGCCGCCGACGGCGCCGCACCATTGCCGGCGAGCAACGCCACGGTGCGGTCGACGCGCGACTTCAGTTCCGGATCGGCACGCAATGCATCGAATGCCGCGGCACAGTCGTCGTCCAGCCGATCGAGGCCGACGAACACGGCGCCCGGCAACGCATCGGCCAGCCGAAGCGCGAGCCGCGTCTTGCCGCTCCCGAGGGAACCGATGATGTAGTTCAACGGCCGGATATCGCGACACTCGAACCGTTCGCCGCCCCACGGCCACGGCAGGTCGAACGCGACGCCCGCGCTGCCAGGGTCGACCAGCCGGGTGAGTTCGCCGTCTGTCGGCATCCGTCCCCGTGCCAGGCCGGCACGCATCGCGCGCACGCTGTCGAGCTTGCCAACGAGATCCTGAATCCCGCGATCGAGCGCCGCTTCGTGAGCAGCCAGCGCGGCATCGAGACTGCGCGCGTCGCCGCCGAGCACGTTCGCTATCTGCGCGAGACCGAGGCCGAGCTTGCGCAGCGCCGCGATGTCGGCGGCGCGGGCGAGATCGTCCGGGCCGTACGCGCGGTATCCGGCCGGCGTCCGTTCGGGCATGACGAGGCCGTGCCGCTCGTACAGCCGTAGCGCCTTGATCGAGATGCCGAGCCGCGCGGCGGCGGCCGATGCGTTCAAGCGGAGTGTGTCCGTACCCATCCGTCACCTCTTTGCTGTCGATTCGTTGCGGTCAGCATAAAGGCAGTCCCAAGGGTCGGGTCAAGCGCGATCGCTCCAACGCTCAGTCGCCGGCCGCGAACTCGTCGCGCAGCGCGCGATACAACCGTCGATAGCGCGCGAGCCGGCCCGCCAGCAGATCGACCGACGCGGGATCGGGCGCGACCGTCTCCGTGACGGGCGGCGCGACACAGACTTCTTCCAGGCTGTCGTCCGTCGCCGCCAGTCGCGCGAGCCGCGCGGCGCCGAGTGCCGCGCCGACCGCGCCATCCGCATGGCGCTGCATCGCGAGCCCGGTCGCATTCGCGCACAACCGCGCCCAGAACGCGCTTTTCGAGCCGCCGCCGATGAACGACACCGCGTCGAGCGTCGTGCCGGCCGCGCATAGCGCGCCGTAGCCGTCGGCCATCGCGAACGCGACGCCTTCCATGACCGCATACGCGAGATCGTCCGCATCGTGTTCGTTCGACAGCCCGAAGAACACGCCGCGCGCATGCGCGTCGTTGTGCGGCGTACGCTCGCCGCCGAGATACGGCAGGAACAGCGGCGCGCGAGCCGGATCGGCGTGCTCGGCGCGGGCGGCCAGCACGCCGGGCGTCGTGCCGTGCGCGCGCGCGAGCCAGTCGAGGCTCGCGGCCGCCGACAGGATCACGCTCATCTGGTGCCAGCGCCCTTCCACGCAGTGGCAGAACGCGTGCACGGCCGCGTCCGGGTTCGGCGCGAAGCGGTCGTTGCCCGCGAACAGCACGCCCGACGTGCCGAGCGACAGGAAGCCGCTGCCGGCGCCCGTGACGCCCATGCCGATCGCGGACGCCGCGTTGTCGCCGGCGCCGCCGGCGATCGTCACGGGCCCGGCGATCCCCCATTCGCGCCGCAGCGCGTCGCGCAACTGCGCGGCGGCCGCGTTGCCTTCGACGAGGCGCGGCATCTGCGCGCGCGACAGCTCGGTCGCGGCAAGCATCCGGTCGGACCAGTCGCGGCGCGCGCAGTCGAGCCACAGCGTGCCCGACGCGTCGGACATATCGGACACGAATTCGCCAGACAGGCGCCAGATCAGGTAGTCCTTCGGCAGCAGCACCTTGTGCACCGCACGAAACACGGCCGGCTCGTATTTCGCGAGCCACAGCAGCTTCGGTGCGGTGAAGCCGGGCATCGCCATGTTGCCGGTGATCGCGCGCGATTCCGGCACCAGCGCCTCGAGTTCCACGCATTCGGTGCCGGCGCGCGTGTCGTTCCACAGGATCGCGGGGCGCAGCACCTGGTCCGCGCGGTCGATCAGCGTCGCGCCGTGCATCTGCCCGGACAGCGCGATGCCGCGCAGCGCGGCGAAGCCGGCCGGATGCGCGGCGCGCACCGACGCGATCGCGTCGAGCATCGCGTGCCACCACGCCTGCGGGCTTTGTTCGGACCAGTGCGGATGCGGCCGGCTGATCGACAGGCCGGCCGAGCCGGTCGCGAGGGGGACCGATCGGGAATCGGTGAGCAGAACCTTGACCTCGGACGTGCCGAGATCGATGCCGAGATATGTCACGTATGAAGCATCCTGTCTGGGGCGCGCGGCGGCACGCGTCGCGGGGGCGGCGCGTCGTCGCGGCCGTGCGGTTCGTTGAGCCGGTGCAGCGCGCGGAACTTCGACGGCGGCACCTGCTTCATCGCGAGAAACTGACGGTTGAAGTTCGACAGGTTGTTGAAGCCAACCCGGTAGCAGATGTCGGTCACCGTCAGGTCGGAAAACATCAGCAGCTCGCACGCCTCGTTGATGCGCAACCGGTTCAGGTAGCGCACGAACGACGAGCCGGTGTGACGCCGGAAAAAACGCGTGAAGGTGCTGACGCTCATGCCGGCGAACGCGGCGACGTCGGTTTCGCGCAGCATGCCGGGCAGGTTCTGCTGCAGGTACGACAGCACCTGGTTGATCGTCGACGACATGTAGTGCTGCGCGTCGCTGCGGTAGCCGGGCCCCGCGAGCACGCGCCGCTCGCGGCACGACGACAGCCGGTCGAACAGCGACATCAGGATCTCGACGCGCCGGCAGCCGTGCGCGTCAGCGAGTTCGAGCATCAGCGGCGCGACCTCGCCGCCCACGCGGTCGGGAAACTGCACGCCGCGCGCCGCGTCGTCGATCAGGTCGATCACCGGCTGCAGCTCGCTGAACGCGCCGACCATCTTTTCGATCGCATCGCGCGAGAACTGCAGCACGACGTCGCGCGACGGTACGCGTTCGCCGTCGGCGAGCTCGCTGACCCAGTTGTGCGGCAGGTTCGGCCCGGTGACGATCAGGTTGCCGGGCGCGAAGTCGCCGATGTGGTCGCCGACGAACACCTTGCCGCGCGACGCCTGGATCAGGTGAATCTCGTACTCGGGATGGAAGTGCCACTTCGCGACCGAATGCGGATAGTCGTGGACCCACGCGCGGAACGATTCGTCGCGGTGGGTGGGAACGATCTCGAGATCCGGGTTCATCGTGTGCTCCGTCGGGGCGTGCCGGCGCGCTACGGACGGGACATCGACCAGCTCGTCGCGGCAGGCGGCGTGGCGCGCGTCGCGGCCGCCGGCGGCACCGCGTGCGCGATCGGGTTCGGGTCCGGCAGCGTGACGTTGCGCTCGGTGCCGGCGTCGAACAGATGCAGCGCTTCTTCGTCGAAGCGAAACGCTACCACGGCGCCCGGCGCCGGGGCCATCGGGGCCGGCACGAGGGCCGCGCACGGCTGGCCGCGCCAGTCCAGCGTGACGAGCGCCTCGGCGCCGAGCAACTCGACGAGCTCGACCGTGCCGGTCAGCGCGAGCGTGCCCGGGGGCGGATCGCCTTCCGCGACGAGCCGCAGGTGATTCGGTCGGATCGCGGCCTTGACCTGCTGGCCGTGCTGCAGCCGCGCGAAGCGCGACGACGCGAGCGGCCAGCGCGCGCCGTTGCAGTCGACCCACACGTTCGCGCCGACCCGCTCGATCGTGCCGTCCGCGAAGTTCATCGCAGGCGTGCCGACGAACCCGGCCGCGAACAGCGTGTGCGGCTGGCCGTACAGTTCGGCCGGCGTGCCGATCTGCTCGATGTGGCCGCCGCGCATCAGCACGACGCGATCGGCGAGCGTCATCGCTTCGAGCTGATCGTGCGTGACGTACAGCGTGGTCGTCTTCAGTTGCCGATGCAGCCGCTTGATGTCGCCGCGCAACTGCGTGCGCAGCTTCGCGTCGAGGTTCGACAGCGGCTCGTCGAACAGGAACACGGCCGGCGTCTTGATCATCGCGCGCGCGATCGCCGCGCGCTGCTGCTGGCCGCCCGACATCGCGCGCGGGCGGCGGTCGAGCAGCGCGTCGAGGCTCAGGGTGCGCGCGACGTCGCGCACGCGGCGGTCGATCTCGTCGGCCGGCACCTTCAGCCGTCGCAGGCCGAACGCGATGTTGTCGTACACCGTCATGTGCGGGTACAGCGCATAGTTCTGGAACACCATCGCGACATTGCGCTCGCGCGACGGCAGGTCGTTGACGACCGCGTCGCCGATCACGAGCTCGCCGCCGGTGATCGCCTCGAGGCCCGCGATCATCCGCAGCATCGTCGACTTGCCGCAGCCGGACGGGCCGAGCAGCACGATGAATTCGCCGTCGGCGATCTCGAGGTCGAGCGGATGCAGCACGGCGGGGCCGCCGTCGTAGTGCTTCGACAAAGCCTTGCAGGTGATCTGGGCCATGACTCAATCCATTTCGATCTGAATCTTGACGTCGCGCGGGTGGCCGCTCGCCGCTTCCTCGAACGCGCGCACGCCTTCGGAAAACGGGAACGTGCGCGAGATGAACGGCTTCACGTCGATCGCGCCGGACGCGATCAGCGCGAGCGCGCGCGGAAAGATGTTCGCGTAGCGGAATACCGATTCGATGCGGCCTTCCTTCGCTTGCAGCGCGACCACGTCGAGCGGCACCGGCGCGACCGGCATCCCGATCAGCACCGCGCAGCCGCCCGGGCACATCAGTCCGACGAGGCCCGCGTACGCGTTCGTGCTGCCGCTTGCCTCGAACACGACGTCCGCGCCCCAGCCGCCGGATGCCTCGGCCACCGCGTCGGCCAGCGGCCGCGTACGCACGTCGACGGTCGTGACGGCCGGGTTGTCGGCGAACAGCGCGAGCTTGTCCGGCACGACGTCGGCGAGGATCACGCGCGCGGCGCCGCCGGCGAGCGCGGCGAGCGCCGTCATCGCGCCGATCGTGCCCGCGCCGATCACGACCGCGAGATCGCCCGGCTTCATCGCCGCCTTCTTCGCGGCCTGCAGGCCGATCGACAGCGGCTCGACGATCGCGCCTTCGGCGAACGACACGTTGTCGGGCAACCGGTACGTGAACGCGGCCGGATGCACGACGAACGGCGTCAGGCAGCCGTGGATGGGCGGCGTCGCCCAGAAGCGCACGTCGGGATCGAGGTTGTAGAGCCCGCGCAGCGTCGCGGGCGAATCGAGGCGCGGTACGCCGGGCTCCATGCACACGCGGTCGCCGACGCGCAGGTGCGTGACGGCGGCGCCGGTCTCGACGACGGTGC
This sequence comes from Burkholderia sp. AcTa6-5, assembly GCF_017815075.1. Lineage (NCBI taxonomy): Bacteria > Pseudomonadati > Pseudomonadota > Betaproteobacteria > Burkholderiales > Burkholderiaceae > Burkholderia > Burkholderia sp. AcTa6-5. The sequence continues at coordinate 77,406 of NZ_JAGIQE010000025.1, read as the reverse complement.
CGGACGCTTCGTGGCCGAGCACCATCGGCGCGTCGACGCGGAACGGGCCGATCCCGCCGTGCACGTAGTAATGCACGTCGCTGCCGCAGACGCCGACCGTATGCACCTTGATCCGGACGTCGCCGGGGCCGACCGCTTGCGGCAGGTCGATGTCGCGCAGCGCGAGTTCGCGCGTGCGTTCGAGGACGAGTGCTTTCAACGTGTTCTCCTTATTTTCCCTTGACGATCGAATTGAGCAGCCGGCTCAGCATGCCGACGAAGACGAGCGGCGGCAGCGCGAGCAGCACCGTCGACGCGTTGATCACGCCCCACGGCACTTCCTGCCCGAGCGACGTGAACGCGGACGCGACCACCGGCAGCGTCGCGCTGCGCGACGACGTGAGCGCGAGCGCGATCATCAGTTCGTTCCACACCAGCACGAAGCTGAACACGATGCCGCCGAGCAGCGTGCTCGCGCACACCGGCAGCGCGATGTGCCAGAACACCGCGTACGGGCCGTAGCCGTCGAGCGCGGCGGCTTCCTCGATCTCGCGCGGCAGCCGGCGAAACACGGGAATCGATAGCCACGTGATGGTCGACAGCGTGACGAGCAGGTACGTGACGATCATCGACAGCTTCGTGTCGTACAGCCCGAGATCGACCCAGATCGCGATCAGCGGCAGCGCGACCGCGACGGGCGGCAGGAAGCGCAGCGACAGCAGGAAGAACTGGATGTCGCGCTTGCCGCGCACCGGATAGCGCGCGATCGCATACGCGGCCGGCACGCCGAGCACCGCGCCGATCAGCACGGCCGCGCCGACGATCGCGATGCTGTTGCCGAGCCCGATCAGCACCTCGGGGCTCGACAACACCTGCTCGTAGTTTGCGAGTGTCGGCGTGAAGAAGAAGCGCGGCACGGGCGTGACGATGTCGAGCAGGTGCTTGAGCGAATTGAGCACGGCCCAGAACAGCGGGAACGCGGCGACGAGCAGGATCGCGCCGGCGATCGCGACGGTGGAAACGGCGGCGGCACCGCGCCGGGCCATCAGTCGTCCCATTTGTTGACCCTCTTCCAGATGAGCGTGAACACGAGCGTGGTCGCGACCATCATCAGCACGGCCATGCCCGACGCATACGACACCTTGCCGGCGAGGCCGATGCCCTGCTGGTACGCGTAGAGATCGAGCGTCTCGGTCGCGATGCCCGGGCCGCCCTTCGTCATCACGTAGATCAGGTCGAACGAGCGCAGCGACTCGACCATCTTGATGAACACGAGGCTCACGAGCGGCGCCTTCAGCATCGGCAGCGCGATGTACGCATGCACCTGCCACGTCGTCGCGTAGTCGAGCCGCGCGGCTTCGAGCGGCTCGGGCGGCAGCGTCTCCAGCAGCTTCAGGATCACGACCGCGAAGAACAACCCCCACTGCCACACGTCGACGAGCGCGACCGCGTATAGCGCGAGATGCGGATCGGCGAGAAACGCGGTGTGTTCGACGCCGAGCGCGCCGAGCAGCCAGCTCAGGATGCCGGTGAGCGGCGCATACATGAACTTCCAGATGAACGCGGCCGACACGCGCGGCAGCAGCACCGGCATGATCAGCACCAGCGACGCGAAGCGGCGCCAGCGGCCGTGCACGCGCTCGAACAGGAACACCGCGAGCGCGATCCCGACCAGCACCGCGCCCGCGACCGTGACGACCTCCCACAGCACCGACACCTCGATCGCGTTCAGGAAGCGCCGGTCCGACGCGAGCCGCACGAAGTTGCGCAGGCCGACGAATTCGCTGTCCGGGTAGCGCAGCACGCGGTTGCGCAGCGCGAGGTTGATCGCGGCGATCGTCGGGACGAGGCTCAGGACCGCGAGCAGCGCGAGCGTCGGCGCGAGGAACACCCACGGCAGGCTCGTGCGGTCGCGGCGCGCGCGGCCGCGCCGGGTCGACGGTGCGGGAGAGGCCGGGCGGACGCCGAGCGCACGTCCGCCGGCGCCGTCATTTGCGAGCGCCATGTTCGAGCGCGTCCTTCGCGTACTGGTCCGCGTCGTCGAGCGTGCCGCGGATATCCGTCTGCGTGCCGGTGAACACCTGTTCGAGCGCGATGCCGAGGTTGTCGCCGATATCCGGCCACTGCGGCGTGCGCCAGATCGTCACCTGCGTGACGGGGTTCGTGTCGTTCAGCCCGGCCTGGATCTGCGGCGCGACGTGCTGCTTGAAGTACGGGCTGCCGATCGTGCTCGAGCGGTTGTAGTCGCTGAACACGCCGTTGCGTAGCCGCGCCTGTTCCTGATCCTTGCTGGTCGCCCATGCGATGAAGCGGCCGGCGGCCATCCGCGTGCAGTCGTCCTTCGCGCCGACCGCCGAGATCGCGAAGCCGTGGCCATACGCGGCCGACGGCAGCGGTGCGGGCGGCCGCGTGTAGCCGACCTTGCCGGCCACGCTCGACTTGCTCGTATCCTCCATCCAGTCCGCGAACGGCGTCGATTCGATCATGAACGCGACCTTGCCCGAGCGAAACGCTTCGAGCGCGTTGCTCCAGTCGTAGGTCGCCGAACCCGGCGGCGCGTACTTGAACAGGTCGCTGTAGAGCTGCGTGGCCTTCACCGCGCCCGGCGAATTGAACGCGGGCTGGCCGCCCTTGTCGGTCCATGTGCCACCCATGCCGAGCATGAACGGCGACCAGCGCCACACGTTCATCCCCGAGCCGCGCTGGCCGCGCGCGACCCAGCCGTACAGCTTCGGCGGCGCGTTGAGCTGCTTGATCGCGGCGACGAGCTGGTCGAGCGTCTTCGGCACCGGAATATGCGCGGCGTCGAGCAGGTCACGGCGATAGAACAGGAAGTCGCCGCCGCCGATCAGCGGCGCGAAGTACGCGACGCCGTTGTAGCTCGCGACCGCGCGGCGGCCGGGCAGGAAGTCGTCGTAGTCGTAGTCCTTCGGGTAGTACTTGAGGAGCGGCACGATCCAGTTGGCCGACGCGAATTCGGCGACGTTCGCCTCGTCGACGTAGTAGATCTGGTAGGAACCCGCGCCAGTCGACGCGTCGAGCCGCGATTTCGCGCGGCGGTCGTTCTCGCCGAAATAGCTGATCTCGACCTTCGTGCCGTTCTTCTTTTCGTAGTCGGCCAGCGATTTCTCCATCACCGACAGGCCGAGGCTCTTCTGCGCGAGCACGCGGAGGGTCGGCACCTTGCAGGTTTGCGCGGCCGCGACGCCCGGCAGACAGGCGCCGAGCAGCACGCCGGCTGCGACGATTCGCATCTTGTTCACCCGTGTCTCCTTGATTCTGCTTGTTCGAATGCCGCCGATGACGGCAGGAACAATGGTGTGACGCGGGCGATGCGATCACCACATCAAAAGAGTTCGGGAACCGATACTTTTTGCTCAGGGTTGGTCGTGCGATGCACAAAATGTGGTGGCCGGGCGCAAACCGCGCGCGTGAGCGGCGAGGCCCGCGCGTTACGCCGGGAAGCGTTCGCCTTCGGGCGCCGGCGCGAGATCGTCGGGCCACCGCACCTCGAACCGCGTGCCGCCCGCGCCGGTCGGCACGCACAGCGCTTCGCCGCGATGCGCATGCGCGATCGCCGCGACGACGGCGAGCCCGAGGCCGGTGCCGCCGGGTTGCGACGCGTCGACGCGCCGGAACGCCTGGAACACGTGCGGCGCGAACTCGGCCGGGATGCCCGGGCCGTCGTCCTCGACGCACAGCCGGCACATGCCGTCCTCGATGCGCGTCAGGATCCGGATCGTGCCGGGCACCGCGTGGCGGCGTGCATTCTCCAGCAGCGCGAGCAACGCCTGGCGGATGCGGACCGGGTCGCAGCGCATGCGCCGCGGGTCGAGATCGAGTTCCGGATGCTGGCCGGCGGCCTGCAGCGCGTGCGCGAACACGTCGACCACCGCGCGCACGTCGGCGGCGAGATCGGTGTCGCGGATCTCGATGCTCAGGTGGCCGCTGTCGGCGAGGCTGACCACGCGCAGATCCTCGATCAGACGCGTCAGCCCTTCGACCTGTGCGAGCAGGCTGCGGTACAGCGCGTCGCTCGGCGTGAACACGCCTTCGGCGAGCCCCTGCAAGCGGCCGCGCAGCACGGTCACCGGCGTGCGCAGTTCGTGCGCGATCGCCGCGTTCCAGAAGGTTTGCTCGTCGGTCACGCGCTGCAGCTCGCTCGCGAGCGCGTTGAAGTTGTCGGCGAGCAGCGCCGCCTCCTTCAACGAACGGTCGCCGGCGACCGCGCGCGCGCCGAGATCGCCGCGCGCGACGCGGCGGATGCTGTCCGTCACCGAATTCAGCGGCACGAGGATGCGGCGCGACAGGTTGATCGCGACGATGACCGCGATCAGCAGGCCGACCAGTGTGGTCGAGGTGATCCACACCCACTCCGGCCCGCTCGGGAGCCAGCTTTCCGGCTTGAACGACTCCGGCGAGTAGTGGTACAGCAGGTAGTAGAACGCGTAGGCCGTCACGACGATCAGCACCGTGACGCCAAAGGCGATCGCGCCCATCGTCAGCGCGATCTGGCGGCTCAGGCCGTCTAGTCTCACTCGCCGCTCCACAGTTTGTAGCCGACGCCGCGCACGCTGGCCGGCATGCCGGCGACGCCGAGATCGTCGAGTTTCTTGCGCAGCTTGCTGACGTGGCTGTCGACCGTGCGCTCCAGCGCATCGCCTTCCGGGAGGCAGGTCGCCATCAGCTCGGCGCGGCTGAACACGCGGCGCGGCGCGCGCGCGAGTTGCGCGAGCAGCTTGAATTCGGTGAGCGTCAGCACGAGCGTGTGGCGCGCGCCGTCGACTTCGACCGTCGCTTCGTGGTGCTCGAGATCGATCTCGAACGGCGCGGCGCGCAGCACGCGCTGCTCTTCCTGGCGCGAGCCGGCCATCGACCGGCGCAGCACCGCCTGCGCGCGCGCGACGACTTCGGCGGGGTTGAACGGCTTGACCACGTAGTCGTCGGCGCCGATGCGCAGCCCGGTCAGCTTGTCGATGTCCTGGTCGAGCGCGGTCAGCATGATGACGGGCGTGTCGCCGCGGTGGCGGATCTCGGCGAGCACCTTCCAGCCGTCGACGTGCGGCATCTGCACGTCGAGCAACACGAGGTCCGGCTTCAGCGACAGGTGGAGTTCGAGCGCGCGGCGACCGTCGGCGGCGTGCACGGTGCGCAGGCCGTTGCGCGCGAAATAGGCGGTCAGGATCTCGGCGATCTCGGGTTCGTCCTCGGCGATGAGGATGAGCGCTTGCGCGCCTTGGCCGGCGCCGGGAGATGAGGGAAATTCGGGCATGGCCACTCGTTCGGATTCAGCGGGGTTCCATCGAATCGCCATACTACCGTACGGCCAAATCCATCGAATGAAGACGAACGGGGCGCGCGAGTTGACGCGCAAGGCGCTGTGTTGCGCGATGCAGATGGATTATCCGGTGACGCACCCGCACATCGGCGAGACGTTGTGTTCGCAAGAAATGGCGCACCTGATCATGCGCCGCACCTGTGCGTGTCCGTGGATGGCTGGACCGCAAGCGAGCGGACGCCCAAGTAAGCGTACGCGATGCCGTCGCGTTTTCCTTTACGGCTTACTTTCGCGTGTAAAGAAGTCACGGCGGCAGATCGGACGTCGATCGGAACGCGCGTGCCCATGCAGCGGCACGCGCGGCCGTGTTCAGATGCGACCGAGCAGCACCAGTATCACGACAATGACGACGATCAGCCCGACGGTCCCCGATGGCCAGTAACCCCAGCTTCGGCTGTGCGGCCATGCAGGAAATGCTCCGATGAGCAGCAGAATCAGAACGATGATGAGGATCGTACCGAGCATCGCATCCCTCCAGAATTTATTCGACACGGTGTGCGCTGTCGCAATTCGCGTGCCGCGACGTGGGGACAGATGAAACCGGCGCAAGCGCATCGTATGAATCCGCGTAATTCATGCGATGAATACTGTTTGATTCAGAAAATAAATTTCAAAAATGCACGCCCGGTCGCTATGCTGGGCCTTCGTTTTCCTCAGGCGAGCGCAATGGCTGAACTCTTTCTGGTACGGCACGGGCAGGCGTCGTTCGGCACCGACGACTACGACCGGCTGTCCGCGGCGGGCGACCAGCAGGGCGTGTGGCTCGGCGAATACTTCGCGCGGCAGGGCCTGACGTTCGACCGCGTGATTTGCGGCACGATGAACCGCCATGCGCAGACGGTCGCCGCGATTCTGCGCGGGATGGGCCGCGAAGGCGTCGTGGTCGATCGCCATCCGGGCCTGAACGAATACGATTTCCACGGGCTGTTCGCGGCAGCCGCCAGCGACTATCCGGAGATCGCGCGGCTCTCGGCCGGCTCGATGAAGGAACACTTCCGCGCGCTCCGGCAGGTGCTGCAGCTGTGGACCGAGGACAAGCTCGGCGAGGCGGCCCCCGAAACCTGGGCCCATTTCCAGCAGCGCGTGGCCGACGCGCGCGCGGCGATCCGCGAGGGCGGCGGCCAGCGCGTGCTCGCGGTGAGTTCCGGCGGCCCGATCGCGGTCACCGTGCAGCAGGTGCTCGCCGCGCCGCCGTCGAGCGCGATCGCGCTGAACCTGCAGATCCGCAACAGCAGTCTTTCGCAGTTTTTCTTCAACGCCGAGGCGTTCCACCTCGCGTCGTTCAACGGCATCCCGCATCTGGAGGACCCCGAACGACACGCGCTGCGCACCTACGGCTGACCCACGAACGATCGCGACGATGACGAATCCTTCCCAGCAACTCGACGTAGCCCGCCTTACGCGCTATCTGGAAACCCACGTGCCGGGCTTCGAAGGCCCGGTCGACACGGAGAAGTTTGCCGGCGGCCAGTCGAATCCGACTTTCCTGCTGAATGCGAAGAGCGGCCGCTACGTGCTGCGCCGCCAGCCGCCGGGCGAACTGCTGAAATCCGCGCACGCGGTCGACCGCGAATTCCGCGTGCTCACCGCGCTGTCGGGCACCGCGGTGCCGGTCGCGCACCCGTATCACCTCTGCGTTGACCGCGACGTGATCGGCAGCCTGTTCTACGTGATGAGTTTCGAGGACGGCCGGATCTTCTGGGACCCCGCGCTGCCGGAGCTGCCGAAGGCCGAGCGAGCGACCTGCTACGACGCGCTGCTGCAGACGATGGCCGCGCTGCACGACGTCGATGTCGACGCGGTGGGCCTCGCCGACTACGGCCGGCCGGGCAACTACTTCGAGCGGCAGATCGGCGTGTGGACGAAGCAGTATCGCGCGGCCGAAACCGGGCGCCTCGACGCGATGGAGACGCTGATCGACTGGCTGCCGAAGGCATGCCCCGAGGACACGGGCCGGCCGGCGCTGGTGCACGGCGACTTCCGGATCGACAACCTGATGTTCGCGCGGGACGGCTATCGCGTGCAGGCCGTGCTCGACTGGGAACTGTCGACGCTCGGCAACCCGCTCGCCGATCTCGCGTACTTCTGCATGTGCCTGCGGCTACCGTCCGGCGGCCAGGTGCGCGGGCTCGCGGGCCAGGATCGTGCCGAACTCGGCATTCCGGACGAAGCGGCGATCGTCGCGCGCTACTGCGAACTGCGCGGCATCGCGCCGATCCGCGACTGGCATTTCTACCTCGCCTTCAGTTTCTTCCGGCTAGCGGCGATCGCGCAGGGCGTGAAGGCGCGCGCGTTGCAGGGCAACGCATCGAGCGAGCAGGCGCTGCGCGTCGGCGAAATGGCCGGCCGGCTGGCCGAACTGGCCGTCGGCGTGATCGACGCGCATCGCTGATATCGCCACGCGGCGACACGACAACTCAATCAATGGAGGAGCACAGCAACATGGCAACGAATCTGTTCGACCTGACGGGCAAGATCGCGCTGGTGACGGGCGCGAGCCGCGGCATCGGCGAGGAAATCGCCAAGCTGCTCGCGGAGCAGGGCGCGTACGTGATCGTGTCGAGCCGCAAGCTCGACGACTGCCAGGCCGTGGCCGACGCGATCGTCGCGGCGGGCGGCCGCGCCGAGGCGCTGGCGTGCCACGTCGGGCGCCTGGAGGACATCGCCGCGACGTTCGAGCACATCCGCGGCAAGCACGGCCGCCTCGACATCCTCGTGAACAACGCGGCCGCGAACCCGTATTTCGGGCACATCCTCGATACCGATCTCGCCGCGTACGAGAAGACCGTCGACGTGAACATCCGCGGGTACTTCTTCATGTCGGTCGAAGCCGGCAAGCTGATGAAGACACACGGCGGCGGCGCGATCGTCAACACCGCGTCGGTGAATGCGCTGCAGCCGGGCGACCGGCAAGGCATCTACTCGATCACGAAGGCGGCCGTCGTCAACATGACGAAGGCGTTCGCGAAGGAGTGCGGGCCGCTCGGCATCCGCGTGAATGCGCTGCTGCCGGGCCTCACGAAGACGAAGTTCGCGGGCGCGCTGTTCGCCGACAAGGACATCTACGACGCGTGGATGACGAAGATCCCGCTGCGCCGCCACGCGGAGCCGCGCGAAATGGCCGGCACCGTGCTGTATCTCGTGTCGGACGCGGCGAGCTACACGAACGGCGAATGCATCGTCGTCGACGGTGGCCTGACGATCTGAGCGCACGATGAGACTCGACAGCTACGCCGGCCAGGCCGTGATGATCACCGGCGCCGCGAGCGGCTTCGGCGCGCTGCTCGCGAGCGAGCTCGCCGCGATGGGTGCGCGGCTCGCGCTCGGCGACCTGAACGGCGATGCGCTCGAACGCGCGGCCGCGCCGCTGCGAGCGGCCGGCGCCGACGTCGTCGCGCGGCACTGCGACGTGCGCATCGAAACGGACGTCGCATCGCTGGTGCATGAAGCCGTCGCACGCTTCGGGCGGCTCGACGTCGGCATCAACAACGCGGGTATCGCCCCGCCGATGAAGGCGCTTATCGACACCGACGAAGCCGATCTCGACCTGAGCTTCGCGGTGAACGCGAAGGGCGTGTTCTTCGGGATGAAGCACCAGATCCGCCAGATGCTCGCGCAGCGCGAAGGCGTGATCCTGAACGTCGCGTCGATGGCCGGGCTCGGCGGCGCGCCGAAGCTGGCCGCGTATGCGGCGTCGAAGCATGCGGTGGTCGGGCTCACGAAGACGGCCGCGCTCGAATACGCGCGCCACGGCATCCGCGTGAACGCGGTGTGCCCGTTCTACAGCACGACGCCGATGGTCACCGACAGCGAGATCGGCGAGCGCCAGGATTTTCTGGCGCAGGGCTCGCCGATGAAGCGGCTCGGCCGCCCCGACGAAATCGTCGCGACGATGCTGATGCTGTGCGCGAAGGACAACACGTATCTGACCGGGCAGGCCGTCGCCGTCGACGGCGGCGTCTCGGCCTTCTGAACCGAACGAACGGAAATACGGAATCTCGAGGAGTCGATCATGGACTTTGGCTACACCCCGAAAGTGGAAGCACTGCGCGAACGCGTGAGCGCATTCATGGATGCGCACATCGTGCCGCGCATCCGCCAGTGGAACGAAGAGGTGCACGCCGGCAAGTATCCGGTGTCGTTCATGGAGGAACTGAAGGAGCGCGCGAAAGCGGAGGGGCTGTGGAACCTGTTCCTGCCGCACCTGAAGGACGACGAGCCGGGCACGGGCCTGACGAACCTCGAATACGCGCCGCTCGCCGAAATCATGGGGCGCGTGAGCTGGGCGTCGGAAGTGTTCAACTGCAATGCGCCGGACACCGGCAACATGGAGCTGCTGCACATGTTCGCGACGCCCGAGCAGCGCGAACAGTGGCTGCTGCCGCTGCTGCGCGGCGAAATCCGCTCGGCGTTCGCGATGACGGAGCCCGACGTCGCGTCGTCGGATGCGACCAACATCACGACACGCATCGAGCGCGCGGGCGACGAGTACGTGATCAACGGCCGCAAGTGGTTCATCACGAACGCCGCGCATCCGAACTGCAAGATCTTCATCGTGATGGGCAAGACCGATCCCGAGGCCGAGTCGCACCAGCAGCAGAGCATGATCCTCGTGCCGCGCGACACGCCGGGCGTGACGGTCGTGCGCAACATCACGGTGGTCAATCACCACGCGCCGGAAGGGCACTGCGAAATCACGTTCGACAACGTGCGCGTGCCGGCGCGCAACCTGCTCGGCGAGGAAGGCAGCGGCTTCGCGCTCGCGCAGGCGCGCCTCGGGCCGGGCCGCATTCACCACTGCATGCGCTCGATCGGCGCGGCCGAGCTGGCGCTGGAGCTGATGGTCGACCGCGCGCAGTCGCGCGTCGCGTTCGGCAAGCCGCTGAACCGGCACGGCACCGTCGGCGAATGGATCGCGCGCTCGCGTATCGAGATCGACCAGGCACGCCTGCTGGTGCTGAAGGCCGCGTGGATGATCGACAAGGTCGGCGCGAAGGCCGCGCGCAAGGAGATCTCGATGATCAAGGCGCTCGTGCCGACCGTTTATACGGACGTGTGCGATCGCGCGATGCAGGTATTCGGCGCAGCGGGCCTGAGCCCCGATACGCCGCTCGCCGACCTGTGGACCTGGGGCCGCGCGCTGCGCTTCGCCGACGGCCCGGACGAGGTCCACCTGCAGGCGATCGCGCGGATGGAGATCAAGGGCGGCGAACCCGGTGCGACCGCGCCGTACCTGACGCCGCCGCCGCGCGGCTGAGCGGGGCGACATGGACGAACGAATGGCGCCCGCCGTAAGATCTCGGCAAGGAGATCCGGCGATGCGCCTTTCGAAGATTGATCTGAACCTGTTCGTCGTATTCGAGGCGATCTACAACAAGCGCAACCTGACGCGCGCGTCCGAGGTGCTGAACCTCACGCAGCCGGCCGTCAGCAACGCGCTGGCGCGGCTGCGCAAGACGCTGAACGATCCGCTGTTCGTCAGCACGCCGGCCGGAATGATGCCGACGCCGATGGCCGAGAACATCGTCGGCCGCGTGCGCGAGGCGCTGCAACTGCTCGATTCGAGCGCGCACGAAGGCGACGTGTTCGATCCGGCTTCGTCCGAGCGCGTGTTCCGGCTCAGCATGAGCGACCTGACCGAAGCGCTGCTGCTGCCGGCGCTCGGCGAGCTGCTACAGACGCATGCGCCCGGCATGCACGTGCGCAGCTACACGATGGACCGCCGCGAGGTCGCGACCGCGCTCGCGAACGGCTCGGTCGACATCGCGATCGACGCGCCGCTGATCGGCGATCCGCATCTGCACCAGGCGCTGCTCGTGCAGGACCGCTACGCGTGCATGATCCGCGACGATCATCCGTTCAAGGGCGACACGCTGACCCTGGACGACTACCTGTCGATGGGGCACATCCACGTATCGAGCCGCCGCAAGGGCAGCGGGCACGTCGACGCGGAACTGACGCGGCTCGGGCTGCGCCGCAACATCCAGATGCGCGTGCAGCACTACATGGTCGCGCCGCTGATCGCGATGCGCGGCGATCTCGCGCTGACGGCGCCGCTGCGGCTGCTGCAGCGCTATCCGGCGCGCATTCTGGAACTGCCGTTCGAGATGCCGGGACTCGATTACTTCTGCTACTGGCATCGCAGCGCCGATCAGGATCAGGGCAGCCAGTGGCTGCGCGGGCAGCTGATGGCGCTGATGGGCGGGATGGGGAAGGGGCGGTAAAGGGTGGCGTGCGCGTCGCCCGTTCGCCCGTGCTTGTCGGCTCAATACGAATCGTCGTCGAAGCGAGACGACGCCGGCCGGCGCTTCATGTCCTTCAGCCAGCGCCTGACCTGATCCGGATCGTCGAACTCGCACAGCGCGACGGTCAGGTCGTGGTTGCTGCGCTGCATGCCGGCAATGTCGCGCGTCAGCATGCGCATCACCGTATCGGGTGCGACCTTGGTGGACGACGCGATGCCGTAGGTTCGCCTGAAATCGTTCTCGACGTGCCCGATCTCCTGGTCGAGCTCGCGGAGCTGTTCCTCCAGGATGCCGTTGTAGTGCGTCAGCCGCGCTTCGCTCAGGCCGTCGATCGCGCGCCGGTCGATCTGTTCGATCTCCAGTTGCAGCTCCAGCAGGTGCAGGAGGTTGCCGTTCGCATACGCGTGGTTGACACGCTGCATCAGCACGGTCTTGCGCGCCTGTTCCTCGGGATCGGTTTCGCGATCGGGATGCAGCGCGCTGGCGAGCTTGCGATAGACGTCGCGGAGCGACTTGCTCGATTCGGCCAGCTCGGCTTCGCGTCGCGCCTGCGCGGCCGATTGCCGGGGCGCTTTCTTGCGCTTCGCGCGCTGGGCTTCGCGGGCCTCGTGGGCGGCCATGTCGCGCTTGTACTGTTCGTCGAATTCGGCTTGGATGCGGGCGGCGAGTTCGTCGGGCGACAGCGTGTCGAGATCGTCCGCTGGTTCGGCGGCGGGTTCCGTTTCCGTTTCCGGTTCCGGCTTCGTCCGTGCGGAGGCCGTCGCTGCGGCGCCGTCGTCGTCGGACGGGCAGTGCCGGTTGTAGATGATTTTCAACGTCGCGTCGTCGCTGACGCCGAGCAAGTCGCGCGCCATGTCGGCGATCAGCGCGGATAGCGTGCGCTGCTCGGCCTTGCTCAGGCCTTTCTGCAGGAACGCGTCGTCGAGCAGATGGATCAGTCGGATGCGCAGCGCCGTCGCTTCCTGTTCGAGCGGCAACAGGCCGTGGACGAACTTCTTCTGGAACGCCGGCATCACGGCTTCCCATGCACCGAGCCGCTCGCGCCGCGTCTCGATCTGCTCGACGAGCGTATTGAACGTTTGCTGGGCTTTCGACAGGCTGGCTGTCTCGTGGCCGGGTGCGATGGCGACCGCGGCACCGCGACGTGCGGTCATGATGAGTGTCCTCCGGCCGCGGCGGGACGCGCGGCAGGCCGGTATTTTAGCCGCATGCCTGCGGGGCGGCGTGGAACGGGGTGCTTCCCCGCAGCGATCGGCGGCGCGTCGGCGCTTCACGGCGGGCACGGCTGGCGCGCCGGAATCCGCGCCCGGTGCACCGTTCGGCCCATCGGCCCGTCAGTCGCCGAACAACTGGCCCTGCCCGGAGATCACGCGTTCGAAATCGTCGCGCAGGAACGGCAGGATCGCATCGGCGACGGGCTGAAGCTGGCGGCTCAGATAGAACGCATAGTCGATCGGCGAGCGCATCGTTTCGAGCGGCTCGGGGCCGGCCGTCGTCATCACGTAGCTGATCCAGCCGCCGCGCTGATATTGCAGCGGCCGGCCCTGCGCATGATTGAACTCGTCGGCGATGCGCGCCGCGCGCACGTGGGGCGGCACGTTCCGTTCGTATTCGCGCAGCGGCCGGCGCACGCGCTTGCGGTACACGAGCTGATCGTCGAATTCGCCGGCCAGCGTGCGGCGTACGTAGTCGCGAATGAAATCCTGGTACGGTTCGAGCCTGAACACGCGCCGGTACAACTCGCGCTGGAATTGCTGCGCGAGCGGCGTCCAGTCGGTGCGCACCGTTTCGAGCCCCTTGAACACGAGGTCCTCGCCGCCGTCGGCCGTCGCCGCGAGGCCGGCGTACCGCTTCTTGCTGCCTTCTTCCGCGCCGCGCACGGTCGGCATCAGGAAGCGGCGGTAATGCCGTTCGTATTGCAGCTCCAGCGCGCTGTCCAGCCCGAACTGTTCGCGCAGGTGCGCTTGCCACCAGCGGTTCACGTGCTCGACGAGCGCTCGACCCTTCGCGCCGGCTTCGTCGTCGTCATGCGCGCGGCCGAGCCACACGAACGTCGAATCGGTATCGCCGTAAATCACTTCGTAACCCTGAGCTTCGATCAGTTGACGCGTGCGGTGCATGATCTCGTGGCCGCGCATCGTGATCGACGACGCGAGGCGCGGGTCGAAGAAGCGGCAGCCCGTCGAGCCGAGCACGCCGTAAAACGAATTCATGATGATCTTCAGCGCCTGCGACAGCGGCGCGTTGCGCTGCCGCTTCGCGTCGTCGCGGCCTTCCCACACGCGCCGCACGATGTCGGGCAGGCAGTGCGCGGTGCGCGAGAAACGCGCGCCGAGAAAACCGGGCACCGATGCGTCGTCGCCGGGATGCGCGAGCCCCTCGATCAGGCCGACCGGATCGATCAGGAACGTGCGGATGATCGACGGATAGAGGCTCTTGTAGTCGAACACGAGCACCGAGTCGTACAGCCCGGGGCGCGAATCCATCACGAAGCCGCCGGGGCTGTTCTGCCCCGTCACGTCGCCGAGGTTCGGCGCGACATAGCCGAGTCGATGCATGCGCGGCAGGTACAGGTGCGTGAACGCCGCGACCGACCCGCCGGTGCGATCGGCAGCCAGCCCCGTGACGCTCGCGCGTTCGAGCGCGAAGGACAGCAGGTCGGCCTTGTCGAAGATGCGCGTGACGAGCTCGCAATCCTTCAGGTTGTAGCGCGCGAGCGCGGGCTTGTCGTGATCGAAGCGGCGCTGGATCTCGTCCATCCGCTGGTACGGATTGTCGATCGACTTGCCTTCGCCGAGCAGCGATTGCGACACGTATTCGAGGCTGAACGACGGGAAGGTCCACGTCGCGGATTTCAGCATGTCGATGCCGTCGAGGATCAGCCGGCCGGCCGCGCCCGCGAAGAAGTGGTCGGGCTGCTGACCGTGCGCGCGCCAGTCGAGCACGCTGCCGCCGCGCCCGAGTTTCAGCGGCACGCCGTATTGCTCCGCGTGCGCGTGCAGGATGCGCAGGTCGAACTGCACGAGATTCCAGCCGATCACCGCGTCGGGCTCGTGCTCGTCGAACCAGTCGTTGAGCCGCGCGAGCATCGTGGCGCGGCTGTCGCAGTAGTCGAGGTTGAAGTCCAAGGCGCCTGCGCTGCCGCTTGCGTCGCCGTTCGGCGGCCCGAGCATGTAGACCTGTCGTTGCCCGCAGCCTTCGAGCGCGATCGAGTACAACTCGCCGTGGACGCTGGTTTCGATGTCGAGCGACACGCAGCGGAGCGTCGGGCGGTAACCGGTTGCGGGCTTCAGCTCGCCGCCGGTGAGCGTGCCGTCGGGGCCGGGTTGCCCGCGAAACTGCACGCACGCCGTGATGAAGCGCTCCATCGCGTAGCGGTCGGGCGGCTGCACGTCGGCTTCGTAGACGTCGACACCGGCGGCGGCGAGCCGCTTCTGCAGCCCGGACAGATGGCGATAGCGCTTGCAATAGAGGCCGACGACGGGGCGCTGCCGGAAGTCGCGCAGCGCGAGCGGGCGCAACTCGGCCTCGCGCTCGCCGGCCAGCGTGCGTTCGGCGAGCGCCTGCTGTTCGGCCGGAATGAACGCGACGGCTTCCTGCGGGCGCAACCGTACGCGGCGCGGACCGTGTTCGGTTGCCAGCCAGAACTCGATCTCGATGCCGGATGCGGTGTCCCGCCAGTGGCGGGTGAGGATGAAACCCTGCTCGAACGCCGTCAAAACGCTTGCTCGTCGTGGATGCTCAGGCGGCGGATTTTAGCGCCTGGAAGCGCTTCGCGCCGGCGGCGGTCGTCTGGCATCAGGTGGCAGGAAGGCGGAGCGCGACGCGCCATCCCGTCTGGGCCGCATCGATCGGCTGCAGCAACCAGCGGCGCGCGGCGATCGTATTGCGCTTCTGCGTGACGTATTCGTCTACCGCGAGTTCAAGGGTATCGTCGCCGACGCGGGACAGTGTCGCGGCGGCGCCGGAGCCGTCCGCGAATTCGATGACGGCGGGATGCGGCTGGGCGGTGCGCGGCGCATCGCGGTCGAGCGTCACGATGCTGCCCGGGTAGAGGTGCGAATGGTTTGTCCGCAGCAGGACGGCAGTGGGCATGAAAAGCGCTCCGGAAAACGCCGGCCTGGGCGACGTGAGCCGGCTTCCGGAGCCTACATGAAGGTGAGCGTTTGCGGGATCATGGCTGGCAGACGCCAGGATGTGCGGTGCCTGAGGCCAGACTCGAACCGGCACCCCCTCAAACATGCCCCTCATGCTCGATCGCCCGTCCCGGCGACGAGCGCGCGGCGACCTGCATCGGCACCCCCGACACCCTCGCCGCCCGCTTCGCCCACATCGCCGTCAGAATCGGCACGAGAATCGCCGTCACGAGGCACGCGGTTGCGACGATCGCCGTCGCCGCCGGCACCATCGGCTTGAACTTCGGGATCATCTCGCCGATGATCGCCGGGTTCGCGACCGCGGCGCCGGCCGTCGACGACGCGGCCAGCCCGGCCGTCCCGTTGCCGCCGCCCAGGAACTTGTCCGCCAGAATCAACGGCACGCCCGTCACGACGATCACCGCGAGCCCGAGCGCGATACCCGGCAGCCCACTCTTCGCGATCACGTTCAGATCGATGCCGTTGCCGAGCGCGAAGCCGAAGAACGGGATCAGCGGATGGACGCAGCGCCCGAACAAGTCGCGCAGCTGCACATCGAGATTGCCGAGCGTGAAGCCGATCAGGAATGGCAGGACCGCGCCGACGAAAAGCCGCGTCTCGAACACCGCGACGCCGGCCGCGCCGAGAATCAGCATGCTGACGAGCGGCCCCGATTCGATCGACATCAACACGAACGCACCGGCTTCTTCCTTGGTGCCGTATTGCTGCATCACGGCCGCATAGAGGCCGCCGTTGGTCATGTCCATCGACGTCGTGATCGCGAGCAGCGACAGGCCCGCGAACAGGCCCGTGCGGATACCGTCGTCGGGGATGAACCGCGCGGCGATCAGCGTCGCGAGCCATGCGACCACGATCTTCGTCGCGAGCAGCGTGCCCGATTTGCGCAGCACGACGCCCGTCGCGCGCAGGTCGATCGTCGCGCCCATGCAGAAGAACCAGACGGCGAGGATCGGCACCGTGCCCGCGATCAGGCCGTTGGTGAACGAGCCGAAGTACTTCCCGGCGTTCGGGGCGAACGTGTGCACGCACGCGCCCAGCAGCATCGGGACCAGCATGAGCCCGCCCGGAATGCGGTCGATGGCCTGTTTCAGCTTCACGTCTCCTCCGTGGACGTCGATGCGTCCCGTTGTCGAATGATGTCTGCTGACTGACTATAGGACATGATTCGGAACGGTGGTCCGTTTTTATGCGCTTCGATGGTCGTCGTATCATCCGGAAGCGACGACCGTCGCGCAGGATTGAGCGAGTGCCGGCCGCGAACCGGCAAACCGAGAAAACGATAGGG
Organism: Burkholderia sp. AcTa6-5; assembly: GCF_017815075.1. Taxonomy (NCBI): domain Bacteria; kingdom Pseudomonadati; phylum Pseudomonadota; class Betaproteobacteria; order Burkholderiales; family Burkholderiaceae; genus Burkholderia; species Burkholderia sp. AcTa6-5. The sequence continues at coordinate 60,402 of NZ_JAGIQE010000025.1, read as the reverse complement.
CGTAGCGGGCGAATGATGAAGATGAAAACGACGATGCGCATCGGCATCGCGATGCTGGTGCTCGGTGCGAGCGTGGGCGCGAACGGCGCGCACGCAAAGAGCGCGGTCGATTGCGGGAAGCTCGACGCGGCCACGAGCGGCCCGGACGACAACTTTCGGCCGCCGGCGTCCGGCACGGTCGTCGGCACGGGGCGCGCGTATTTCTACTCTGCGCCCGACGCGCAGTGCATCACGAAGCGTACCTTCATCGTTCCTGGCGATTCGGTGACCGTCTACAAGTCGCACGGGCGCTGGTACAACATCATGTACGTGAACGGCAAGACCGGCGACGACGTCGAAGGATGGGTCGAGCAGGATCGCGTGCGCGTCGGCGGTCAATACGGCGCGCAGTAGTCGCCTTCGGCGTCGCCGCTACACCGTCGCCCATGCGACGTCGCGCTTCAGGTTCTTCGCGCGCAGCGGCCGCTGGTACAGGTATCCCTGCGCGTACTGGATCCCGATCGCATGCAGCGCGCGATGCTGGGTTTCCGTCTCCACGCCTTCCGCGATGATCTTCATGCCGTAGTGGTGCGCGACGGTCGCGATCCCTTCGATCAGCTTCGCGCTGCCGCTGTCCAGTTGCGAGACGAACTGTCGATCGATCTTCACGTAGTCGAAAGGGAAGCGCGACAGCATGTCGAGATTGCTGTGATGCGTGCCGAAATCGTCGATCGCGAACTTCGCGCCTTTGGATCGCAGCGCCTGGAAGATCTCGGTGGTGCGCGCGTTCTTCTCGAGCAGGATGCGCTCGGTGACTTCGAGCACCAGCGTGAAGCCGGGCGGCAGCGCGCGGATCGTTTCCTCGACGACGGCCACGAACCGCGCGCGCTCGAGATCCCGCGGCGCCACGTTCACGGCGATGCGCAGCGGCGCGGACGGCGTCAGCGCGGTCAGCTCGGACACCGCCGTGCGCAACACGAATTCGGTGACCTTCGGCAGCAGCGTGCTCGATTCCACCTGCGGGATGAACACGGCCGGGCTGATGGCCCCCCACTTCGGATGGTGCCAGCGCAGCAGCGCCTCGACGCCGACCGTCCTGCGCGTCTGCACGTCGACGATCGGCTGGTATACGACATGGAATTCGTTGCGCCTGAGCGCGTGGCGCACGGCCTTCAGCAACAGCCGCCGCGGCGCCATCGCGAGCAGGTAGGCGGCCATCACGAGGCTGTCGGCCAGCAGGACGATCGTCGCGCAAATCAGCCGGTCGTGGCGCCGGACCTGTGACGCGTAGCGCGCCGATGCGACGACCGACACCGTGAACGGCCAGCGCTGCGACGCAATCGTGCTGCCGCCCGTGGGGCCGGCGTCCGTGTCCGGCGCGAACGTCCCGTGCTGATCGAGGCGGCCCGACCCCGCGATCGACAGCGTGGCCGTTTCCGCCCCGTTGGCGGTGCCGAGGGCGAGCGCGTCGGCCACGTAGTCGCCTTCGATCAGGTACAGGACGCCCGCGCCGCGCGCAGTGGCGCGGAATGCGTACAGCACCGGAATGCCGCGCTGGAACGCCGTCTGGCGCAGCAGCGTGACGGTCATCGATCCCGGTTCGGGCTCGCGCGCATACTTGACGAGCGGCACGTCGATCGAGCCGAGCGCCGACGAACATATGACGCGGCCGTCGTTCACCAGCGCGACTGCACGCAGATAGCGCAGGCGAGTGCCCACTTCGGCCAGCGTCCGGAACACCGTCGCGCACGGCTGTCCGACCAGCGCGGTCAGCTCGTCCGCGTGGCGGAGGCGCACGCCGTCCAGGATGCGGTCCACGGAAGCCACGATGTCGTGGGCCACGGCGCGCTCATGCGCGGTGACGGTATCGCGGGCGTAGCGGTCGGCCAGCACGATCGCGAACGCGGGCACGAGCACGCAAATGATCACGGCGGCGAAAAGGACGACGTGCGGCCACGCGCCGCCGCGGTGGAAAAGATGCGTCGAGCCGGGCGGGAGCGCCCGTAATCCCGCGGTTGCCTTTGGTGTTGTACGCATGGCGTGGCAAGTCGAACCGGTCGGTGCGCCGACGGCGCGCAAGCCGCATGCCTGATTCGGACCATGCGGCTTGCGCGCCGGTTTCGGGACGCCGATCGAGTCGGGCGTCGCGACGGCATCCGCTCGGCCAGTCGCGATCAGCCATTCATCTGGCAGCATTCCTTAAGAACATGCGCACATTCGGCATGTATCTCGATGTAACGTACCGAAAAAAGCCCCGGCCGCACGGTGCGTGCAGCCGGGACAAAAGACACCGTCTCTTGGCACGAGGATGGTGCGTGGCAAGTATAAGATGCGGCGCGCCATTACGTAATATCGTTGTCTAAAAATTGATGATGTTTCGGGATTGCGTCTCGAAAAGAAACATTTCAATAGGGCGCCGTGGTCGGCAATTTGCCGCCAGCGCGTCAAACCGGAGCGTTGCGATGAAAGAAAATGCCACACCGACGGTCATCGTGACCGATGGCGCCGCCGCGGCGGACGGCGGTTCGCTGTGGATCCGGATTTCGGTGGACGGGGAGGCCCGCGACTATTCGCTCGATCGCGCGCTCGCGTCGCGCGGTACGCCGCGTTACGACAGCATCCGCGGCGCGCACGGCGTGCTGTCGGAAAGAGAGCGACGGGAATTGCGGGGGCTGCTGGCGCGCATCGCCGACCCCGCGATGTGGGCCGGCATCGTCGGCACGTTCATCCAGGTGCTGACGCGCCCCGACGAGCCATGAACGATGCGGTGCCGGCGGCGCGTCAGAAGTCGTTGCGCATCTTGTGGAGCAGGCCGCTGGGCGACTGGTGCGTGTCCACGGCGGTGAGGACATCGGTCACGAACCACGGCAGGTTCAACTGCGTATCGGAATCGCCGACGCAGACGCGGATCGGCGGCGCGCTGGACGGCGAATGGGCGCCTTGCGCGGCATCCCGCGACGGCACGCAATTTTTCGCGTAGGCCTGAACCGGAACCGGCGCGATGCCGGAGGACGCACCGGCGAAGGCCGGCGCGGACACGCCGATGGTGGCAAACAGGGTCAGGGCAGCGGCAAGGGCGACGCGTTTCATGAGGGTTCTCCGGCGATGCACGTTCGACCATGCGAGCCGCCGTGAGTTCGTGGGCGCAACATGCGAGTCACCTCCCCGAACAGACTGCTGGCCGCGTACAATGCCGGCCGTCCGCGTCTGCCGCTCGCCGCAGGCCGCACCACCGCCGCGGCGACTCGCCGCACGGGTGTCGTTCCACGCATGTATATTGTCGCCGTGCATCGATCGGCCGGCGATATCGCGCCGCTTCGTTTGCACGTCTCTGTGCGCGCACTGCCAACCCGCCCGAGCGCGGTGCTCGCGGCGAAGCGTCCAGAGCAATTACAAGAACCAGAGAGCGTTCCGAGCCCGCCCATGAGCGATACCGAAGTCGTTTTTCAAATAACCGCGGACGATCTCGTCCACGCCTACCGCCTGCATCTTTGGCGCAGGTGCAACTGGAAATACCTGCTCAAGTCATTTGCGATCGGTGCGATCGTGTACATCGTCCTGCTGGTCGGCGGCGTCCGGATAGCAAGCGGACATTTTCCGGAATGGCGCTATGTCTGGATGGCCGCGGGAATCGCGGCTGTCGTCGCGATCGGCGTGCCCATCCTGAATCATCTGATACTGCCGCGCGCAGGTCGCAAGATTTACGACCAGCAAAGGACGCTTCATCAGGTTCACACGGTCATTTTCCAAGGCGACCGGTTCATTGTCGAAACGCCGACTTCGCGCGACGAAATTCACTACGCGGATCTCATTCACTGGAGCGAGGATCGTCAAATGATCCTGCTATATCAGTCATCGGTGATGTTCCGCGTGGTACCGAAGCGCGTGCTGAACGACGGACAAGTGGCATTCCTGTATCGAGTGCTGCTTCAGAACGGCGTGCACAAAGTCTAGCGGGCCGTGGCCGGACGGCCTGCGCCGTCCGGGTTTCAACGCGCGCTTGCGGCCAGGAGGCCCCGCGCATCCCATCACTGATACCCGTAACACCGCTTCAACCCCGCGTAGTCGTAGAAGTGGCTGCCCGGCGCGATCTTCGCGCCGTCGCACGCGGCCTGGAAATCCGTCTCGCGCTCGTTGTACAGCATCTTCACGATGAGGCGCGATCCGTTGCGATAGACATCCCACTGCATGTTCGCGGCCATCGGCGACACCTGGTCGCCGCGCCACGGATTGTTCGCATACGTGTACGTCTGCGCCTGAGGCGTCGGCACGAACACGTTCTTCAGGTTCATGATCGACGCGAACGGAATCACGATCTCCGCATGCGTGAAGCGCAGCTTCGCGGCGTGCGTCAGGTCGCCGCGCGCGATCGCGTCGACTTCGCCGAAGAAATCGTCCTGCAGCACCTTCGCCATCCGGTACGTCACCGGGTTCGCTTCCTGGATGCCGGGCCCCTTCTGATAGTAGTCCTCGGCATCCTGCAGATACGCGAGATACTGCGCCTGCTCCGCGCCGATGTACTTTTCCATCGTGACGCCGCCGGTTTCCGCGGTCATGGCCGGCGCGACCTGCAGCAGGTTGTACAACACGTTCACCGCATCGACGGCGGTTGCGATCTTCGTCTTGCCGTCGCCCTTCAGCGTGTTGGTGAACTTGCCATCCGTCGACGTGAACGCATAGGTGCCGGTGTTCGCGAATGTGTAGCCGTCGGCGCCGAGCTTCGCGATGAAGGCCGGCGACACGAGCGCGGACAGCACCGTTTGCGCGACGTCGGCGGCCTGCGGCGCGGCCTTGATCGCCTTCAGCTTCGCGGCCACCGTCGCGTCGTTTGCATAGGTCTGGTACGCCTGGCTCGCCTGATAGGTCGCGTAGTACGGATCGCTCGTGTCGGTCACGAGATCGGTGGCCGGCTTCAGCGAATGGAAATACAGCAGGAAGCGGTTGGTGCCGGCCGGCTGCGCGACCGGTGCGCTCGCCGGATAGCCGGCCGGCGCGGCCGGCAGCGTGATGGCCGGCGCCAGTGCCGGCTGCGCGGCAACCAGTGCCGCCGAGAAATACGTCGAACTGTCGACCGCGCGATCCTGGCCCGAGTTGACGACGACCACCTGCCGGTTGCCCGCCGCGAACAGCGCGGGTAGCCGCTGCGCGAGACGCGCGGCAAGTTGCTGATGTTCGCGGATGCCGGTTTGCGTGAGGTTGCCGTACCCGGGTGTCGAGATGCCCTGTACGCCGTAGCCGAGCAGCGCATCGGCCTTCATCATCGCGTACGTGTCGGCCTTGAGCTGCACGCCGAGCGGCGTCAGCGCGCCGTCGGCCTCGGCCTTGACCAGCATCGCGTAGATCGCGCCGTCGTATTTGAAGCCCGACAGCCCGCGCGAGCCATGACGGGCGACGAGTTCGGCATAGACGGGCGCGTAGCCGGCCGGCGGCGCTTCGTACGTCGCGGCGTCCTGCTGCGGGCGGTACGGCGTCTTCGTCTGGTAGTAGGTCGCGGGTGCCGGAGTCGGCGTGGGCTGCGGCTGCGGTGCGGGCGTCGTGCCGTTGTTGCCGGCCGACGTGGCGGGTGGTGTCGAATCTTCACCGCCGCAAGCGGCGAGCAACAGGCAGGCAATTGCGAGGGCGGCGGCGGTGCGGGTCGGGCGTGTCATCGTGACGGGCAACGGACGGGACGAAGCGCATGTGCGTCGTCCCGTCTTCTGGGGAAAGTAGTCGAGCCCCGAAGTGTTGCAAGCGACTTTGACAGCAGAATGTCAGGGTGAGGTCGGGCAATCGTCGGATTGCCGCCGAATCGACGATGATGGCCGGCCACGGCCGGCCCGTGTGCGGGCGTTCAGTGCAGCCCGGCCGATGCGATCGAGCGCACTGTATCGGTGATGTTCACGCAGCGCGACAGCCCGAAATGCTCGGCTTCACGGCGTTCCGGTTCGCTGCTCGCGATCCCGACCGCGCGCTCGCGCGGCACGCCGAGCGCTTGCAGCGCGACATCGAACGGATGCTGATTCGATCTGGAGTCCTGTTGATTGGTGTCCGTGACGACGACCGAGAAGCGGTCGAGGTTCGCGCGGCCGAACTGGCCTTCGAACATGTCGTTGAGCCGCGCGGCCGGCAGCGTCGTGACGAGGCCGAGCCGATAGCCTTCTTCCGATGCGCGGTCGAGCCACTGGATGATCGCGTCGCGCTGATGGCGCGATTCGCGCGAATCCGGGGTTGCTTCGATCTGCGCGAATGCTGCGTCGAGACGGGTGACGATGGCTTCGATGACCACGGTGATTCCTTTTCAGAAACGTGATGATCCGTTCGCCGACGGGAATGCCACACACCTTAGCGTCGATCCGGAAAACGCGACCAATTAATATTTTTAGCCGACTTATACGATTCGACTAATGAATGGGGCGGCAAGCCAGAGCGGGCGCGGGCTGCGTGTCGCGCGGCATGCCCCGCATGAATGGAATCGTGTCGACGGCGTTCGACGTGATGCACCAGCGTGGCGCGCATGGTGAATGCATCGAGCATAGGCATATAAAAAAACGACATATCGAGCGATGCCGGCCCGATATGCCGCGTTGCGATGCCGTGCGCGAACAGGTGCGATCAGTGCAGCTTGATCGACGGCTGGTTACGGCTTTGCAGCCAGTGGCTCAGCGACTGGAACAGCGCGCGCTTCGCGCCGACCACGCTGAACAGGTGCTTGCGATACAGGAACTTGTACAGCCCGATCGCCGCGAGCCCGTCGACGATCAGCGAGCGCGAGCGCACGCCGATGTCCGCCTGGTACACGGCGCCCGCCTGCCCGAGCGACACGACGGTGCCCGCGTCGTGGAACGTGAAGCCGGCCACCGGCTTGCCGGCGATGCGGCGCGCGAGCGCGTTGACCAGATACACGGCCTGCTGGTGCGCGACTTGCGCACGCGGCGGCAGGCACCCGCTTGCACCGGTCGACGGGCACGCGGCGCAGTCGCCGAACGCGTACACGTGCGGATCGTCGGGCGTTTGCAGCGTGTCGGTCACGATCACCTGATTCGACCGGTTGAGCGCGATGTCGCCGATGTTTCGCAGCATCGCGGGGCCCGCGACGCCGGCCGCCCAGATCGTGATGTCGCTCGCGAGGCGTTCGCCGGTCGCCGTCGTCACGGCGTCCGCGCCGACTTCCGCCACGCGCGTGTCGGTCAGCACGTCGACGTTCAGCGCGCGCAGTTGCGCGTGCATCTTGCCGGACAGCCGTTCGTCGAGCGCCGGCAGGATGCGCGGGCCGCCTTCGATCAGCCGGATGTGCACGTCGCGCGCGGACACCAGCGCCTTGAAGCGGTACGTCGTCAATTGCTGGATCGCGTGCCGCAGCGCTGCGGCCAGTTCGACGCCCGTCGCGCCCGCGCCGATCACGTTGATGCAGATCGGCGCCGCGCGCCGCGCGGGCTGCTGCTCGGCGACGTGATTCGCCTTCGTGCAGGCGGCAAGGAACTTGCGGCGGAAATCCTCGGCCTGGTCGAGGTTTTCGAGGGGCAGCGCATGGCGCTCGGCGCCCGGCACATTGAAGAAGTTCGTCACGCTGCCGACCGCCAGCACGAGATCGTCATAGTCCAGCGAGCGCTGCGGCAGGATTTCCGTGCCGTCCGCATCGTGCACGGCCGCGATCGTCGCCGTGCGCGCCGCGCGGTCGACCCACTGCAGCGCGCCCTGCACGAAGCGGAAGCCGTGGCGCTTCGCCTGCGCTGCGTATTCGATCGTGTGGGACGCCGGATCGCGATGGCCCGATGCGGCTTCGTGCAGCAGCGGCTTCCAGAAGTGCGTCGGATAGCGGTCGACGAGCACGATCTCGGCCTGCCCGCGGCGTCCGATCGTATCGCCGAGACGCGTCGCGAGCTGCAGGCCGCCGGCGCCGCCGCCGACGATCACGATGTGCGGCAGGCGCGGTGCGCGGTCCATTGCAAGGGTGGGCGTGGTGTTGTCCATGTTGGGCTCCCGCTGAATGACGATTCGGATGACATTGCTCAAGAACCGACGATATAGTTTCGTACCCAGTCGAACAATTTAATGTTTATAAGCGACTCATATGTATTCACTTATAGGAAAGACCGCGACGTTCCGGCAGTTGAAGGCGCTGGACATGATCGCGCGGCTCGGCAGCGTGTCGCGCGCGGCCGAGGAGCTGAACCTGACGCAGCCGGCCGTGTCGCTGCAGGTTCGCCTGCTCGAAGAGGCCGTGGGCGCCGCGTTGTTGCAGCGGGTGGGACGCGGCGTGCAACTGACCGCCGCCGGCGAGATCGTGGCGCGCTACGCGCGCGAGATCCTGCACCTGTGGAGCGAGGCCGGCGACGAAGTGGCCGCGCTGACCGGCGATCTCGGCGGCACGCTGCGGATCGGCGCGATCACGACGGCCGAATACCTGATCCCGCCGCTGCTCGTCAAATTCACCGCGACGCGTCCGCACGTGAAGACGTATTTCAAGGTCGGCAACCGCGACGACATCATCCGTATGCTGGCGACGCATGAAATCGATCTCGCGGTGATGGGCAGCGCGCCGAAGGAGTTGCGCACGCACGCGGTCGAGTTCGCGAAGCACCCGATGGTGTTCGTCGCGGCGCCCGGCCATCCGCTGATGCAGCGCAAGCGCGTCGCGCTGAAGGATCTCGAATCCGCGCACCTGCTCGTGCGCGAACGCGGCGCGGGTACGCGCTCGACCGTCGAGAGCCTGTTCAAGAACGCGGGCTATCGCTTTCATGTCGGATCCGAACTGTCCAGCAACGAGGCAATCAAGCAGATGGCCGAAGCGGGCCTCGGCGTCGCCTTCCTGTCGTTGCACGCGTGTGCGCTCGAACTGCGCACGGGGCTGCTCGGGCAACTGCCGTTTCCCGGCAACCCGATCGAGCGCGAATGGTATGTGGTCACGCTCGCCGACCGGCGGATCTCGCAAGTGACGGGGTTGTTCCGCGACTTCCTGATCAAGCAGGGCGCGCCGGTGATCGACGGCGCGACGGTGGCGTCGCACGAGCGGCGGCGCAAATAAGCGGGTGTCGGGCGGCCGGTCAGACGAGCCCGAAGTCGTCGTTGCTGTCGGGAATCGACGCGAGCAGCCGTTCGAGCCGGTACCAGCCGACGACACGCAGGCACCACGCGGCGACGGCGGTGCGGCGGTTGCGGGAGTCGGGGCCGGATGGAGCGCGAGCGGCGGAAGGCGAGGGCGCGATGAACGTCGCGCGTAGCGGGCAGTAATGGGGCATGACGGGGCTCCGTAGGTGTCGGATGAGGCGATCGTAGGCTTCGCGGCGCCCGCCGGCGCGCACGCAAGGATCGTCCCGAGCAGAAACGGATGATCTTTTTCTGCTTGATTCGGCGGCGGCCGCGCAGGGCCGGCACGCCGGCCCGAAACGCGTCACAATGCGCGTTCGGCACCTGATCTGGTGGAGACCATCAATGAGCGATCCGATTCCTGCCGCGCCGACGGACAACGGCGTCCCCGTCAGCCTGCGCTCCAGCCGCGGGCTCGGCTGGCGCGGCTTCGGCGCGTCGCTGCTGGAAATTCGCGCGGGCACGTACCGGATTCCGGCGGCCGAGCATCACCGGATCGGCGTGCATATCGGCGCGCCGGTGCGCGCGGATTGCGTGTGCGACGGCGAGCGCGTGTCGCGCATCCAGGCGCACGGCGACGTCGACGTGATTCCGGCCGGCCTGCCCGGCCAGTGGACCGACAGCGCCGACTGCCGGATCCTGCACATCGCGCTCAGCGACACGTTCGTGCGGCGCACCGTCGAACAACTCGAACTGAAGCCGTCGCGCGCGCAGATCCGCCGGCGGCTGCAGGTGCGCGATCCGCGGCTGCAGCACATCGCGTGGGCGATGGCCGCCGAACTCGAAGCGGAAGACGCATCCGATCCGCTCTACGCGGAAAGCCTGTGCACGGCGCTCGTCGCGCGGCTGGTCGATGGCCAGCCGGCGTTTCGCGAACGCCGGCGCACGCTGGCGCCGAAGGCGGCGGCGCGCGTGATCGACTATGTCGAGGCGAATCTCGACCGGCGCATGACGCTGGCCGAACTCGCGGCGCTCGTGTCGATCAGCGTGCCGCATTTCAAGGTGCTGTTCCGCGAAACGCTCGGGATGCCCGTGCACCAGTACGTCGTGCGGCGCCGGGTGGAGCGCGCGAAGGCGCTGTTGCTCGAAGGCCGGCTCAGCATCAGCCAGATCGCGCTGGAAGCCGGGTTCGCGCATCAGAGCCACATGGCGAACTGGATGAACCGCGTGCTCGGCGCGACGCCGACCGAGATCGCGCGGTCGGGTGCGCGGGGCGGGTTGCGGCTTGCCTATGACGGCGAGGATGGCACGAAGCCTCCACGTCGCTAGCGCGCGGACGGACGCGCGGGCCGTACCCGCGCTCGCATCCCGTCATCCTTTCCTGCTCGATTCATCCCTCCGTGCGCGCCTTTCCGGTCGCGCCTGCCGACAATCACAGCACTTTCATCCCCCAGGAGCGAATCGTGTTCGTGATCTTCGGAGTATCCGGCAACGTCGGCCTGTCGACTGTGACGACCTTGCGCAACGCAGGCCATTCCGTACGTGCGGTGCTGCGCGATGCACGCCATCGCGAACGTTTTGCGCAGCTCGGCTGCGATGTCGCGATCGCGGACCTGACGGACGCGAATGCGATCGCCGCGGCGATCGACGGCGCGCAGGCCGTGCAGATGCTGTGCCCGGTGCCGGCCGCCGATCTCGATCCGGCCGCGACGATGACACGGACGATCGATGCAGCGACCGCCGCGCTCGCCGCGAACCCGCCGCCGGCGCTGCTCGCGTTGTCGGACTACGGCGCGGAGCTTGATGGCAATACGGGTATCACGCGTCTGTTTCATGACTTCGAGGAGCGGCTGAAGACGATCCCCACCCAACTTACGCTGCTGCGCTCGGCCGAGCATCTGCAGAACTGGGCGCGCGTGCTGCCGGTCGCGCTCGGCACCGGCGTGCTGCCGAGCTTTCACCATCCGGTCGACAAGGTATTTCCGACGGTCTGGGCGCCCGATGTGGGCGTCGTCGCGGCACGGCTGCTGCTCGATGCACCGGAAGGCGGGAGCGCGCCGCGCATCGTCAGCGTCGAAGGGCCGCGTCGCGTGAGCGTGACCGCGATTGCGAATACGTTGGGCGCGGCGGCGGGCCGAGCGATCGTCGCGCGCGAGCTGCCGCGCGACACGTGGAACGCGACACTGCTGCGCGCAGGGCTCAGCGAGCGTCATGCACAGCTGATCGTCGATCTGTACGACGTGCACAACGCCGGGCGGATCGATGTCGAGGCCGACGTGTCGGAGCGGGTGTACGGGACGACGACGCTGGAGGAAGCGCTTGCGCAACTGGTGCGCAAGCATGCGCGTTGAGTGAAGGGGGCGCGGCGCGCATCACGCGGGCCTGCGCATCTTGTTCAACACCGCATACGCCACCGACCCGATCACGATCCCCCAGAACGCCGACCCGAGCCCGAGCCACGTCATCCCCGACGCGGTCGCGAGGAACGTGATCACCGACGCTTCGCGGTGGTTCTCATCCTCGAAGATCCCATGCACGTTCGCGCCGATCGCACCGATCAGTGCGAGCCCCGCCAGAATCGCGACGAACGCCTTCGGCAGCGCGAAGAACAGCGTGACGATCGTGCCCGCGAAGAGCCCGCCGATCAGGTAGAACGCGCCGTTCGCGAGCCCGGCGACGTACCGCCGCGCGGGATCCTCGTGCGCGTCCTTGCCGGTGCAGAGCGCCGCGGTGATCGCCGCGACGACGATCGTGATTCCGCCGAAGCACGCGACCACCAGCGACATCACGCTGGTCGCCGTGATGATCGGGCGCGCCGGCGTGTGATAGCCGGACACGCGCAAAATCGTCATCCCCGGCAGGAACTGTCCGGTGAGGCTGACGACGACGAGCGGCAGCGCGAGGCTGAGCGTCGTGCCGAGCGTCCATTCGGGCGTGATGAAGATCGGCCGTGCGAGGCTCGGCGACACGTTGCCGAGATCCGTCATCCCGAGCAGTGTCGCGAGCGCGGCGCCCGTCAGCAGCACGAGCACGATGCTGTAGCGCGGCAGCAGCTGCTTGAAGATCACGTACGCCGCGATCATCCCGAAACCGAGCACCGGCTGCGCGGTCGCGGCGGAGAACGCATGCATGCCGAACGGCAGCAGGATGCCGGCCATCATCCCGCACGCGATGCCGCGCGGGATGTGGCGCACGAGCCGGTCAAAATAACCGGAGACACCGATCGCCAGGATGATCAGCGCGGCCGTGATGTAAGCGCCGACGGCCTGGTTGAGCGTCAGTTGCGGAAACAGGCCGACGAGCAGCGCAGTGCCCGGCGCCGACCACGCGGTGACGACGGGCACCTTCAGCTTCCAGCTCGCGAACAGACCCGACACGCCGGCGCCGATCGAGATCGCCCAGACCCACGACGACACCATGTCGTTGGTCGCATGCGCGGCCTGCGAAGCCTGGAAGAAGATCGCGAGCGGGCCCGCGTAGGAAATCAGGACCGCGAGGAAGCCTGCGGTGATCGCCGAAACGGACCAGTCGTTGCCGAGCGCGCGGATCGCGCCGGGTGGGGTGTCGGGTTGCATCGTCGTCGGGGAAGGCGGCGCGCGGCCGTGCGGCGGAGCCGGGACGAATGATGGTCGGAAGCCCCGGATGAGCCGCCATTCTGCGCATTGCCGACGCAATTGGCAATTCGCGGACGACGATCGGCGGTGTCGGCTTTTCGTAAGGATGGGTGCCGAAATGCGGAAACTTCTGACATTACGTACTGATCTGCAACACCCTGTCGACCACCGCCACCTTGATCCCGCTGCCCGTCGACAGCGATGCCGTACCCTCGTCGAACGGATGCACGGGCGGATCGGTCGGCGTCCACGCATGGCGCGCGAGCAGCGCGCGATACCCGCCGCGGATCACGAAGCCGCCGCATTTCCGCGCATACGCGTCGCGTCGCATCCGGTATGCGCGCGGCAGGTCGTACCACGGCAGCTTCGGCAGGTCGTGATGGACGAGGTGATAGTTGTTGTTCAGGTACAGCAGTCGCATCGCGAAGCCGGCTTCGTTGATCGCGATGCGCGCCTTCGGATGCGGCGCGGCGCGATGCTCGTACAGCGAGCGGATCATCGCGAGCGACAGCGCGGGCCACGTGACGGCCAGCAGGTAGTACCACCACGGCACGCCGATCGCCCATTGCAGCCACGCGAGCAGCGCGGCCACGCACGCGGCATGGGTCACCCACATCGGAAGATAGCGGAAGTCGCCGCGCCGGAACGCGGCGAACGCATCGCGGAACGTCGCGGCGATGGCGAGCGGCGGCCCGACGGCGATGCGTCCGACGAAAGTCTTGCGCGCCACCGTCAGCGCCCGGCGCCAGCGCGGCAGCCGCGCCCAGCGTTCGCGCGTCACGTAGTTCGTTTCGGGATCGACGCCCGGTACGGTCAGGTCTTCGTCGCGATGATGCTCGAGATGCGTGTCGCGATACAGCGTGTACGGATACCAGATCGTCAGCGGCGGATAGCCGAGCAGCTTGTTCACGAAGGCGGAACGCGTCGGATGGCCGTGCAGCAGCTCGTGCTGCAGCGACAGGTGCCACGCGCCGAGCAGGATCAGCGGCGGCGTCGCGGCGGCGAGCGACAGATGCCCGTCGCGCACGAGCAGCAGCACGGCGAGCCAGCCGCCGTAGATGACGACGACCAGCAGCCAGGTCGGCCACTCGGTGCGGGCGGTGAAGCGGGCGTCGAGCGCGGCGATCGCGCGCGCGTGGTCGACGTCGAAGTATTCGGCCATGGCGTTGAGGCAGGTGGAGCGGGCAGTGCGGGGAACGAGCGATGGAACCGGGGCGCTTGGCCCGGGTGCGCTGGTGTCTCGCGGATCACGGTCGGCCCGCTCGGCATCGCGCACGACGGCGCGCCGGCAGGCATTCGAACGGTACCGAGGCGGCGCGGCTACGCCAACCAATCGATTCGCATTTGCTTATCGCGTTGCGGCCGATAAGCATCCGGGCCGCCGCCGACGCGTAAAATCCCCGCATGAAACCCTGGATCGCAGTCCTGCCGATGTACAACGTGACGCCGCGCCACGCCGTGCTGTGGCGCGCGCTGCTGCGCGATGCGCTCGATGCGTTCGTGAACGCGGGCGGGCCTGCCGACGTCATGCTGCCCGACGCGCCGTTCGACGACCTGCAGGCGCTGTGGCGGCGCGACGATCTGCTGCTGTCGCAGACCTGCGGCTACCCGTACCGGATGCTCGGCTTGCGCGACGTCGTGCGATTGGTTGCAACCCCCGTTTTCGACGCGGAGGGTTGCGATGGTGCGCGCTACAGCAGCGTGCTGGTCGTGTCGGCGCGCGTGCATGCGGGCGGCGCGACGACGCTCGCCGCGTGCCGCGGCTTGCGGGCCGCGTTCAACGGCGAGGATTCGCACAGCGGGATGAACGCCTTCCGGCACGCGGTCGCGCCGCATGCGCACGATGGACGGTTCTTCGGCTCGGTCACGCCGTTCGGGTCGCACCTGAACGTGCTGCGTGCGCTGGCGTCGGGAGAAGCCGATTGCGCGGCGATCGATTGCGTGACGTTCGCGTATGTGCGCGACGCGTTGCCCGATCTGCTGAAGGACATCCGGATCATCGGCGCGACGGCATCCGCGCCGGGCTTGCCGTTCGTCGCATCGCGGGCGTTGACGGACACGCAGGTGGGCGCGTTGCAGGAGGGGCTCGATCGCGCGGTCGCCGCGGATGCGGAGCGGGCCCGCGTGCTGAGGCTGAAGGGGTTCGACCGGCTGGCGCCGGCCGACTACGACACGATTGCGCGGTTCGAGCGGGAAGCCGCCGCGTATGGCTATCCCGAACTCGCGTGACGCGGGAGCGGCGCACGGCGGTGCTGGCTGCGACCACCCCGCGCCGCAGCCCGCTTACTCCTCGTCCATCAACCGGACCTTGACCCGTTTGCCCTTGATCTTGCCCGCATTGAGCTTGCGCAGCGCGTCGCGCGCGACGCCGCGCTCGATCGCGACATAGGTCGAGAACTCGGTCACGTTGATCTTGCCGATCTGTTTGCCGTCGAACCCGGCGTCGCCGGTCAGCGCGCCGAGCACGTCGCCCGGGCGGATCTTGTCCTTGCGCCCGCCGAGGATCTGCAGCGTTTCCATCGGCGGCAGCAGCACGCTGTCGTCCGCCGGCTTCAGCTCGGCGAGCGGATGCCATTCGACCTCGCGCTTCTGCGCCTGTTCGATCGCGCCGACGCGGCCCATCTCGTCCATGCTCGCGAGGCTCAGCGCCCAGCCGTCCTGATCCGCGCGGCCCGTGCGGCCGATGCGGTGCACGTGCACTTCCGGGTCGGGCGTCACGTCGACGTTGATCACCGCCTCGAGCTGCGCGATGTCGAGCCCGCGCGCCGCGACGTCGGTCGCCACCAGCACCGAGCAACTGCGGTTCGCGAACTGGATCAGCACCTGGTCGCGCTCGCGCTGGTCGAGCTCGCCGTGCAGCGCGAGCGCGTGGAAGCCCTGCGCGTGCAGCACGTCGAGCAGGTCGCGGCACTGCTGCTTGGTGTTGCAGAACGCGATCGTGCTCACCGGCCGGTAGTGATTCAGCAACTGGCCGACCGCATGCAGCCGCTCGTCCTCGGTCACTTCATAAAAGCGCTGGCGGATCTTGCTGTCGTCGTGGCGTTCCGCGAGCTTGATTTCCTTCGGATTGCGCAGGAACTGCTGGCTCAGCTTCGCGATGCCGTCCGGATAGGTCGCGGAGAACAGCAGCGTCTGGCGCGTCGTCGGGCACATCCGCGCGACCTTCGCGATGTCGTCGAAGAAGCCCATGTCGAGCATCCGGTCGGCTTCGTCGAGCACCAGCGTGTTCAGCGCGTCGAGCTTCAGGTTGCCGCGATCGAGGTGATCCATGATGCGGCCCGGCGTGCCGACGACGATATGCGCGCCGTGCTCGAGGCTTTGCGCCTGCGGGCGCATCGGCGTGCCGCCGCACAGCGTCAGCACCTTCACGTTCTCCTCGGCGCGTGCGAGGCGGCGCACTTCCTGCGCGACCTGGTCGGCGAGCTCGCGCGTCGGGCACAGGATCATCGCCTGCACGTCGAAGCTGCGCACGTCGAGGCGCGCGAGCAGCGCGAGCGAGAACGCCGCGGTCTTGCCGCTGCCCGTCTTCGCCTGCGCGATCAGGTCCTGGCCGGCCAGCGCGATCGGCAGGCTCGCGGCCTGGATCGGCGTCATGTCGACATAGCCGAGCTGCGCGAGGTTCGCGAGCGTGGCGGGCGTCAGCGGCAGCGCGCTGAACGGCGTGGCGGTCGGTTGGGTCAAGACAGGTCTCCGAGGTAGGGGCGGCCTTCCATCTGCTCGTAGACGACGTTGCCTTCGTCGTCCTCGAAACGTTCGAGATAGTTGCGGGCGCCACATAGCGGGCAGCGGAACAGCAGCCCCTGGCCTTCGTCCTTGATGACGACGTCGGACTGTTCCCACTGCGTGCCGCAGCTCTGGTTTCGGCAGGTAAACACGGTCTTTCTCCAGCTGAATTCGGTTGATGGCGCGCCCGGGCGGGCGCGGCCACGGCGGGCGGCGCTCGCGCGGCTCGGGCGCGGGCCGCACCGGCGGTGGCTCGGGTTGTGTCGATGCGGGTGATGGATCGGGCGGCGACGCGGTCGCGCGTGCCGCAATTCTAGCGGAAGCCGGTGCCTCCGCCCGGCGCGCACCAGGAAAAACGGCCGCCCCGGAGGGCGGCCGTGTCGGGCGGCATAACGGTGCCGCGGGTGCCGCGCGCGGTGTTGCGCGGCGTCGGGCGCGTTACAGCGCCATGTCGGCCGACGCCTTCGCCGGGCGGGCCGGTGCGGCGCCGGTGGCCTGCGACGGCGCGCCGAGGTCGATCTTCGGCGGCGGCGACAGTTGCAGCACGTCGCTCGTGTACGTCCATTCCTCGACGACCTTCGCCGGGCTGTCGTTCAGCTTGGTGCCGTAGCTCGGCACGATCTGGCGAATCTTCTGCTGCCACTCGGGCGTCGCGACCTTGTCCTTGAACACCTTCTTCATCAGGTTCAGCATGATCGGCGCGGCCGTCGACGCACCCGGCGACGCGCCGAGCAGGCCCGCGATGCTGCCGTCCTGCGATGCGACGATCTCGGTGCCGAGCTTCAGCACGCCACCCTTGACCGGGTCGCGCTTGATGATCTGCACGCGCTGGCCGGCCTGCCACAGGCGCCAGTCTTCCTTCTTCGCGTTCGGGAAGTATTCCTTCAGCGCGTTGAAGCGGTCGTCGTCGGTCAGCATCAGCTGGCCGGCGAGGTACTGCACCAGCGGGAATTCGTCGACGCCCACGCGCATCATCGGCGCGACGTTGTGCAGGTTGGTGCTCTTCGCGAGGTCGAAGTACGAGCCGTTCTTCAGGAACTTGGTCGAGAACGTCGCGAACGGCCCGAACAGGATGATCTTCTTGCCGTCGATAATTCGCGTGTCGAGGTGCGGCACCGACATCGGCGGCGAGCCGACCGACGCCTTGCCGTAGGCCTTCGCGAGGTGCTGCTTCACGACTTCGGGGTTGTCGGTCACGAGGAACGAGCCGCCGACCGGGAACGCGCCGTAGTCCTTCGCTTCGGGGATGCCCGACGCCTGCAGCAGATGCAGCGCACCGCCGCCCGCGCCGATGAACACGAACTTCGCGTCGACCGACTGCGCCGGTTCGTCGGAATGCAGCTTGACCCACGACACGTGCCACGTGCCGTCGGCGTTGCGCGAGATCTCGCGCACTTCGCTCGACAGCGACAGCGTGAAGTTCGGCTGCGTCTTCAGGTAGCCGACGAACTGGCGCGTGATCTCGCCGAAGTTCACGTCGGTGCCGATCGGCGTCCACGTCGCGGCCACCTTCTGGCTGCGGTCGCGACCTTCCATCATCAGCGGCACCCATTGCTTGATCTGGTCGTAGTCTTCCGAATACTGCATCCCGCGGAACAGCGGGCTCGCCTGCAGTGCTTCGTAGCGCTTCTTCAGGAAGCGGACGTTGTCGTCGCCCCACACGAAGCTCATGTGCGGCGTCGAGTTGATGAACGAGTGCGGGTTCTTCAGCACGCCTTGCTTCACCTGCCAGGCCCAGAACTGACGCGAGATCTGGAACGATTCGTTGATCTCGATCGCCTTCGAGATGTCGACCTTGCCGTCCGCCTTCTCCGGCGTGTAGTTCAGCTCGGCGAGCGCCGAATGGCCGGTGCCGGCGTTGTTCCAGCCGTTCGAGCTTTCCAGCGCGACGCCGTCGAGGCGCTCGACCATGGTCATCGACCAGTCGGGCTGGAGTTCGTGCAGCCAGACGCCGAGCGTCGAGCTCATGATGCCGCCGCCCACCAGCAGGACGTCGACCTTCTTCGTATCGGCGGCGTGCGCGGACGTTGTCGCGATGCACAGCGCGAGCGCCGACAGTATTACCCGTAACGTTTTGATCACAGCAGATCCCTTTTTCAACTTGGATGCATCGGTTTGCCATGCCGCCCGGCGTGCGGTTCCGTTGCGCCGAAACACGGGTCCGGAGATCCGGATCGCGAATCCGGAATTCCGGACCGGCGCTGCGCGCCGTTGCATTTGCGCACGCGAAGCCATTCGGAAGGACACCTTCGGATCGGCTTCCCGAGAGCAGGCAAGCGCATGCGTCGCGACGGTGTGCCACGCGCCGGGGCTCTGGCGGCAAGCCTGAGCGGACGGCGCTTCAGGCTGCGTTGAACGAGGCCGCGCGCGACGCGTTTTGCGGGGGCGGGGTGGCAAGGGGCGCGTAATATAACCGAACTCGGACAATGTGTCGCAGACGACGAATATCCCTGTTTTCGTGGGGTTTTTTGTGCGTCCGGGTTTCCGGAATGACGGTGCGCGACGCGGGAAAATCGATGCGGATCAGCAGGGCGGAATGGGTGTGATGGACATGCTGCTACACCGGGACGAATACGCAGGCCATCGCGGCGGCAAACGACGCGGCGGGAGAGTAACGTTTCATCGGGTCCTTACGAAACGCGCACGCGCGCATCGTCTGTGCGGCGCTCCGCATCGTGCACGATATGCAATTCCCGCGTGCGGATCGGCAGCGCGCAGTCCGCATCGGCGAGCGTCTTGCGGACTTGACGCGCGAGGCGCCAGCGCAGCGCCCAGAACGTGTCGGTATGCGTCCACACGCGCATGTTCGCGACGGCCGTGCTGTCGTCGAAGCGCATCACCATCACGTCCGGCGCGGGGTCCTCCAGCACGTCGGGATCGGCCGCGGCCAGCGCACGCAGCGCTTCGAGCGCGCGCTCGATATCGTCATGCACGGACACTTCCACTTCGAGATCGAGGCGGCGCGTCGGGTTGCGCGTGTAGTTGCGGATCGCGCTGCCCCACAGCGCGCTGTTCGGCACGTATTCGCAGATACCGTCCGGCTTCGTGAGGCGCGTCATGAAGAGCCCGACCTCGTCGACGGTGCCCGCGACGCCCGAGCCGCCGTCGATGTAGTCGCCGACCTTGAACGGCCGCAGCAGCAGAAGCATGATGCCGGCCGCGATGTTCTGCATCGTGCCTTGCAGCGCGAGCCCGATGGCGAGGCCGGCCGCGCCGAGCACCGCGACGATGCTCGCGGTTTCGATGCCGAGCTGCGACAGCGCGCCGACGATCGCGACGATGCGGATGCCCCACACCGCGACGTCGCATAGGATCGGCCGCAGCGTGTCGTCGACGCGCTCCTTGTTCGAGAGCAGCCGGTTCAGCCAGTTGCCGACGCGCTTCGACAGCCACCAGCCTGCTACGAGCAGCGCCAGGCCGGCGGACAGCTTGATGGAGAGGGTGGACAACGCGTTCCACAGGAACGTCCAGCGTTCCGGATGAAGATGATCGAGAAACATGACGGGATTCCGGTTTTGAACACACAGTGCGCGGCGCGTGTCGCGCGCCGGCAGCCCTCGACTGTACACGGCGGCGCGGGCTTCGCGCGATGCGCGGCGACCGGTTGCATCGATTTAGTACGAGTATTAAGCAGCTTTTCACGAAAATAAGACAAGTCCTATTTAGCCGTTTCGACCACGCCGATACACTCGCTTTCGAGTAGCCGGATCGCGACGATCGTTCCTCTGCGATGCCCGGTTTTTTCCCGATTTTCATTGAATAGCGAGTGACGACGTCATGCGGTCAGACCTGCGTTTCCGTGTCGCACGCGAGCAAGGTCAACCCGCGCCGCGCGGCGTTCACCGTTTCCCGATGGGCCGCGCGTTACTGCGCGGCATCGTCGCGGCGGCCTGCGTGGCCGGCGCACAGGGCGCGGCAGCGCAGGCGTTTCACGACGCCGCGCAGCTCGCGCCCGCGACGGCGGAAACCACCGACCTTGACGACGTGCCTTTCTTCAATGCCGCGCGTACGACGTGGGGCGGCCTGCATGCATCGTCCGCGCCGCTCGACGTCGCATACGTGTCGCCCGCGTTGAACGTGTCGACCGGCGCCGGGCGCGGCGATCCGGTGGCGCGCTTCGGTGCATGCGTCGCGTATCGCGTGTTGTGCGACACCGCGCGCGACGCGGTCGAGCGCGGCTATGCATCGCGCTTCGATTACGGGCTGGCCTCGGCGCTGCCCGCGACGGGCGCGCAGCCGGCGTTCGCGCGAGGCGCGGTCGATCTGGCATCCGCCGAGCCGTTCACGCTCGCTCAGCCGGATCGCGGCACGCGCGCCGGCGCGATCGTCGGCAGCCTGCGCGCGTCGCTGGCGCGCGCCGATCTGCCGGTCGGCGTCGCCGAGCAGATCGTCCGCATGCTGGCCGGGCGCGTCGATCCGAAGCAGCGCGGCGCGCATGGCGATACGTTCCGCGTGGCATTCGAGCCCGACCACGACGCAGTGCGGCCGGGCCGCGCACGCGTGACGGCGCTCGACGTCCGCTTTCGTGGGCAGCGCGTCGCGGCCGTGTGGTTCGCGCCGCAGGCCGGCTCGCCGGGCGCCTATTACGAACTCGACGGCATGCCGCTTGCCGGCACGCGCTTCGCGATGCCGGTCGCCGCGACGCGCATCAGCTCGCAATTCGGCACGCGCGTGCATCCGGTGAGCGGGGCGCGTCACGTGCATTCGGGCGTCGATCTCGCGGCGCCCGCAGGCCGCGCCGTGCATGCGTCGGAGCGCGGCGTCGTGACGTTCATCGGCACCGAGCCGAACGGCTACGGCAAGTACGTGGTGATTGGGCATGACGGCGGCTATGCGTCGTACTACGCGCACCTGTCGGCGTTCGAGCCGACGCTGCGCACCGGCGCGCGCGTCGTGCGGGGTCAACGCGTCGGCGCGGTCGGCAGCACGGGCACGGCGACCGGCCCGCATCTGCACTTCGAGGTTCGCCGGCATGCCCGCCTCGTCGATCCAATCGAACTCGTGCATGCAGCCAAGGCGGCGAAACTGAAGGGCGCGCAGCGCGTGGCGTTCAACCGCGTGGCGCGTGACGCGCGCACTCAATTGGCGTCGGCCGCGTTCGCGCAGCCCGTGGCGATGTCGACGGCTGTCGCGCCGCAGGCGGGGTGATCGGTGCGGGGCTGCGCTTGCAGAGGGCCGAGGCACACCGGCCAATCGCCACGCCGGGCGGCGTGGCGACGACCGTCAGGCTCCTGCGGTTCAACCCAGCGGCCAGTTCAGGATCGCGATGCCGTCGTTGTAGTCGCCGTCGCCGCCATCTTCCGAGCCGACCAGCCCGAAGTAGGTCTTCTTGAAGATATCGACCTGACGCGAGCCGATCTTCGACGGCTTGCCGTTCGCCGTCACGACCACGCGAACCTTCCCTTTGCCCGAGTTCACGATCTGCGTGTTCAGGTTCGCGTCCTGCGTGCCGGCGCCCTGGAACGTCGCGGCCGGTTTCGGGTTGTCGTCGACGAAGACCTCGATCGTCTGCTGCGCGGACGAATTGACCAGCGCGGTCACGCCGAACGCGATGTTCGGCGGCAGGTTGAAGACGCCGTCGCGTTCGCCGCCGCCGGTCGGCACGGGCTCCGGCTGCACGGGTTGCGGCGTCGCTTTCGAGAAGTAATTGACCACCGCGCCGACGCCGAACTTCGCCGCGGCGCCGGGCAACACGCCCGGCGCGCCGGCCCACGTCACCGTGCACGCGACGACCTGCCCGGCCGCATCGGTTTTCACCTTGTTCTGCCAGCTGCCGACGTCGAAGCTGTACGGGATCGTCGCGATATCGACGAATACGTCGTACTGCGGCAGTTTCTCGACGAGCTGCGTGGTCATGAACTGACGCATCCGGTCGAGCACGGCCTGATCGCCGCTGGCCTGCACGGCGGTGGCGTCGTTGCCCGCGAGTTGCAGCAGTGCGTACAGATCGTCGTGGGTAAAGGGTTGTGACATGTCGTCCTCGTGTTGATGGAAAGTCTCGCGCCGCGCGGCCGGTGAACGGATTGCACCGGGCCGCGCGCGGCGCCGAGCGTGGAACGTGGGACTGCAAATGACTGCTCGAACGATTCGCAATGCAGGGCGGGCCGGTCGCCGTTGCGATGTTTCGCGACCGCCGCCGCTCAGCCGCTCAGCCGCTCAGCCGCTCAGCCGCTCAGCCGCTCAGCCGAGCGGCCAGTTCAGGAACACGATGCCGTCGTTGTAGTCGTCGTCGGCACCGTCTTCCGAGCCGACGATCCCGAAGTACGACTTCTTGAAAATGTCGACCTGCCGCGAGCCCAGGCGCGACGGCTTGCCGTTCGCCATCACGATCACGCGCACGCGGCCCTTGCCGGAGTCGAGCACCTTCGTGCCGAGGTTCTGGTCCTGCACGCCGGCGCCCTTGAACGTCGCCGCGGGTTTCGGGTCGTCGTCGATGTAGATGTCGATCGTCTGGTCGTTCGCCGCGTTGGTGAGCGCGGTGACGCCGAACTTGATGTTCGGCGGGAGGTTGAACGTGCCGTCGCGTTCGCCGCCGCCGCCGATGTTGCCCGATCCGCCGCCACCGGTTTCGCCGCCCTGATTGCCGCCGCCTTGCGACGACGACTGCGCGGCCGTTTCCCCGATCGCGGACAGGCTCGCGTACGAATCGATATGCATCGCGCTGCCGCGCACGCTTTTCCACTGGCCCTTCACGAACGTGACGCCGCTGCCGACGTCGATCGTCGCGACGAGCGTGAACGGCATGCGCCCGGTGCTTTCGGGCACCTTCGACGAATAGGTGAAGCAGCC
Organism: Burkholderia sp. AcTa6-5; assembly: GCF_017815075.1. Taxonomy (NCBI): domain Bacteria; kingdom Pseudomonadati; phylum Pseudomonadota; class Betaproteobacteria; order Burkholderiales; family Burkholderiaceae; genus Burkholderia; species Burkholderia sp. AcTa6-5. Next base: position 37,291 of record NZ_JAGIQE010000025.1, on the reverse strand, counting down.
GTCCGCGACGACGCCCTTGTCGGTCGCGATCGCGAAATAGATGCCGGGGAAGTTGTTGCCGGTCGCGTAAGGCGTCGGCACGTTGAGGGTGACCTGCAGTTTCCCGTCGCGAATCCCAGCCTTCGCGATGTCGATATACAGGCCCGGGATGTCGACGTAACTTTCCGACGTCACGACGGGCGCGCTGACGATCGAAGCGGAAAGAAGCGGCATGGATGTCTCCGGTGATGAGGCGGTTTGTTCTGGATGGGGCGCGAGGGTCCGCGGAACCCGGCGCAAACCCGCCGGCCGCCATGGAAGCGGCCGGCAGCGGGCGACCGTCGATCGCGCGTCAGGTCAGCCGATCGGCCACTGGAGCACGACGATTCCGTCGTTGTAGTCGCTGTCGTGGCCGTCTTCCGATACGACGATCCCGAAGTTGACCGTGAACGGCGAGCCGTCCGACTTCTTGCCGGTGATCGGTGCGAGGCGCGCGTCGGTCGCCGACTTCTTGCCGTTCACCGACACTTCGAAACGGATCTTGCCGTTGCCGGAATTCAGCGTGGCTTCGCGCGGGCCGTCGCGCGTCGTCAGCTTGTGATACGCGGCGGGCTCCTGACTGTCGCCGATAAACAGCTTGATGTGCTGTTGCTCGGCTGCATTCGCGAAGAAAATCGCGCGGAAATCGGTATTCGGCGGAATCGAAAACTCGCCGGCGCGATTGGATGACGTTTGAGAGTCGGCCATGCTTGCCTCCTGATAGGTATTGGATAAGGCGCGAGCCTTGTCGCGCAAACGTTTGCCGTTTGAAACGCGACGTACAGAGCATGGCGAAAAATAAATAAAAAAATATTCGGGAGAGAATGGTTATTGTTCATTAAATCGAAAGGCGGCGCTAATCGATTTACTGAAATGTGATTAATGACGGGGATTTCGATATATTCGATGAACTATATCGATGCGTGTATCGATTTCCTGAATGATGCGCGAGCGCGCAACGCGAAGCGAGAGAGGGGGGCGCAATCGGACTTCGGAGCAGACGCTCGGCGTTCGCATATGGCAGCGTTTCGTTTCAACATCGACATCTCGGTCGTGGCCGCGCCCACCGGCCACCGTCGAACGCCCGCGCCGAAGCTCGATCGCAAGGGAGGGGTGTGCGGCGACCGGCGAAGAGGATGGACCGACTCACTCCGAACATGAATAGGGCCTCACCGGCGCCGCACCCGTGAAGCATATCGACGACGGACGCCGTCGGCTATCGGACGGGACTGATTCTGCGTCAACGCGCGTATCGCGGGATCGGGCGGGACGGAAGGCGCAGCCGCCCCCGGTTGACAGCCGTGGTCACCCTGTGATTTGATGCCGGCCATGCACGCCGCCCAGTTCCTCTTCTCGCTACGACTACTAGCCCGCTTCTCCGGGCTGGGTCTGCGGCTGCGCGCTTTCCATCTGCTTCGTTCCTGAAGCGCCAGATTTTCCCCGCATCACCGACCTGGCCCCGGTTGTCGACCGGCGCCTGAGTTCGTCTTTTTTCCGTCATCACTCCGCTCCGTCCCGGTCGCTCAACCGTCAAGGCTGTCGTTTGCCGTACCGCTTTGCCGTTGTGCCGCTTTCTTGCCGTTTTTTCCGCTGCGTGCGTCGCTGGCTCCTGACGCCGATGGCTGCCGCGCCGCGCTTCACCGACAAACAGACCGAGGACCGACATCATGATGCTGAAGAACCCCGCGACGAAATACCGACCGTTCACGCCCGTCAACCTGCCCGACCGCACGTGGCCGTCGCGCACGATCACGCAGGCGCCGATCTGGATGAGCACCGACCTGCGCGACGGCAACCAGGCGCTGTTCGAACCGATGGACGCCGCGCGCAAGATGCGGATGTTCAAGACGCTGGTCGCGATCGGCTTCAAGGAGATCGAGGTCGCATTCCCGTCCGCGTCCGAAACCGATTTCAACTTCGTCCGCGAGCTGATCGAGGGCGGTCACATTCCCGACGACGTGACGATCGAAGTGCTGACGCAGGCGCGCGACGACCTGATCGAGCGCACCTTCGCATCGCTGCGCGGTGCGAAGCGCGCAATCGTGCACCTGTACAACGCGACCGCGCCGGAATTCCGCAAGATCGTGTTCGGCCTCGATCGCGACGGCGTGAAGCAACTGGCGGTGAACGCGGCGCGCACGATCAAGCGGTGCGCCGATGCGGCGACCGACACGCAATTCACGCTGCAGTACAGCCCGGAAACGTTTACGGCGACCGAACTCGATTTCGCGAAGGAAGTCTGCGATGCGGTGTTCGACGTATGGCAGCCGACGCCCGCGCGCAAGTCGATCGTGAACCTGCCGGCCACGGTGGAAATCGGCACGCCGAATTACTACGCGGACCAGATCGAATGGATGCACCGGAATCTCGCGCGCCGCGATTCGCTGATCCTGTCCGTCCACCCGCACAACGACCGCGGCACCGCGGTCGCGGCGGCAGAACTCGCGGTGATGGCGGGCGCCGACCGGATCGAGGGCTGCCTGTTCGGCAACGGCGAACGCACGGGCAACGTCGACCTCGTGACGCTCGCGCTGAACCTGTACACGCAGGGCGTCGATCCGGGCCTCGATTTCTCGCGGATCAACGAAATCGCGCGTACGTCCGAGGAATGCACGCAGTTGCCGATTCACCCGCGCCATCCGTATGTCGGCGATCTCGTGTTCACTGCGTTCTCCGGTTCGCACCAGGACGCGATCAAGAAGGGCTTCGCGGTCCAGCGCGCCGACGCCGTATGGGAAATGCCGTACCTGCCGATCGATCCGAGCGATCTCGGCCGCACGTACGATTCGATCATTCGCGTGAACAGCCAGTCGGGCAAGGGCGGTATCGCGTACCTGCTCGAACAGGGCTACGGCGTCGCGCTGCCGCGCCGCATGCAGGTCGATTTCAGCGCGGCCGTGCAGCGCCTGACCGACGACAGCGGGCACGAAGTGACGAGCGCGCAGATCTGGTCGCTGTTCCAGCAGGAATACGTCGAAAGCGATACGCCGCTGCGCTATGTCGGCCATGAGCTGATCGAGCGCGACGGCCGCGAGACGATCGTGCTGACCGCGGACGTGCACGGCGAGCGCCGCGTGCTGCGCGGCGAGGGCAACGGCCCGCTCGACGCGCTGATGCATGCGCTGCACACGCCGCTGCGGATCCAGCATTACGAGGAACGCGCGCTGTCGCAGGGCGCCGATGCGAAGGCGATCGCGATCGCCGAGCTGGCCGGCACGGGTGTGCGCGGCAGTGCGTTCGGTGTCGGCGTCGATGCGAACCTGACGACCGCGTCGATTCGTGCGGTGATCAGCGGCGTGAACCGCGCGTATGCGCGTGCGGATCAGGTTGCGCAGGCAACGTTCTTTGACGCGGAGCGCGCGGTGACGGCCGTGGCGTAACTGCGGCAGGGGCGGTCGCGCCGGAATTCTCCGGTGCGGCCGCGTCGCCGACAGGGCGCTGCATGGCCCGCCGAGTGCCGCCTGTAGCGCCTGCTTCATGAAGTCCACCCAAGCGCGCGTTTTCGCATCGAGATGCCGGCGCGGCGGGTACACCAGCCGGGGTAGGCCGCTGCCGTTTGTGACGGCAGCAGTTTTTCTTTTTGTGTCGAGCGTGTGCAGCAGTTATCGTTCGAACTTCACTTACCTGGCTCAGAGGGCATCGCCAATGGGCCATTGAAGGAGGAAGCCAACGATGACCAAGGCTCGCGGTACAAGCGTTCACGAGGATCGGTACGTGCCGGTGCGGCACACCGCGGCGGACACTGCACGCCTGCTCGCGGATTCGGCCGTCAAGGCTGCGTACGATCAGTTGGAGGAAGAATTCGCCGCGCTCCGTGCGCTGCTTTCGCAGAATCAGCCTGGTCCGATTGGCTGTAACAATCCGCCACGTTAAATTGATCGGGTGTGGCGGCGCCGGAGCCGCTTCGGCGGCGGCCGTTGGGCCCGGCTGTAGTCATGCTATGTAATTCGATAGTACTTACTCCTGACGCTGCCTCATGCGAGCGCTGATGCGCTTCCGGCTGCAACACACTTCTTTAAGCCGTGCTCCGGCCCGTCAGACCGAAACCGTGATGCCCGCCGGCCCAGATCCCGCCGCCGGCCGCACCACGATCTCCACATGCTGGCCGAACGACGCCAGCGTCAGCATCAGTTGGTCAAGTGTCACGTTCCGGAGCCGCTCGCGCTGCTCGGGGGTGACGACCGGCCGGGCCATTTCGGAGAGCGCTGCGGCCTCTTCTTCAGTCAGGCCGCGCGACACCATCAATGCATTGAGCTTCAGTACGAGGACGGACTTGGCCGCCAGTTCACCGACGTCGTAGTAGTCGAAATCGTCCGGCACGTTGTCGGTGCGTTGATTCGATGCGTCGTAGTTCATTACGCTTCCTCCGTCATCATCGAAAGGTGCCGCTGCCGCCCGGTTCCGCGATCGATATCGGGGAATCCCGCGTTCTCGACCGAAGCGCAATCCGCGTCTTCCATCGGCGTAATCACCAGCCGCTTGTGCGACACCTCGATTCGCAGGCGCTGCTCGGGATCGAAGCCTGCTGCCTCGATCCACCGGCCGCACAGCTTCGTCCACAGATACACGACGGGCGGTGCCATGTCGGACGGCCTGATGTGCGGAACGATGCGGCAGGATTGAAATGACGATTGCGGGGAGACAAAACAATCGCGGAAATACGTCGGTGCGTTATGATTCGCGCCAGCCATGGTTAACTCTCCTGTGTGGAGTTCGTTATGGTCAGCGGCCTGCAGGTGCTGTTTCACCTACGGGCCGCGCTCGTTTACGCAGCGAGTTTCGAGCGCCATTCCATTACATGCATCGCATGCCGAAGCAGCCCGAGACGCTTCGCGAAAACGTGCAACCACTGTAGCGGAGAACATCCGGCGTCAGGCACCGGTCATGTACGAATTCATCGGCATTGGCCATTTGGCCGATGCTTCGAATGCTTGCTGCACAACGATTCCGCGACATTCGCATTGACTGGACGCATCGCCACGTCATGGACGATGTGTCAGAAAGCGTTTCAGAGACGGGCTTCAATCAGCCGGCCGCGTACCGCACGAGTATCTCGTTCATCACGCGCCGTTGCTGTGTTCGCCGTGGCACGTGTCGACGTATCGCGGCAATTGAACGGTCGACCGACGAGGCGAGGGCGCGAGGGGTCGACGCAGGGGCCGTACGGAAGGCGCTGTCCGTTCGACTGCACGGGCGCGGGTAGGATCAGGCCGACTGTCGTTTCGGACCGAGACACCGGCCGTATGGTGGCGAGCCGGCGCGCGCGGCAACACGTGTTCGATATCACGCCTCGTTTTGACCGACAGACCGCCCCGGCGATGCCATGCCTCGGCATCGCTTCCCCTATTTCCATATTTCGACTATTATAGAAATGTGGAAACGAACGAAACCATTGCCGCACTCGCGGCGCTCGCGCATGAATCCCGCCTCGCGGTCTTTCGCGCGCTCGTGCAGGCCGGGCCGCAAGGCATGCCGGCTGGCCAGATCGCCACGTTGCTCGCCGTGCCGCCTTCGTCGCTGTCCTTTCACCTGAAAGAACTGGCGCACGCGCAGCTCGTGACGAGCCGTCAGGACGGCCGCTTCGTGTTCTATTGCGCGAACTTCGACACGATGAACGGGCTGCTCGGCTATCTCACGGAGAACTGTTGCGGCGGCAATCCGTGCTCGCCGGTGTCCGGCTGCTCGCCTTCCGCAAAAATCGACCGCTCCCGTCAATCCTGACGCGCATTCGCGTGCTCGCCCATGACCACGAACGTCCTGATCCTCTGCACCCACAACTCGGCGCGCAGCGTGCTGGCCCAGGGCATGCTCAATCACTGGGCCGCGAAGCTCGGCAAGGATGTGCGCGCCTACAGCGCCGGCAGCGCGCCGAGCGGCCGTCTGAATCCGTACGCGCTGGAGGCGCTGACGCATGCCGGTGTCGACGTCAGCGGCTATCGCAGCAAAAGCTGGGACGAATTCGTCGGCGACGGCGCGCCCGAGATGCGCGTCGTCATCACGGTCTGTGACAGCGCGGCGTCCGAGACGTGCCCGTACTGGCCCGGCAGCCCGGTCAAAGTGCATTGGGGCTACGCCGATCCGTCGAACGCGACGGGCGGCGAAGCAGGCAAGCGTCTCGCCTTCGAACTGACTCGGCAAGCGATCGGCTATCGAATGCTGCAGTTGCTGGCGCTGCCGCTCGATCGCATGAGCGACGACGCACTTCACGCGGCGCTGATCGAGATTGCACAACACTGACCGCGCGCAGCGCGATGTGCGCGAAACGAGCGGCCGCTCATGACTTCAAGACGGAACCTCGTCCGATGAATACGCCCAACGTCGCGCCGCCCGGTACGGCGGTCACGCAACCCGCCATCAACTTCTTCGAACGCTATCTGACCGTCTGGGTCGCGCTGTGCATCGTCGCCGGCATTGCCTTCGGCCAGGCGCTGCCCGGCCTGTTTCACGCGATTGGCCGGATGGCGTACGCGCAGGTCAATCTGCCGGTCGGGCTGCTGATCTGGGTGATGATCGTGCCGATGTTGGTGAAGGTCGACTTCGGCGCGCTGCACGAGGTGCGTCAGCACGTGAAGGGCATCGGCGTCACGCTCGTCGTGAACTGGCTCGTCAAGCCGTTCTCGATGGCGTTCCTCGGCTGGCTGTTCATCCGCCATCTGTTTGCACCGCTGTTGCCGGCGGATCAGCTCGACAGCTATATCGCCGGGCTGATCCTGCTGGCTGCCGCGCCGTGCACGGCGATGGTGTTCGTGTGGAGCCGGCTGACAGGCGGCGATCCGCTCTTCACGCTGTCGCAGGTCGCGCTGAACGACAGCATCATGGTGATCGCGTTCGCGCCGCTGGTCGGCCTGCTGCTGGGGATGTCGGCCATCACGGTGCCGTGGGCGACGCTGCTCACGTCGGTCGTGCTCTACATCGTCATTCCGGCGATCGTCGCGCAGATCCTGCGCAAGCGGTTGCTCGCGAAGGGTCAGGCCGCGTTCGATGCCGCGATGACGCAGATCGGCCCATGGTCGATCGCCGCGCTGCTGGCCACGCTCGTGCTGCTGTTCGCGTTCCAGGGTGAAGCGATCCTGAAGCAGCCGCTGGTGATCGCGCTGCTCGCGGTGCCGATCCTGATCCAGGTGTTCTTCAATTCCGCGCTCGCCTACTGGCTCAATCGCGCGGTCGGCGAAAAGCATGGCATCGCGTGCCCGTCGGCGCTGATCGGCGCATCCAACTTTTTCGAGCTGGCGGTCGCGGCCGCGATCAGCCTGTTCGGTTTCCATTCCGGCGCAGCGCTGGCCACCGTCGTCGGCGTGCTGATCGAGGTGCCGGTGATGTTGCTGGTCGTGCGCATCGTCAACCGGTCGAAGGGCTGGTACGAGCGCCGGGCTCGAGATCACGAGAGAAGCGCCCCATGACCGACTCCCTGAAAGACCTGCCGCAACTCGACGCCACGCTGTTCCGCGTGCCGGACGCCACGCAACTGCGGCCTGCCGCGCCATCGACCCATCCGCCTCGGCTCCTGCTCCTGTACGGGTCGCTGCGCGAGCGTTCGTTCAGCCGCTTGCTGGTCGAGGAAGCTGCACGCCTGCTCACGGCGATGGGCGCCGAGGTACGCGTGTTCAATCCGAGCGGATTGCCGCTGCCGGACGATGCGCCGGAGAGCCATCCGAAAGTGGTCGAGCTGCGTGAGCACGTGATGTGGTCGGAAGGCATGGTGTGGTGCTCGCCGGAGCGGCACGGCGCGATGACCGGCATCATGAAAGCGCAGATCGACTGGATTCCGCTGTCGACGGGCGCCGTGCGGCCGACGCAAGGCAAGACGCTTGCGGTGATGCAGGTGAGCGGCGGTTCGCAGTCGTTCAACGCGGTGAACCAGATGCGCGTGCTCGGGCGCTGGATGCGCATGCTGACCATCCCGAACCAGTCGTCGGTGGCCAAGGCGTTCATGGAATTCGACGAAGCGGGGCGGATGAGACCGTCCGCGTATTTCGACCGCGTGGTGGACGTGATGGAGGAACTGGTGAAGTTCACGCTGCTGACGCGCGACGTCGGCCCCTATCTGGTCGACCGGTACAGCGAGCGCAAGGAAAGCGCGGAGGCGCTGTCACAGCGGGTCAATCAGCGCAGCATCTGAGATCGTTGACGAGCCGGGGGCGACGTCGCCCGCCGCGCATGCGGCCTTACGCGTGCCCGTCGAATTGTCCGGCGCTCAGCAAAATCAGACTCGACTGATTTCCATCCCGACTCAGATTCCCGACAATTCAGTTTCTGCGGCCCGGCATACACCGTGTGCCGGATCATGGAGACATCTCCTTTTTGCGGCCGGTCTTCTCGACTGGCCGCTTTTTTATTCCCGTTCGCTACCGGAGAGCACGATCGCGATGCAGCTCGACCGCCTGATTCCTGAAATCCTGTTCGGCTTCACGGGCCTGATCGGCATCATCAATCCATTCGGCATGGCGTTCGTGTTTCTCGAACGCACGCAATCGCTGACCGAAGCCGAGCGCGCGATCCTGTCGAAGCAGCTCGCGACGAACGTGTTCTTCACGCTGCTCGTGATCTTTTTCGTTGGCGCGCCGGTACTGAACTTCTTCGGAATCTCGATGGAGGCGCTGCGCATCGGCGGCGGCCTGGCGGTGGCGGTGGCCGGCTGGTCGATGCTGAATGCGCCTGACGTACCGGCCGGCGGCGATGTCGCCGCGCACGGCGACGATCTGCCGAAGCTGATGTCGCGCGCGTTCTTTCCGCTGACGGTCCCGCTGACCATCGGCCCCGGCTCGATCGCGGCCGGCATCGCGCTGCATGCGAACCGTGCGCATACGGCGAGCGATTACGTGTTGTCGGGCATCGTGTCGGTGGCGGTCGCGGCGCTCGTCGCGTTCACGATCTGGCAGATCTACAGCCGCGCGACGACGCTCGCGCGCTATCTCGGCAGCGAAGGGACGAAGGTCGCGATGCGCGTGTCCGCGTTCCTGCTGCTGTGCGTGGGCGTGCAGATCATGCTGACGGGACTCGCCGCGTTCGTGCAGATGCTGGGCGGGCAGGCGGGGTGACCGGTGGCATAGGCGCCGACCGTTCGTGCATGAAGTGTTTGCTCGTCTATAACTGAGTAAGGTGATAAAATTGGTGCGTTATCGCATCAATTTTGATGGGGGTAGGCAATGCGAACCACGGTCACTATCGACGACGATCTCTACACGAAGGCCCTCCAAATGGCCGAGCCCGGAATGGATAAGGCGGACTTGTTCAGGGAGGCAATCAAGACGTTTGTACGTGTCCAGGCCGCCAAACGCCTGGCAGCACTGGGCGGATCCATGTCCGGCATGGCAGATATTCCGCGACGTCGCCAGGAACCGGAATCGCAATGAATGTGTTGATTGACACGTCAGTCTGGGTTGATCACTTTCGAAACAGAAATCAGACACTTTTCGAGCTGCTTGCGCTCGATGCCGTACTGATGCATCCGATGGTGCTGGGTGAACTTGCTTGCGGGACGCCGCCGGCGCCACGACTGCGAACGCTGAACGACCTCGGATTGCTTCAGGAATGCAATCAGGCCAGCATGTCTGAGGTAATGGCATTCGTGGAGCGCGAGAAGCTCTACGGGATGGGGTGTGGTCTCGTCGATCTGACCTTGTTGGCGTCCACGTTGATCACGCCGGGGGCGCGCTTCTGGACCCTGGATCGTCGTCTTGCAGCGTTGGCGGATCGTTTCTCGGTCGAATTCCGTCCGACTTCAAAGTGAGCTAAAGACGGCATGCGCCGGCGTCGGCCGCAGGAAAGGAATCGGAATAGAACAGGGCCTACTCTGGTCGTCGTGGCGCGGCAGCGTCAACTGGCTCGGGCGGCGGAACCGCCGCGCCGCAGTTCGGGCAGCAGCGTGTATCCGTATCAGCATTCGGGCGCTTGCGTTCCATCGCCGATGCAACCAGCTCCGCGCCCATGATCCCGGTCGGAAACGCGATGATCCCGTAGCCGAGCAAGATCGCGCACGACGTGATCAGCCGGCCGAGCGGCGTGACGGGTGTCAGGTCGCCGTAGCCGGTCGTACTCATCGTCACGGCCGCCCAGTAGACGCCGACCGGAATGCTCGTGATCCCGTGCTCCGGCCCTTCGACCAGAAAGATCACGGTGCCGAGTATCACGACGAGCACGAACATCCCGCCGATGAACACGAATATCTTGCGCCGCGCGCGCGTGAGCGCCCGCATCAGCAACTGCCCTTCCTCGAGATAGATCGACAGCCCGAGGATGCGGAACACGCGCAGCAGGCGCAGCAGCCGCACGTCGATCAGCGCGTGCAGGCCGGGGAAGAAGAACGCGAGATAGGTCGGCAGCACCGACACGAGATCGACGATGCCGAAGAAACTGCGCGCATACACGGCCGGCTTCTTCGCGGTGCAGAGGCGCAGCAGATACTCGGCGGAAAACAGCAGCGTGAACGCCCATTCGGCCGCGTAGAGCGCGTGGCCGTATTGCTGGTGCAGCTCCTGCACGCTGTCGGCCATCACGACGAGCACGCTCGCGACGATCAGCACGAGCACCGCGATGTCGAGCTTGCGCAGGAACGAAGGGCGGCGCGCGACTTGCGTGACGGCATCGCGCGCCGTATCGAAGGAGGACTGGATCAGCGAAATCATGGATCCGAGTGTACGGACCGCGTATCGCCGGGCCTATCGGACATGTCTGATTTGAGCCGGGCGGCATCCAGCCGCCGCGCTAGCGGTCAGATCAGCAGCGTGAGCGTGTGAAACAGCGCGAGATCCTCCTTGCGCGCCGAGCGCGCATGCTGGCGGATCACGTGCAACAGGCAGTCGATGAAGCAACGCGCCGCGTCGCCGAGCGTGCTGCTGCGCCGCGTGACGATGCCGAGTTCGCTCGGCTCGAAGGTCTCCTTCAGCGGCAGCACGCGCATCCGCTCGCCGAATGGCGGCACCGCGGCGAGGATCGTCGGGCACCACGTGCACATGCCGGCCTGCTCGAGCATCGTCTGCAACATCGCGACCGACTGTGCGCGCACGATGCGCCGTTCGTCGATCCGCGCGCCGTGCCGCGTGAACAGGTAGTCGATCAGCGCGGCCTGGCCGTCGGCCGACGAATTCAGCACCCAGTCGCAATCGAGCAAATCGTGCACCGACGTCGCGCGCTCGCGCGGATGCCCGGCGCGCACCATCACCGACGTGTCGTAGCGCAGCAGCGGCTCGAACGCGAATTCGCGCGCGCCGCTGCCGGGCTGCACGTGGCCGAGCGCGAAATCCATGCTGCCGTCGCGCAGCAGCGGCTGCGCGACGGCCATCAGCGCTTCATAGAGTTCGAGGCGCACGTCGGGCATCCGCTCGCGAAACTGCAGCACGGTCTCCGCGAGGAACGTCATCGTCAGCCACGGCGTGACGCCGACACTCAGCCGCCCCTCGACGCGCCCGCGCATCCGTTCGAGATCGCTCTGCGCATGCTCGAGCTGCTTGAGCACGAGCTTCGCGTGCGTGAGCAGCGTCTTCCCGTAGTCGGTGAAGCCGATGCCTTCCGGGGCGCGAACCAGCAGCGGCAGGCGCTCGCTGGCCTCCAGCTCGCGCAGCGCGCGCGTGACGGCCGCCTGCGACAGCCCCAGCGTGCGCGCCGCGCCACGGATGCTCCCGGCTTCCGCGCTCGCGACGAGCGCCTGCAACTGATGCAGCTTGATCGTGCTCATGGTGCGGGAGGGTGTGAGAGGGGATGAATGCCGACAACGAAAGGTTGTCATCATAACGAAACTGCGGCTGTTCGCCGGTTTTTTCGCTGCCTACGATTTCGCCACGATCCGCCATTCCGGCGATCGGAAACCGGCACGTATCGAGGAGTATCGAGGGTGGATCGAGCACGAATTTCGCCTGAAATGGCGGCTATCGAGGCGGAGATGATCGCGCTGCGCCGCCGGCTGCACGCGCATCCGGAGCTGGGGTTCGAGGAACACGCGACGAGCGCGCTCGTCGCCGACTGCCTGACAACATGGGGTTATCAGGTGACGCGCGGCGTCGGCGGCACCGGCGTGGTCGGCACGCTCGCGCGGGGCGCCGGGAAGCGCCTGGGGCTGCGCGCCGACATGGATGCGTTGCCGATCCGCGAGACGACCGGGCTGCCGCATGCAAGCCTGCACGACGGCGTGATGCATGCGTGCGGCCACGACGGCCATACGGCGATGCTGCTCGCGGCGGCTAGGTGCCTGGCCGAGCGCGGGCGCTTCACCGGCACGCTGAACCTGATTTTCCAGCCGGCCGAGGAAGGGCTCGGCGGCGCGAAGCGGATGCTCGACGACGGGCTGTTCACGCGTTTCCCGTGCGATGCCGTGTTCGCGATGCACAACGTGCCGGGCCTGCCGGCCGGCGTGCTCGGCTTCTGCGACGGTCCCGCGATGGCGTCGGCCGACGAGGTGCGCGTGCGCGTGATCGGGCGCGGCGGCCACGGTGCGGCGCCGCACACGACGATCGACCCGGTGGTGGTCTGCGCGTCGATCGTGATGGCGCTGCAGACCATCGTGTCGCGCAACGTGAATCCGCAGGAGCTGGCGATCGTGACGACCGGCTCGATCCACGCGGGCACCGCATCGAACGTGATTCCGCCTCATGCGGATATCGAACTCAGCGTGCGCGCGCTGTCGCCGGACGTGCGCGCGCTGCTCGAACGGCGCATCCGCGCGATCGTGCACGGCCAGGCCGACAGCTACGGCGCAACGGCCGAGATCGACTATCGCTACGGCTATCCGGTGCTGGTCAACCATGCAGCGGAAACGGCATGCGCGCGGGACGTCGCACGTGAATGGGGCGGCGACGACGCGCTGATCCCGCATCTGCGGCCGATCGCGGCGAGCGAGGATTTCGCGTTCATGCTCGACGCGTGTCCGGGCAGCTACCTGTCGATCGGCAACGGCGACGGCGCGGCTGGCTGCGGGCTGCATAACCCCGGCTACGATTTCAACGACGCGTGCCTTGCAATCGGCGCGAGCTACTGGATCGCGCTCGCGGAGCGCTACCTCGCGTGAGCCGGACAGGCGGACACGCGGGACATACGGATTCGATTCACCTTCAACGACGGAAACAAGGAGACAGGCAATGAAACCATGGATGGCCGCGCTCGCAATGGCGCTGACGGCAACGACGATCGCAGGCGCCGCGCACGCGGGCGACTGGACGGGCAAGGAGATTCGCCTCGCGGTCGATCCCACGTACCCGCCGCTCGAATACAAGCAGCCGGACGGCACGCTGACGGGCTTCGGGATCGACATCACCAACGCGTTGTGCGCGGAGCTGCATGCGCGCTGCGTGTGGGTCGAGTCGAGTTTCGACGGGATGATTCCGGGGTTGCTCGCGCGCAAGTTCGACGTGATCGCGTCGTCGATGACGATCACGCCGAAACGCATGCAGCAGATCGCGTTCACGAACCGGATCTCGAATGCGCCGGCGCGGCTGGTCGCGCGCAAGGGTTCGCCGTTGCTGCCGACGGCCGCGTCGCTGAAGGGCAAGCGCGTCGGCGTCGAGCAGGGCTCCGCGCAGGCCGACTATGCGATCGCGAACTGGCAGCCGGCCGGCGTGCAGATCGAGTCGTACCAGAACCAGGACCAGGTGTACGCCGATCTGGTGACGGGGCGGCTCGACGCGGCGTTCCAGGCGTCGATCGCGGCCAGCGACGGCTTCCTGAAGAAGCCGCAGGGCAAGGACTTCATGTTCGTCGGCGCGGCGATCGACGACGCGAAATACTTCGGACAGGGCGACGGCCTCGGGCTGCGCAAGCAGGACACCGACCTGCGCGACGCATTCAATCGCGCGCTGGCGACGATCCTCGCGAACGGCACGTATCAGCGGATCAACCGCAAGTACTTCGACTTCGACATCTACGGCGCGAAGTAAGCGGCACCGCATCGTAGCGAGCGGGTGGGGATAATCAAATCAATAAGGAAAGCGAATGAACTGGAGATTGTTTTTCGTCGCGATGCCGGCACTCTGTGCGGCGCCGGCGTTCGCGCAAAGCAGCGTCACGCTGTACGGGCTGATCGATGCGGGCATCGACTATACGAACAACGTCGGCGGGCACGGCGCGTGGCAGATGGCGAGCGGCTTCGCGCAGGGCAGCCGCTGGGGGCTGAAGGGCACCGAGGATCTCGGCGGCGGCTACAGTGCGCTGTTCCAGATCGAGAGCGGCTTCAACGTGAACAGCGGCACGCTCGCGCAGGGCGGCCGGATGTTCGGGCGGCAGGCTTACGTCGGGCTCGGCAGCACGCGCTTCGGCACGCTGACGCTCGGCCGGCAATACGACGCGGTCGTGGATTTCCTTGCGCCGACGACCGCGAACGGCAGCTGGGGCGTCTATCCGTTCTCGCATCCGCTCGACAACGACAACACCGGCAATACGTTCCGGGTGAACAACACGGTCAAGTACGCGAGCCCGGATTTTGCCGGCTTCTCGTTCGGCGGCACGTACAGCTTCAGCAACGACACCGGGTTCGCGAACAACCGGCAATGGAGCGTCGGTGCGCAGTACGAGCAGGGCGGCCTGCTCGTCGGCGCCGCGTTCCTGAATGCGGACAACCCGGGCGCGACGGCCGGCGGCGCGATCGCGGGCGCGGGGTCGGTCGGCGCGGATGCGAACTTCGCGTCGGCGAGATTGCGGATTTTCGGCGCGGGCATCAACTACACCGCGGGGCCCGCGACGGTCGGGTTCGCGTATACGAACAGCAACGTCACGCGGCCGACCGCGAACGTCGGCTACCTGTTCGGCGACGAGACAATCGAACCGGTGACAGGGCCGCTCGCGGGCGGCGCGGTCACGGCGATCAAGTACCAGAACTTCGAAGTGAACGGCAGGTATCAGTTCACGCCGGCGTTCTTCGTGGGCGCGCAGTACGTGTACACGACCGTGCGCTACGACGCGACCACGGGCAGCGCGAAACCGAAGATCCATTCGATTGGGCTGATGGCCGACACCAACCTGTCCAAGCGCACCGACGTCTACCTGATGGGCGCGTACCAGCGGATTGCCGGCGACGCGACCGGCTCGTCGCTCGATCAGGCCTATATCCCGGGGGCGGCGGATCTATCGTCGACGTCGAAGCAACTGATGGTGCATGCGGGGATTCGGCACAAGTTCTGAGTGCGTGACGCGGGAAGACCGGCGGCCGGCATCGTGCAGGGCGCGCACTGCGTGCCCGGCGCGTGGGGGCGCCGGTCATTACTGCCCGAAGCGTTGCGTGACGGCATCCTTCAGCCGCGCGGCGGTCAGCTCGCCCATATGCGATTCGACGAGTTCGCCTTTCACATTGAAGAACAACGTGGTCGGCAGCCCGCGCGAACCATACGCGTGCATCGCGTGCAGCGAAGGGTCGAGCAGCACGTGATCGAAGCGCAGGTTCTGCTGTTCGAGGAACGCGCGCACGGCTTGCGCGTTTTCCCCCTGGTTGAGCATCAGGACCGTGATGCCCGGATGGTCGCGCTGCGCCTGTTCGAGGATCGGCATCTCACGGCGGCACGGCGCGCACCACGTCGCCCACAGGTTCACGACGACCGGCTTGCCGACGAAGCCCGCGGGCAATACGGGCGTCGAATCGAGCGCCTGGAGCGGCATCGCTGCAAGCGGCGGCGCGCCGCGCTGCAACGTCGCCAGCGTGCCTTGCGCGATGCCCCACGCACCGAGGCCGGCGACGATGCCGGCCAGCACCGGCCGACGCAGCGCGGGCAGGCGGCGCAGACGCCAGCCGGCGAACACCAGCGCGGCCGCGATGCCGATGCGCGCGTCGAAGCCGCCGTCGCCGAGCGCGACGATCGCGCGCGGCGACGCCGCGTAGTCCGGCCACCATTGCGCGACGTAACCGGCACGCGCGGCAATCAACCCGAGCAGCAGCGCGTCGAGGATCAGGCCTGACGCGGTCTTGTGATGCCCGTCCGGCGGGCGACGCTGGATGACACGCGCGACGAGCCACGCCAGCAGCGCGGCGACGGCGACCGCGACGACGCGGATCGAGAAGGGACCGATGCTCAACATGAAATAGGAAGAATGGACGTGATCGAGCGGGACAGAAGACGGGATGGTCCGCCGCGACGATGAAGCGGTCGACTGTCGTGCGGCGTTTCGACCGGTTGCCGCGCATGGGGGTTCCCTCCGCGAACGTAACGGCGTGTTGCGGATCGCGACAGGCGCCCGGAGCAGCTCAGGACTGCGTGATGTGCACGCCGACGTGCAGCGAATCAGATCGGTCTGGTGTGGTGTCCGCCGGTATCCCGCACAGGGATCTCTCCTTGACGGCCGCTCCGCTCGCGAGCGGCCGCTTTTTTAGCGTCGTGCTTGGCGTGGTGCGTGCGGGTATGAGTATCTTGTGGCGGTCGGTGGGCGCGGCGGCATCCGATGCATATCGGCTGGTTCAGCGGGATGGGAACGCTGCAAGATGCGAGCGCTGGGCATTCACTCGCGTATTGCCTGACACCCGGTTTGCGACCGGCGAGGCTGGTCGTTGGCGGCGGCACAGGGGCTGCCGCCATGGCCTGACGGGCCGCGCATCCACGAGCCGTCGGGCGCCGGGTCTTACAGCTTCTTCGACGCCGTCGATGCCGCGTCGCCTTGCGTTGCCGCGGTCGCCGGATCGAGCGTCGCGATCGTCTTCTCGGTGAATTTCTCGTACAGCCAGTCCATGCGCATGCTGTCGATGCCCGCGATACCGCCGAGCGCATACGACGCCGACACCTTGAAGTGATCGAGCGGATGATTGTCGGCATCGGCGAACGTGACGGTGCCGTCGACGTAATCGCTGCCGGCCATGAAGCCGAACATGACGGCCGAGAAACTCGAGCGCACGCGAATGCCGGTGACTTCGACATTCAGGTGCATCGCATCGGTTGCATCCGCTTTGGCCAGCAGCTTGCGTGCGTCCAGTGCCTGTTCGATTTTTTCCTGCAGTTTCTTCGCATCGAACTTCAGGTTGTCTTTCAACGCTTCCTGCGCGGCGTTGTCGAGCGTGACCTTCACGATCACGGGTTTCTTGCCGAATTGGGGCGTCGATGCGGTCACGGTGGCCCCTGCCGGATCGCGGGCGTCGCGCGTCACGCTGCTGGCGCAGCCCGACAGGAAGCCGATCGTCACGAATGCCAGTGCGGCATGGCGGATAAGAGATTTCATGATTTGGTCTTTGATTGAGTTTATTTGAATGGGCCTTGTGGCCGAGCAGGAATTTAGCACGGCGCGATCCGATTCAAATCGCCGAATAGCGGGGGAAATCGATTCGGCATTGGGGCGGCGCGGCGGGTTTGCACCGAGGAAGCGCCGAGATAATGTGCGGCGAGTGATGAGCGGCGTTGGAGATTTGCTACTGCTTTCGCGATGACATCGCTTCGCGGGCGATTACTGGCCGTTGCCCGCCCGTGCTTCACCGAGCCGATACGCGGTAAAGAATTCGTACCACGGCGACCCTTGCTCGACCGGCACGCCGAGTGCCGTCGTGCGCTGTTTCAGCGCGCCGAATACATCGTTGACGAGTGCGTTCAGCGTCGTGTCGCGGAATGGAAGCGGTTGCGTCCGCCCCGCGGCGAACGCGCCGTACGCAATCGCCAGCAGACGTTCGCGGTCATCTGTGCCCGCGATCGTCGCGTCGATCGTTTCGACGAGGCGCGGCCGGTCCTCTTCGCGCGCTGCGGACAGGCACAGGAACACGATCGCCGACAGTTCGTGCAGGTCCTTCCCGCGCAGCAGCGTGGGCAGTCGCGCAACGATCGGGCCCACTGGTTCCTCACGCAGCGCTTCATCGAAGTCGAGCACGGCGGCCATCGGGTTCATGTCTGTTTTCAGGCGATCGAGCGCAGGCGGGGCCGACGACGCGCCGTCCGGCCCCGCAGCGGGCGGAGACCGCAACGCATCGGCCACGTGCTGCGTCCATTCCGGAAAAATCATCCGCACGTTGCCGAACTGCTCGCCGTCTTCCGCGGCCGGATTCCACCGATAGACGATCGTGCCGCCGCGAATGAACGGCGAATACAGATGCTCGGGCGTTTGCGGCAGCGGCCGCCGGTTGATGGGCAGCCACGCGAGCGTGAGCCAGTCGTAGCGGCCCGTCGCGGGGACGGCAGCGCTCGAACTCGCGACGACCTGCCACGTGCCGCGATTCGCATAGCGGCGGCGCGCGTCGGGTACCGGGACGGTCTGGCCTTTGGCGGTGTCGAAATACGTCTTGCCCGTGACGTTCGCGCCGCTGTCAGCGGCCGGCGTGATGGTCGAGATGACCCACGACGCGCCGTCCGCCGACCGGTAGTCGGACGGCTTCAGCGTTGCTACGTCGTGCACCATGCGCGTTTCCGCCGCGACGGGGCTTGGCGCGGCATCGGCGGGCGCGGCGAAGATACTCGGCATGGCTTTCCTCGGAATCGGGGCGCGCATCGTCGAGCGGGGCGATGTGCGGCGGCACGGATGACGGTGTCGTAACTGTAGAACGTCGTGACCGGAAACGGAAACTGGCCGAATGGGGTAATCGGTGCACGCCGTTCGCCGCTTCGCTTACGATGTGCATCCTGAGCCAACGACGCATATCGAGCGGGAGGGCGGGCGCATGACCGATACGAAAGCCATTGCCGAACACTGGGCGCGGGTTGCCGGCCAATGGATCGGCTGGGCCGGCAAGCCGGAGATTGGCTGTGGCGAAGGTCGCGTGCGCGACGCGGCCAGCGCAAGCCCGTTATGAGCGTGAGCAGGTCCCAGGCAGTGGGCGCGCGTGCCGCTGTTTCTGTGGATCAAGGCGCGGCCGCTGGGATGAGTGGGGCCGGGGCCGGGTCCGGGAATTGAATCGGGCGGACGTCAGGGTTTCTTGTCGTGATTAAGGGCCGAACTCCTCGCGAATCACTTGAAAAAGAAATCCTTCGGGCAGATTCTGCCGGAAGAAGGGATGCAGGTCGCGCGGCCAAATCCAGGCATCTTCGCGAACGGGCATGGTCAAACTGGCAAAGTCGGCATCGAGTGCGTCTGCGGTGTAGCGCAATGCATAGTCGTCCGCCTGGCGATAGAGATGCGCAACGAGTTTGCCTTTGACGTACACATGAAGCCGCATGGTCACGCGTCTCCCATCGTGCGCTGTTCGGCCAGCACGTCATCGAGGGTGCGCCCATGCCCGCGCTTCACCACGCGCAGGTCATAGCCAGCAGCCTCCAGCAGCCGAACGAGCGCAGATACGCTCATGTCGCCACGCGCGAGTGTCTCCATCCGTGCGAGCGTCGTGCGTGCGACACCGGCGTGCTCGGCCAGCTCTTTCTGAGAAAGTCCGGCTGAATGGCGAACCTCTTTCAACATCGCTCCAACATCGGCCAAGGTTGTCATTTGTAGCCCCCGGGCGTCAAAAGTCCTCACATTGACTGATATTGTAGCCCTTGTGCTACAAATTCGCATGTAAAATTGGTGTCCGCAGGGCTACAAAATTGAACCGACAGGATGATTTTGTATCCCTGTGGCTACTGTGGCCGTTCTGCGGCGGCAGCCATTGGCGGTGGTCCTGTTCCCGGACCGCGCGTACGGTCAGGCCCCGTTCATGTCGCGGGCCTTTTCAGGACGGGGCGCGGTCAGAACTGGTCCCGGGTTTTTCCGGCCGCCCATGCGATGCGCAGCGCCTGCACGACGCGGCCGCGAAGGCCACGATCCTGCCGTTCATCGACGGCTTGCGGGACCGGTTTCGCACGACGGTCGGCGAGCGCGGACTGAAACTGCCGGTGGCGAGCGTCAGCGTATCGCGCGCCCGCGCGATGTACGGTTCGACAGACAAGGTCGTGCTGCTCGGCCACGCGCGCGTGCTGGCCTGATGCCGATGCCTTCGCGGCTTACCCGCGCATCGGCGGATTCAACCGCGCGAACGCCGCCTGCCGGCGATACGGAAAATACGGATACGGCGCTTCCACCGCGCTCGCCGCATCGAGCTTCGCGACTTGCGCATCGGTCAGCGCCCAGCCGACCGCCCCGAGGTTCTGCCGCAACTGTTCCTCGTTGCGCGCGCCGACGATCACCGACGACACCGTCGGCCGCTGCAGCAGCCAGTTCAGCGCGATCTGCGGCACCGTCTTGCCGGTTTCTTCCGCGATCGCGTCGAGCACATCGACCACGTCGTACAGGCGTTCGTCGTCGACCGGCGGCCCGTAGCTGGCCGTTTCATGCAGGCGGCTGCCTTCGGGCAGCGGCGCATTGCGCCGGATCTTGCCGGTGAGCCGGCCCCAGCCGAGCGGGCTCCACACCAGCGCGCCGAGGCCCTGGTCGGCGCCGAGCGGCATCAGGTCCCACTCGTAGTCGCGGCCGACGAGCGAGTAGTACACCTGGTTCGCCACGTAGCGCGTCCAGCCGTGCCGGTCGGCCTCCGCGAGCGACTTCATGATCTGCCAGCCGGCGAAGTTCGACACGCCGATATAGCGCAGCTTGCCCGCGCGCACGAGATCGTCCAGTGTCGACATCACTTCCTCGACCGGCGTGCCGGCGTCGAACGCGTGCAGTTGCAGCAGGTCGATGTAGTCGGTGTCGAGGCGGCGCAGCGCGTCGTCGACGGCGCGCACGAGCCGTGCGCGCGACGTGCCCGCGTCGTTCGGGCCGTCGCCGGTCGGCAGGCCCGTCTTGGTCGAGATCAGCACCTGGTCGCGGCGCCCCTTGAGCGCGGCGCCGAGGACGCGCTCGGACGCGCCGTCGGAATACACGTCGGCCGTGTCGAACAGGTTGACGCCGGCTTCAATGCAGATGTCGATCAGGCGGCGTGCTTCGTCGACCCCGGTATTGCCCCAGGCACTGAACAGCGGGCCGGCGCCGCCGAACGTGCCGGCGCCGAAGCTCAGGACAGGGACCTTGAGGCCGGAGCGGCCGAGCGTACGATATTCCATGAGCGTTTCTCTCGTCGTGTGAGCGCGGCGCGGCCGCGCGTCGATCGTCAGGCGACCAATGTACCGTTTGCGGCTTTCCCGGATAATCCAGAAGACGACGAAAATATCCTTCGGAAGGAGCGAACAATGCTGCTCGACAACCTCGCGCTGTTCCTGCGCATCGTGGAGAAGGGCGGGCTGGCCGCGGCGGGCCGCGAAGTCGGCCTGTCGCCGGCCACGGTGTCCGAGCGGCTGACGGCGCTCGAGCGCCACTACGGCGCGGCGCTGCTCACGCGCACGACGCGCGCGATCAGCCTGACCGACGAGGGGCGCACGCTGGCGGAGGGTGCGCGACGCCTGCTGGCCGAGGCCGATGAACTCGAAAGCCGTGTGCGGCTGGGCGTGCAGACGCTGTCGGGGCCCGTGCGGCTGAGTGCGCCGGCCGATCTCGGGCGCGAGCGCGTCGTGCCGGTCCTCGACGCGTTCCTGGCCGAGCATCCGGGCGTGACGGTCGACCTGCATCTCGGCGACGGGTATGTCGACCTCGTCGGGCAGGGGCTCGATTTCGCGATCCGTCGCGGCACGCTGGCAGACAGTTCGTTGCGCAGCCGTTCGCTCGGCCGTGCGCGGCGTGTGGTGTGCGCGGCGCCCGCGTATCTCGCCGCACGTGGCACGCCGATGCACCCGGACGAACTTGCCGCGCACGACTGCATCGTGATGCGCTTCGGCCAGGAGCTGTATGCCGAATGGCCGTTCAGTATCGACGGCGCATTGAAGCGCGTGGTGGTGCGCGGCCGGCGCGTCGCCAACGACGGGGCGCTCGTGCGCGCGTGGTGCGTCGCGGGGCACGGCGTCGCGCTGAAATCGCTGGTCGACGTCGAACGGGACCTGGCGTCGGGCGCGCTCGTCGAGGTGCTCGGCGCGTTCTCGCCCGGCGACGTGGATCTGCAGATCGTCTATCCGGGGAGTGCGGCGCAGCCGCGGCGTGTGCGCGCGTTGATCGACAGGCTGGCGGAGGCGCTCGCGTAACAGCACGTTGCCCGCGCGGCCGGCGAGACGTTGCGACGGCGATCTCGCCGCGATCGCATCGAATGCGCGACGGTGCGTGCGGGCGCGCGGCATCGCAGGCTGAAACCGCTGTTCAAGCCCATTGCACACATTTCGTCATTTAGCTAATATTCAAAACGTCAAACGAAGCCGAACCCCATGGACGACGTGATCCGCATCAGCGCCTTGGCCAACGAAAGCCGTCTCGCCGTGCTGCGCTGGCTCAAGCAGCCGCGCAAGCATTTCCCGCCGCAGCCGCACGGCGACTTCGACGAACTCGGCGTGTGCTGCACGTACATCACCGAGAAGCTCGGCATCGCGCCGGCCACGACGACGCGGCACATGCGCATCCTCGCGGACGCGGGGCTCGTGCAGGCGACCCGCGTCGGCAAGTTCACGTACTACAAGCGGATCGACGGCGCGCTGCAGCAGCTCGGCCGCGATCTCTCGCAACTCTGACCCTGACCGAGGCAACCGACATGGACGAACTCGCCCTGCTGGCCGACGCCGATCGGCGCGCGCACGCGTATCTGGCTGCAACGAACGAACGGCGCGCGTTTCCCGATGCGGCCGCGCTGGCCGGCCTCGCGGCGTTCGACGAAGCGCTGCCCGATACGGGACGCCCGGCCGACGACGTGCTGCGCCTGCTCGACGAGCACGGCACGCCCGCAACGGTCGCATCGAACGGCCCGAACTATTTCGGCTTCGTGATCGGCGCGACGCTGCCGGCCGCGGCGGCGGCCGAGCGGCTGATGCTCGCGTGGGACCAATGCGCGTCGTCGTACGCGAATTCGCCGGTGGCCGCAACGCTCGAGCGCCAGGCCGCGCGCTGGGTCGTCGAGGCGCTCGGATTGCCCGAAGGCAGCGCGGTCGGTTTCGGCACGAGCGCGACGGCCTGCACGCTCGTCGCGCTGGTGGCCGCGCGGCGCGCGCTGCTCGCGCGCAAGGGCTGGGAGATCGACGAGGACGGCCTGATCGGCGCGCCCGAGGTGAAAGTCGTGATCTCCGCGCTCGCGCACATCACGGTGAAGAAGGCGCTGCGCGTGCTCGGCTTCGGAATGAAGCGCATCGTCGTCGCGCCGGTCGATGCGCACGGCCGGATCGACCCGGCGCAGTTGCCGCCGCTCGACGACATGACGATCTTCTGCGTGCAGGCCGGCGAAGTGAACACCGGCGAATTCGATCCGTTCGCGGCATTGATTCCGCCCGCGAAGGCGGCCGGCGCGTGGGTGCACGTGGACGGCGCGTTCGGCCTGTGGGCGCGGGCGTCGTCGAAGCGCGCGCTGACGGACGGCGTCGACGGCGCGGACAGCTGGACGACCGACGGTCACAAATGGCTCAACACGCCGTACGACGGCGCGATGGTGATCTGCCGCGACGCGGCCGCGCTCGCCACCGCGATGAACAGCGACGCCGTATATTTGAGCGGCGCGCAGGATGCGCAGAAGAACCTGAACCTCGAATTCTCGCGACGCGCGCGCGGCATTCCCGTGTGGGCCGCGCTGCGCTCGCTCGGCCGCGCCGGCGTCGCGACGATGGTCGAGCGGCATTGCGCGCAGGCGGCGCGGGTCGCGGACGGCCTGCGGGCGGCCGGCTACGACGTGCTGAACCGCGTCGTGCTGAACCAGGTGCTCGTGCGCGCCGGCACCGACGAGGAAACGGCGGCGATCCTCGAAGCCGCGCAGGCGTCGGGCGACGTGTGGTTCGGCGCGACCGTGTGGCAGGGGCGGCCGGCGTTCCGGATCAGCGTGTCGTCGTGGCGCACCGAGGATGCGCACATCGATCGCCTCGTCGCATTGCTGACGAAGCTGCGCGGCGTGCACGTGGGGTGAGCGTCACGCGTCATTCGCCGCCTGAATGGTTGCGTGCGCAACGTTCTGGCATTCGATGAAGTGCAGCGCAGCCGGTGGGGTTCGCGGCACGTCTGCAAGCGTGAAAATATCGGACAATAGCCATTCCGCGCGGGCCGCGCCGGCACCGCGTCCAACCGAAGCATTCACGCTTGCGAGCTCCCCATGTCGACTCCCTGTCCCCGGGAATTGCTGAAGGCCGCCGATATCGCGAAGATGGAACCCACGCGCGCGGTGCATTCGCTCAATCCCAATGCCGTGCGTCTCAAGCGGCAACTCAGCGACCTGACCGGCCTGACGCAATTCGGCGTTCACCTGCTCACGCTGATGCCCGGTCACGAATCGGCCGAATATCACCGTCACCTGTACGAAGAAGAATTCGTGTACGTGCTGTCCGGCGCGGGCTCGGTGACGATCGGCGAGCGCACGAATGAAATCGGGCCCGGCGATTTCATCGGCTTTCCGCGCGGCGGCGAAGCGCATACGGTGCAGAACACCGGCGAGGCGCCGCTCGAATTGCTCGTCGGCGGGCAGCGGCTCGAACACGACGTGTGCGAATACCCGCGAATCGGCAAGCGGCTTTATATCGCGGGCGAGCTCGAGGAGTATGTCGAGCTGCCGAAACGGCCATGACGGTCGATTGCACGTCATTACCGGAGCAGGCCGTTCGGCCAATGAGGATGAATTCGCTTCCCGCGGCCCCGTCGCGCTTATGATGCGGGAACGCCACTGACAGGGTCCCACGCCATGGACGCGCCGCTGCCGCCGATCTCTGCCCCGATTGCCGAAACCGACACCGAAACCGCTCCAGAAGCCGAAGCCGCCGGCGAGCCGCGCGCGTCGCGCGTGCACCGGCCGGTCGCGCTCGTCACCGGCTCGACGTCGGGGATCGGGGCGGCCGTCGCGCGTCGGCTGGCGGCCGACGGCTACGCGGTGATCCTGCATTCGCGCAGCTCGGCCGGCGCCGGCCGCGCGATGGCGCGCGAACTCGGCGGCGCGTACGTGCAAGCCGATCTCGCCGACGATGCCGAACGCGTGCGGCTGATCCGCGACGCGCTCGCGGTGCACGGCCGGCTCGACGTGCTCGTGAACAATGCGGGCGTCAGCCGCGTGATTCCGCATGACGACCTCTCAGCGGCCACGCCCGACGTGTGGCGCGAGGTGCATGAAATCAACGTGATCGCGCCGTTCCGGCTGGTCGCCGAAGCGGAAGCCGCGCTGCGCGAGTCGGCGTCGCGCGGGCGGGCCGGGTGCGTCGTGAACGTCAGCTCGCATGCGGGCATGCGGCCGAAGGGCGCGTCGATTCCGTATGCGGCCGCGAAGGCCGCGCTCAATCACACGACGCGGCTGCTCGCGCGCACGCTGGCTCCCGCGATTCGCGTCAATGCGGTCGCGCCGGGGCTCGTCGATACGCCGCTGACCGCCGACTGGACGGAAGCGCAGCAGCTCTGGCGCGAACGCGCGCCGATGCGCCGCGCGGCGACGCCGGACGATATCGCGCAGACGGTCGCGATGCTCGTCGCGTCCGATTACGTGACGGGCGAGATCGTGATGCTCGACGGCGGCTTGAATCTGACGTGATGCACTGAGGCGGTGGACCCGTATGGCGTGCGTGGCAGCCGGGTCATTCGAAGGCGCTTGCGATCAGCCGAGGTTCGACCGCAGCCGCGCGAGCGCCTGATCGTGCGTGCGCTCGAACTTGAGCGGCGTGACCGAGATATACCCTTCGCCGAGCGCAACCGTTTCCGAATCCGCATCGTCGTCGCGCGGCGCGCGCGCGAGCTTCAGCCAGTGATAGTCGATCTCGCGCGGATCGCGTCCCGACACGATCTCTACACCCTGCAGCGTGCCGGCGCCCTGGTTCGTCACCTTCAGGCCGCGCACGTCGTCGGTCGGCCGCGGCGGGAAATTCACGTTGAGGCACGCGTCGCTGTCCCAGCCGGCGGCGACGAGCCGGCGGATCACGTCCGGCGCATGCGCGAGCGCGGTGCCCCACGGCACCGCGTTGCGATCGGTGAAGGCCTGGCTCAGCGCGATGGCCGGCACGCCCACGAGCATGCTCGTCATCGCCGCGCCGACCGTACCGGAAAACACCGTTTCGGTGCCGAGGTTCGCGCCGCGATTCACGCCGGACAGTACGACGTCGGGCCGGGCGCCCTTCATCAGGTGGCTGACCGCGATCGCGACGCAATCGCCGGGCGTGCCGCGCACCGCGAAGCGCCGCTCGCCCTTGCGATGCACGCGCAACGGTTCATGCAGGCTCAGCGAATGCGATGTGCCGCTCTGGTCCTCGGCTGGAGTCACGATCCACACTTCGCGCGCGAGTTGCGTGGCGACCTGTTCGAGTATGTCGAGGCCGGGAGCGTCGAATCCGTCGTCGTTGGTGAGCAGGACACGGTCGAACAGCGGGCGGGTTGCTTGCATCGGGGCGATCCTCGTGAAGGGCAATGACAGGGGAGGTGCGGTGTGGCGCAGGCCACAAGGCTAGCATTCCGGCGCGAGGATCGTCGTGTCGTGGAAGGTGCGTGCCGGTGCGGCAGTCCGGACCCGCTCAGCCGAGCAGGTAGCGCAGCAGGCCGGCCGACGCGACGCCGACGATGACCGTCGGCAGGATCGACAGGCGTGTCGCCGCGACGAGCGTGATCGCGAGCGCGAGCAGGTCGGCCGGGCGCGTCGACACGAACGCCGGCGCGATCACCGAGATCAGCACGCAGCCGGGCACGTTCTCCATCACCGACGCCATCCGCGGGCTCAGCGTGCGGTTGCGCAGCAGCACGTAGCCGAGAATGCGCGACAGGTAGGTGGTCGACGCCATCAGCACGATCGTCGCGACGGTGCCGAAATCCGGAAGCTCAGGCATCGCGTGGCTCCCACAGCAGCGCGGCGATCAGCCCCGCGCAGGCGCCGGCCGCGACATACCACGCACCGGGCAGCGCGAGATGGGTGCCCGCCGCGACGACGAGGCTCACGAACCACGGACGGCTCGCGCGCACCCCTTTCCACATCCCGCGCAGCAGCACCAGAAACACGGCCGTGAACGCCATGTCGAAGCCGTACTGTTCGACGTCGCCGATGGTCGGGCCGACCGCCGCGCCGAGCGTCGTCATCGAGATCCACGTCAGGTAGAGCCCCACGCAGATGCCCGCGTAATAGGGCACGCTGATGTGCGTGGCCGAGCGTTCGCGCGCGTCGGCGAGCGACATCGCCCAGCTCTCGTCGCACATGAAGAACAGCGCGACGAACGCGCGGCGGCGCGGCAGGCGCCGGAGGTAGGGCGCGAATGCGGCGCCCATCAGGATGTGGCGCGAATTCACGAGGAACGACATCGCGACGATCAGCGCGATGTGCGGCGGCGACGTCCACAGATGGATCGCCGCGAATTCGGAGCCGCCGCCGAAGTTCAGGCCCGTCATCATCGGCACTTCGAACAGGCTCAGCCCTTTTTGCGCAGCCTGCGCGCCGAGCACCAGCGCGAACGGCACGAAACCCAGCATGACGGGCAGCGCCGCGCGCAAACCGCGACCCATCTCGGCGACATAGGCGGGCTTGTCGCGAAGCCCGGACGACGTTGAAACGCTACTGCTCATTACTCCTCCTTCGGGGGAGGAATTGTCTGCTTTTTTGACTCGAATCGGGTTGCGTTGTCGCCATATTTTTCTCAGAATTTGGCATTGAACGCGTAATACGCGAATTTTTTGAAATCGGATGCCACATGAAACTTGACGCGATCGACCGCCGGATCCTGAACGCGCTGCAGCGCGACGGCCGCATGCAGAACGTGGAGCTCGCGCAGGAGGTCGGGCTGTCGCCGTCGCCGTGTCTGCGGCGCGTGCGGTTGCTCGAGGAAGCCGGCGTGATCGAGAAATACGTGGCCGTGCTGAACCCGGCGAAGGTCGGCAAGGGGCTGACGATCTTCACGCGCGTATGGCTGAAGGGGCAGGACGCGG
Organism: Burkholderia sp. AcTa6-5; assembly: GCF_017815075.1. NCBI lineage: Bacteria > Pseudomonadati > Pseudomonadota > Betaproteobacteria > Burkholderiales > Burkholderiaceae > Burkholderia > Burkholderia sp. AcTa6-5. Next base: position 9,616 of record NZ_JAGIQE010000025.1, on the reverse strand, counting down.
AATCGGTGAACCGTTTCGCCGAGGCCGTCCAGCAGATGCCGGAAGTCGTCGAATGCCACCTGATGGCCGGCGACTGCGATTTCCTGCTGCGCGTCGTCGCGGCCGACATCGACGATTACCGGCGCTTCCAGATGGAATACCTGACGCGTATTCCCGGCGTGCTGAGCGTGAAGACCGACATTCCGATGCAGAAGGTCAAGCTCACGTCGGCGCTACCAACCTGAAGCGGGGCGGGGCGGGGCGTGCGGCGATGCGTCGACGAGCGGTCATGGCACGGTGACAATCGCCCGATAAACTGACGGGGTGAGTCGCATCGCACGGATTGCCGGTGCGGTCGCACGCCGGTCGATGTGCAAGCAACTAACGGTCGATGCCGACGCGATCGGCCGAACGGCGCTGCATAGCGCGCCAGGTCGTGCGTCGCCGCGAATGCGTTTCTTCCTGTCGAGCCCTACATGCAGCCATTCAATACGCCGTGGAATTCGCTGGAAATCGTCAAGCTCGTGCTCGGCGTGCTGACGCCGTTGTCGGTCGCCTGTCTCGGCTGGCTCGTCGCGCGCCGGCTGAAGCGGCTCGAACTCGTGCAGTGGACCAATCAGCGGCTGATCGAAAAGCGGCTCGCGCTGTACGACACGGTCGCGCCGCAGCTCAATGCGCTGCTGTGCTTCTACACGTGGATCGGCTACTGGAAGGACATCTCGCCGGACGACGTGATCCGCGCGAAGCGCGACCTCGACCGCACGTTCCACATCTACCGCTACCTGTTCGACGACGACGTGTACGACGCGTATCACACGTTCATTCATGCGCTGTTCGAGATGCATACGGGGCCGGGCCGCGACGCGCGGATTCGCTCGCTGATCCAGGCGCCCGACGGCGACCGCAGCGTGCACGGCTCGTATGCCTGGAAGCCGGTGTGGTCCGAGCGTTTCGCGACCGCGAGCGTCGTGCCGAAGGACGACGTGCTGCGGCACTACACGCGATTGATGGAGCGGCTGCGCGTCGCGCTGGGGGCGACGCGCTGACGGCTTCCACGCTTCGGCGCCTTGCGCCTCGTGCCGGTATCGAAATCCGCCACCCGGCGGCGCGGATTCGCACCCTCGCGCATGAACCGGATGCGGTGCGCGGCAACGCCTGCCATGCTCGCTCCATGTTCACTTGCGCGAGGCTCGTATGGTCGTCGACACCGGCCGCCAGCCGTCTCTGGTCCGCTCGCCCGGCGCACGCCGCGGGCGCCGCTTTTCCTTCGGTTCGCCCGAATCGCATGCGATGCCGTTGCCGGTCGAACCGGAAATCGGCGACATCGTCTTCATCCGCGTCACCGTGCGGCCGTTTCTCGAAGTGGCGAGCGCGACGCGCTCATGGACGAATCACGTTGGAATCGTCGTCGGCGAGCGCGGCGGCGAGGCGCTGATCGCGGAGAGCACGTTTCCGCTATCGCGCGTCACGACGATGTCGCGGTTTGTCGCGCGTTCCGACTGCGGCGCATGCGTGGTCGCGCGGCTGACGCAGCCGCTCGATGCCGCGCAGCGACGGCGGCTCGTCGACGCGGCGAGGCGCAGGATCGGCGTGGTGTACGACACGGGTTTCAACCTCGCGTCGCGCCGGCAGTTCTGTTCGCGTTTCGTGCGCGAGATCGTGCGCGATGCCACGCGGATCGTGCTCGGCGACGTCGAGACCTTCGACATGCTGCTGCGCCGGAATCCCGGTCATCCGCTCGGCCTCTGGAGGATCTGGTACTTCGGCCGGATTCCGTGGCGTCGCCGCACGGTGACGCCGGCGAGCTTGTTCGAGAGCGACAAGTTGCGTGTCGTGGCGGATACGCGCGAGTGCAAGGCGGATGGGTGAACAAGGGGCCGGGTACTACGCATTCGCGACGGGGTTAGTTGCGCCCCACCACCGCGAGCCGCGCCGCGAGACCCACGAATACCGACCCGAGCAGATACTGCGGCACCTTCGACGGCCGGCGGCGTGCGCCGATCCGCTGGCTCAGCCGGCTCGCGGACAGAATCACCGCGCCGTTCACGACGATCCCGATCAGGTTCAGCACCGTCGCGAGCACGAGAATCTGCACGGCGATCGAACCCTGTTCGGGCCGCACGAACTGCGGGAACAGCGCGAGCACGAACAACGCCATCTTCGGGTTCAGCAGGTTCGTCGTCAGCCCTTGGCGAAAGATCGTCGCGGTCGAGCGCTGACGTTGCGACGCGACGGGCGACAGCGCAGTCGCATCCGAACGGAATGTCTTCCACGCGAGATACAGCAGATACGCGGCGCCTGCGAAACGTACCGCGTCGTACGCGAGCGGCACCGCGACGAAGAGCTGCGACAGACCGAGCGCGGCCGCGAGCGCGTGACAGTAGGTGCCGGCCTGGATGCCCGCGAGCGTCGCGAAGCCGGCGCGCCGCCCCTGGCTCACGCTGCGGGACGCGATCAGCAGCATGTCGGGGCCGGGTGTAACGGTCAGCGCGAGACACGCGCCGGAGAACAGCGCGAGCGTGGAAAAGTCGATCATGGCATTCCCTTTTGCTGGTGCGGCGTAAAAGGGAACCCAGTTTAGGAGGGCGTGCGAGGCCGGTCAATCGAGCGAACGGACGATGGCCGGACGGCACGGATCGCGTGGCGCATGCATCGCGCATGCGCGGCCCGCACCCCTCTCACTGTTTGCGACAGGCCACCTGATAGTCGATCACGGTATTCGCGGATGGCCGGTCCGGCTCGCCGCCTACCGTCGTCACGCCGAGCACGCCGGCCGCGTTCCGGTAGCGCAGCGCGCAATACCCCATCCCGGTGCCTGAACACGCTTCGGCTTCGACGATGCCGTGCTTCGCGAGCGTCGCTGCGCCGTCCATCGCGTCCGGTTTCTCGCGCGGACGCAGCGGCTGCCAGCCATGCGCGATCAGTATCTTGCGTGCCGCGTCGAGCGGCTTGCCATACACGTTCGGCACGACCGCGTGGCCGTTGCAGTGTGTGCTTTCGGCGGCGACGCGGGTCAGCCGCAGTTCGCCGTTGTGTTCGTGCAGCTCGCCGACGGGCGGCGCCGGGCCGTCGCCGCCCCAGATCAGCAGCGCGCCGCTTTCCAGCCGATCGGCCGAGCCGAGCTGCCAGTTGGCCTTGCGTGCGGTGTAGCCGAGCGCGACGAGCGTCGTGCCGTCGAATACGCCGATATTGCCGTTGCGCGCGAAGCAGATCGCGCTCGTGCCGGCGCTGAATCCGCTCGCGAACGTGACGACCGTGTATCGTCCGAGCGGTGCCTCGGACGTCACGATCCAGTCGCGCTGCGCGACCTCGCGGCCGGCCGCCGTGGTCGTTTTCGCGCGATATTGCGTGCAGAACGGATCGAGCGAACCGTTTTCAGGCGAGCGCGGCAGCGTGCCGAATGGCACGAGCGACGCCCCGGCGATATCGGAGCCCGTGCGCAGCGGCTCGGCCGATGCCGTGCCACCGAACGTGACACTGGCCAATACCGCGATCGAAACGATCGAAGCAAGATGGCGGATGAGCGGTGACGCAATGGAAAGAAACACCCAGACTGTCCCCGGGGAAAGTGGAACGGGCGCGGCAATCGCGCTTTTTCGCCCGTATGTCACGGTCGCGCGCACCGCCCGGCGGCACGCCCACGTGCCGCCGCCGACTCTCAGCCGTTCGCGACGACGTCGATGCGCAGCGCATCGCCGCCCGCGACGATCGCCAGCAGACGATCGACGTTCGGGTGCGCGCCCGGACGATTACGTGCGTCGGCCGTATGTTCGGCGAACACCGCGAGGCCGTGTTCGGCCGCCTTCGCGTCGAGCGTGCCGAACGCCTGCTTCAGATAGTGGTACACCGCGAGCGAGCCCTGCTTGCCCGGCTGGTTCTCGATGGTCGCGACCACGTCGCCGTTCGCGCCGACGAGATCGATGCGCGCGATGCCGTCGATGGCCGGCAGTTGCGCGAGGTTGTCCTTGAATACTTGAGTCGGTTGAATCACTGAAAACACTCCGTCGGTTCGGTCATCGGCCAAGGTGCGTGGCCGGCCGTATCTTATCCGATCGGCTTGGTCGCGCCGCCGCCGCGGCACGCGTCGTACAGCGCGCCCGGCATCGCGACGCCGAATACCGCGTCGATCATCCGCGTCACGTTCGCCGGCGATGCCGCCGTGCCGACGCGTGCGGCGTCATGACCGCCCGGTACCGGTCAGCACACCCGCCTCGCGCGCGCGCTCGATGTCGGGGCTGCGATACGCGTGCTCGGGAATGTCGGCGAGCCGCGACGGATGCATCTGGCGCGGCGCCAGCCCGTAGAACTTCTGGAAGCTCATGATCAGCGGCGACCACTTGTCCGGATCGATGCGGTCCGGATGACCGTCCATCAGCAGGTCGGGGTGCGCGTGCACGCGCTGGATGCGCATCTCGAACACGCGAATGCGGCCGCGCAGGTCGGGCATGTCGTCGCCGATCCCGTATGTGGCCGCGACGACCGCCTCCATATGCACCGGGCATTCGAGCGCGCGCGGCGGCGCGACCGTTTGCGACGCGGCCTCGGTGAACCCGGCCGTGCCGAACTTGTCGGGTTCGAATACGTAGCCTTTCGCGCGCTTGCCGTCGGGCACCGGATACGTGCCGGTCGTGCGCGCGATCCGGTCCACCGCGTCCGCCTGCGCCGACGACGGCAGGTTCAGCACGCATTCGCCGGTGCGCAGCAGGTTGCGGGTGGTCTGCGAACTGGCGGCGATGCCGATCACGCCGCGCCAGCCGAGCCAGAACGCGGACGAGATCGGCGCGAGATTGGCCGTGCCGTTTTCGTTCAGCGTGCTGACCAGCACGACGGGCGTGCCGAAGTAGAGGATGTTCGGTTCGGTGACGCAATGCGGCGCATTCATGGTCGAGTCCTTCGTTGACGGGATCGGTTCTCATGCTGAACCCGTCGCGGCGACGCGACGCTCCGAATCTTGTCGTGTCATTCCGAACGGTGCGCAAAAAGGCGCCGGCGCCGCGCCGGACCGAGCCGGCAATGCGCGGGCTTTTCCGCTACAGTAAGAAATCGAAGGCCGCGCCCGCTTTGCATCACGCGGGCGCGCGCAGTCACGTTCCGCCAACGCACACGAGGGCCTGATGGACACCGAGCAACGCTACACCGCCAACGCGCCGACCCGCGCGGAAGTCGACGCACTGGGCGGCGCAACCGTCATCGAATTCGGCGCGAACTGGTGCGGGATCTGCGCAGGCGCGCAGCCCGCGATCACGGCGTCGTTCTCCGCGCATCCTGCCGTGCGGCACCTGAAGATCGAGGACGGCCCCGGCCGTCCGCTCGGTCGCTCGTTCGGGGTGAAGCTGTGGCCGACGCTGGTATTCCTGCGCGATGGGGTCGAAGTCGCGCGCGTCGTGCGCCCCGCCGACGCGAAGCAGATCGAAGCCGACGGCTTCTCGGCGCTGACCTGAGGTCACGACGATGCAACAGGCCATCACGCACGTCGGCGTCGATACGCGCGGCAGCGGCCTCGTCGAAGTCACGCAGCAGGTGCGTGCGTTCGTCGACCAGCAGGCGATCCGCACCGGCCTGCTCACCGTGTTCTGCCGCCATACGTCGGCGTCGTTGCTGATCCAGGAGAACGCGGATCCGTCGGTGCAGCGCGATATCGAACGCTATTTCGCGACGCTCGCGCCCGAGGACGACACGCGCTACGAGCACGACACCGAAGGCGCCGACGACATGCCCGCGCATCTGCGCACCGCGCTCACACAGGTGCAGCTGTCGATTCCGGTCGAGCACGGGCGCATGGTGCTCGGCACGTGGCAGGGGATCTATCTGTTCGAGCATCGTCGCGCGGCGCACCGGCGCGACATCGTGCTGCATCTGATCGGCGAGTAGGCAAAGCCGGCGAGCGGGCTAGCGGACGGAAACGCAAGCGGACGGAAACGCGTAACGCCGCGCCCGCGCGCGGCTCAGGCGAGCAGCTTCTCGACGAGCGCGCCGAGTTCGCGCAGGTGAACCGGCTTCGGCAGGAACGCGTCGAACGCCCGCTTGTTCTCGCGCAGCGCCGCCGATTCATACGCGCTGACGCCGAGAATCGCCGGATGCCGGCCGTCGTCGTCGGGCTCCGCCACCGCGCGAATGCGCCGCGCCACGTCGAATCCGCTCAGGTCCGGCAGTTCTAGATCGAGCACGACGAGGTCGTAGCGGCCCGTACCGAAGCGTGCGACGCCTTCCTGCCCGGTGCCGCACAGATCGGCCTCGACGCCGAGCGCCGACAGCATCGCGCCAAGCGTCTCGCGCGCGTTGTCGTTGTCGTCGACCACCAGCGCGCGCCGGTCGCGGTGCGGCAGCACGGGCGGCAGCGCGGGCACGTCGCCGGTCGCGGTGCCGGCCGTATCGACGCCGGGCACTTCGACCGGCAGCGTCACGACGAACTCGCTGCCTTCGCCGACCGCGCTGCGCACGTCCACATGCCCGCGCAGCGTCGTCACGATTTCGCGCACGACCGCGAGCCCCATGCCGATCCCGTCCACGTGCAGCCCGACCGCGTCGTTCGCGCGATAGAACGGCTCGAAGATCTTCGACAGATGCTGCTTCGCGATGCCGGCGCCGGTATCGCGCACGGCGATCTTCACCTGCTGGCCGGCCGGCGCATCGGCGAGCGTGATCGCCACCGTGATCGAGCCGCCGGCCGTGTACTTGACCGAGTTCTCGATCAGGTTCGACAGCACCTGCCGCAGCAGCTTGCGATCGGAGCGGATCGCGAGGCCGGGCGGCTGGACGCGCTGCGTGACCGTGATCCGTTTCGTCGCGATCCTCTCGCGCAGCGGTTCGAGCGCCTCGGCAAGCAGCGGCGCGATGCCGACGGTATCCAGTTCGGCGACGCGTTTCGTCGAGCGCAGCTTGATGTAGTCGGTGAGGTCCTTGACGAGCGCTTCCAGCGACAGCGCGGAATTCTGCAGCCGCCGGATCGTCTTCAGGTTCGCGTCGGACTGCGGGCGTGCGAGCAGGATCTCGATCGATCCGCAAATCGCCTGCAGCGGCGTACGCAGTTCGTGGCTGACCATCCCGAGGAACGCGTTCTTGGCCTCGATCATCTCGAACGCGCGGTCGGACGCCTTGCGTTCCGCATCGAGCGCCGCGTTCTGCCGTTCGAGCAGGTCGTCGCGCGTGCGCATCGTATAGAACAGCAGCAGGAACAGCGCGCACAGGATCACACCGAGCACGATGCCGAGGATCAGGATCGCGCGCTGCTTGTCCTTCAATTGATGGAACGTGAAATCGCGCTGCGCCATTTCGATCGCGCGGAAGGAGTTCGCGAGGCCGTTGACCTTCGGCCAGTACGCATTGACTTCGTCGATCACCTGCCGCGCCTGCTTCGGCGAATCGCGCAGCAGCGGCACCTCGCGCTTCAGGCGCGTCATGAATTCGCCGAGCGCGTCGATCTCGTTGCGCGCGCGCGGGATGCGCAGCCAGTATTGGGACACTTCGGACGGCCGCTGCAGGAACCCGAACGACACCGACAGGCTGTCGAGCTGCATCTGCACGTGATCGAAATCGTCGTCCTCGCGCGTCGCGTAGAGAATCAGCTGCCGGTCGAAGCGCGTATAGACGTTGCGGTATTGCGCGGCGGTCCAGAACACGCCTTCACGCGGCCCCTCGAGCACGCCCTCGTTGACCGAGGTGGCGAGGAGATCCCACAGCAGGAACGCCCACGCGGCGAACCCCATGATCCACAGCGAGCCGAGGATCAGGATGATCTTTCTATTTTTCCATCGCCGCCGCGTCATGTCACTTCACGGTCAGACCGATGATCTGCCACGCGAACTTCGCTTCGCCGAGCGGCGTCTTCAGCTCGTCGGGATACTGGTCGCGCGGATACATGATCCACAGCGGGCCGTAGTTGTCGTTGCCGAGCACCTTGCCGTTCATCGTCCGCGCGAGGATCACGCCGTACCTGGCCGCATCGGACACGGGAATCGTGAACGTGTATTCGTCGATGCAGCGGAATTCGATCTGCGTGCCGTGCGCGCCGACCGTCTTCAGCACGTCGGACAGGCGCGGGCCCGTGAAGGCGGCCTTCGGCGTCCAGCTCGTCGACGTGACGATCGTATGTTGCGGCAGCGCCATCAGCGCCTGCTCGGAAAAGACGTAGGTCATCTTCCCCTGCTGGTTGCTCTTGCTGATCTTGCCGTCGACGGTGAACGTGAACGACGACGCGGCCCATGTCGCGGCGGCCATCCCGAGCAGGCAGGCCGTCAGCAGGCTTTGGGTCCAGATGGTTGAAACGCGCATGTCTTTTCCTCGGTCTGGTGATGCGTGTAGCGGGTTGTCGCGCCGGTCGCCGTTCCCGGCGCCCGGTTCTCAGTTCGTCGCCGTCGCCGCCGGCAGCGTGAGCTTCAGCTCGCGGGCGACTTCCGCGAACAGGATCGGCAGGCGCACCGGCTTTTCTTCGCAGCGCGCGTTGTAGTGCGACACGATGTGCGCGATCTCGTCCTCGCTCGCTTCGCCGGTCGAGATCTTGCCGGTCAGCAGGAAGATCGGCGCGCCGCTGTTCTCGCTCGAGCGGATGCCGCGCACGAGTTCGGCGGCCGTCTGGTCGCCGAGCATCCAGTCGAGGATGTAGCCGTCGAAATCCTCGACTTCCAGCGCCTTGCGGAAGCTCGCGCCGTCGAAGTACGGAATCGCGTTCACGCCTTTCTCGATGAAATATTCACAGACCGTTTCGGCGACGTCGTGCGAATCGTCGACCACGGCGATCCGAGCCGCATACACGTTCGGCTGCGCGGAGCGCAGCTCGATCACGTCGACCGGATACGTGCGGCCCTCGCGTGCGTGCTGGCGTTCGGTGACGATCCATTCGCCCTGCCACTGCAGCGCGACGAAGTCCGTTTCGATCTGGCTGGTGGCCTTCGTCGAGATTGCCGCGCGGCAGCGCAAGCGCTTCGATTCGATCACGAACGTCGCGTCGATCATCTCGGCCGCGGCCGGCTGCGTGCCCTTGTCGTCGAGCAGGATCGCGGGCGGCACGCCGAAGTGCGTCGCGATGTCCTGCAACTGCGACAGGTTCCACGGGATCAGGCCCTTCATCTTGCGCGTGACGACCGAGAAGCTCAGGCCGAGCACGTTCGCGATCGTCGTGTTGTGACTTCGCGGCGGAATGCCGTTCCGGTTCAGGAGATCGCGCACCTTGTTGGCGGTGATGAGATCGACGTTGGCCTGCTCGGTGGTGGACATCTCGATGGGGTCTCCAGGGGTTTTGGCGAGGAAGAGCATATCAAAGCTGACGCGTCACGCAAACTTTAAACACGCGAAGGGCCTTGACATGCCATTTTTCTCCATTATTATTGCTCACCACGTCACTATTGTTTGTCGCGTCATGTTTGGAGCGCGATGCCGGCACAGTCGGGGCAGCGAAAAGCGGCGGCAATGAAACAGTGACGGAACGATTCGAAGAGAGCCTGAGAGAGCCTAGGGATGCGTGTCGGCGTTGGCGGATGGAATTGTATCCGCTGCGCCGCGCGCAAACCGGGTACGAGCTCGCGGGGTGGAATAGCTCGAAGCATTGCGGCGCCGATAAAACTTGAGGAAAGTACCCATGTATCGCCGTTTACTCGCACCGGGGCTGCTGTTGCTGCTGGCTGCGTGCGCGCAGGATCCG